>NZ_JBNRLQ010000037.1:0-285 GCF_055804875.1 Enterobacter sp. K510 | reverse complement strand
TTCAGCAGTAAAGGATGGTGGAGCTATGCGGGATCGAACCGCAGACCTCCTGCGTGCAAGGCAGGCGCTCTCCCAGCTGAGCTATAACCCCATCGTATGCAAATCTCGTTACCGGTATTCTTTCTGAGACAGGGCGTTTTGCAACGCAGTATCAGGAGGAATTTGGTAGGCCTGAGTGGACTTGAACCACCGACCTCACCCTTATCAGGGGTGCGCTCTAACCACCTGAGCTACAAGCCTGCAGAGATTTCTTACTGCTTTATTTTCTATCAGACAATCTGTGTG
>NZ_JBNRLQ010000036.1:0-290 GCF_055804875.1 Enterobacter sp. K510 | reverse complement strand
GAGCAGTAAAACCTCTACAGGCTTGTAGCTCAGGTGGTTAGAGCGCACCCCTGATAAGGGTGAGGTCGGTGGTTCAAGTCCACTCAGGCCTACCAAATTCGCTCCGTACTTTGTAGTGGCAAAGTTCGCATACATGAGTATGCTTAAACTTAACCACGCCTCGATCGGAAACGAATTAGGGTTGAGGTTTGACTACATCTGTATGGGGCTATAGCTCAGCTGGGAGAGCGCCTGCCTTGCACGCAGGAGGTCTGCGGTTCGATCCCGCATAGCTCCACCATACTCTGCTC
>NZ_JBNRLQ010000035.1:0-336 GCF_055804875.1 Enterobacter sp. K510 | reverse complement strand
CTGGCCTCTTCTCCTTTGCCGTAACTTTCCACGTCCACCGACAGGAAAGTGGCTGAGCCTTTGACTTTTGAACGCCAGGTCATCTGGTAGTAATCGCGCTTTTCCAGGCGACCAGGATAGTAGTGAAACTTATTATTAAGACAGTAGCCCTGCTCGACATGTGGCCAGGGTTTATAAGTGATGGCATTGATATCATCCATCTGATTATTAAGCTGGCGCTGAACTTCCGAACGCAGTTTTTCTTCAGGAAGAGGCCTAGGAATACTGATCCAGTGCCCGGTCGCCAGTATCCACCTTTTAATGTCGGGAAAAGACTTCAAATAATGAGTTTCATAA
>NZ_JBNRLQ010000034.1:0-336 GCF_055804875.1 Enterobacter sp. K510 | reverse complement strand
ATATGACACTAATTACTTAAAGTCATTTCCTGAGCGAAAAGAGTGGATGTTGATTACCGGTAAATGGATTACCGTTCCCCGTCCGCAGCCGGAAGAAAAACTGCGTTCGGAAGTGCAGCGCCAGCTTAATAATCAGATGGACGACATTAACGCCATCACCTATAAGCCCTGGCCGCACAACGAGCCGGGCTACTGTCTGGATAATGAATATCACTATTATCCCGGCAGGCTGGAAAAGCGCGATTACTACCAGATGACCTGGCGCTCAAAAGTCAAAGGCTCAGCCACTTTCCTGTCGGTGGACGTGGCAAGTTACGCCAGGGGTGAAGAGGCAAA
>NZ_JBNRLQ010000033.1:0-341 GCF_055804875.1 Enterobacter sp. K510 | reverse complement strand
TTCCGGCTTCGGGTCGGGCGCGATGCAGCGTCCCTGCAAGTCGCGCCCTCAGCCCGCATCCATGCGGGCTGCCCCGGCCTACAGGGAACGCCTCAGCGATTTTCAGCCGGACTCCCCACACTTCCAGATTTTTTATAAACCCAATATCGCGGTTCCTGTAAGTTCAAATAAACTTCAAGCCACTCAGTCGTAACAAACCGTCATCGTAATTAACGCGAGGGGTTGAGTCCCCGCTGAAACCGGCGAGCCGGAGGCCGGATGACAAGGGCTGGACGCCATGGATGGCGGCCAGAGGCGAAATGAGGCAGGAGGCCGAATAGAGCCGACCGCGGGCAGACGGT
>NZ_JBNRLQ010000032.1:0-384 GCF_055804875.1 Enterobacter sp. K510 | reverse complement strand
TGCATTTTTGTGTACGGGAGTATCACCCTGTACCCTGCGACTTTCCAGACGCTTCCACTAACACACATGCTGATTCAGGTTCTGGGCTCCTCCCCGTTCGCTCGCCGCTACTGGGGGAATCTCGGTTGATTTCTTTTCCTCGGGGTACTTAGATGTTTCAGTTCCCCCGGTTCGCCTCATGCCACTATGTATTCATGACATGATAGTGCAACGGATTGCACTGGGTTTCCCCATTCGGGTATCGCCGGTTATAACGGTTCATATCACCTTACCGGCGCTTATCGCAGATTAGCACGCCCTTCATCGCCTCTGACTGCCAGGGCATCCACCGTGTACGCTTAGTCGCTTAACCTCACAACCCGAAGATGTTTCACTTCTGATTGC
>NZ_JBNRLQ010000031.1:0-403 GCF_055804875.1 Enterobacter sp. K510 | reverse complement strand
CCTGGGCACCGAAGGCACCACTGAAAGCGGCATGGTGGCCATGCAGCTGGACGCGAACGCCACGGCTGACGCGGTGATCGAGAACAACGGCGCGATTAACATCTATGCGTCCAACTCTTACGCCTTCAGCAAGCTGGGCGCGAACGGGCGTATCGTTAACAACGGCACGGTAACCCTGGCCGGGGAAGGCAGCGGCCTGATCCAGCAGGACGTTGCGCTGGAAGGTAATGGCACCGGCGGCAACGGTACCGAGACACATGCTGCGTCTTACACCCTGCCGACCGATCCGACTGCGGCAGCCCAGAGCACCGGTCTGCGCAGCAGCATCAACCAGTACACCGTCGGCACCAGCGCAGACGGCAGTGCGGGTACGCTGACGGCGAGCCATGTCGACATTCAGGAT
>NZ_JBNRLQ010000030.1:0-409 GCF_055804875.1 Enterobacter sp. K510 | reverse complement strand
GTCCTGAATGTCAACGTGGCTCGCCGTCAGCGTACCCGCACTGCCGTCTGCGCTGGTGCCGACGGTGTACTGGTTGATGCTGCTGCGCAGACCGGTGCTCTGGGGTGCCACAGTCGGATCGGTCGGCAGCGTATAAGACGCGTAATGCGCTTCGCTCTTGTCTGCCGTATTGCCGTTAACCCCGGCAACCTCGACACCACTCTCTTTCACCAGACCGCTGCCGCTACCTTCCAGATTTACCGTGCCATTGTTGACGATACGACCATTCGCGCCCAGCTTGCTGAAGGCGTAAGAGTTGGACGCATAGATGTTGATCGCGCCGTTGTTCTCGATCACCGCGTCGGCAGTCGCGTTCGCGTCCAGCTGCATTGCGATCATGCCGCTTTCAGTGGTGCCTTCGGTACCCAGA
>NZ_JBNRLQ010000029.1:0-418 GCF_055804875.1 Enterobacter sp. K510 | reverse complement strand
AAGGTTTAAGGAGTAACCCATGACAACTCAGTACGGCTTTTATATTGATTCCAGCCGCTGCACCGGGTGCAAAACCTGCGAGCTGGCCTGCAAAGATTACAACGATCTGACCCCGGAGGTCAGTTTCCGTCGCATCTATGAATACGCAGGCGGAGACTGGCAGGAAGACAACGGCGTCTGGCAGCAGAACGTCTTTGCGTATTACCTGTCGATTGCCTGCAACCACTGCGCCGATCCGGCCTGCACCAAAGTCTGCCCCAGCGGGGCGATGCACAAGCGCGACGACGGTTTTGTGGTGGTGAATGAAGAAGTGTGCATAGGCTGCCGCTACTGCCATATGGCCTGCCCGTACGGCGCGCCGCAGTACAACGCCGCTAAAGGCCATATGACCAAGTGCGACGGCTGCCATTCGCGGGTG
>NZ_JBNRLQ010000028.1:0-557 GCF_055804875.1 Enterobacter sp. K510 | reverse complement strand
ACCATCCTCTTTAATACCCCGCGCCAGCTGGCCTTTGATATATTTAACCCAGTCCTTTTCAATTGTCGGGCGTTCAGATTTCACTGCCTGTATTATCTCTAATCTAAAATTATCGAAATGATAAGTCCCGTCATACATAAACATATAATCCGGCAACTCCACCACATACCGCCCGAAGCAGTGTTGCTTTGTCGGCATTTTTCCGCTCATCTCAGACTCCTTTCCCTTTGCCACTGTTCCGCAGCCCTGTAAAGCCAGGGCGATACAACAACTCAGTAAAACCGTTTTTATTCCTTTCATTACGTACTCCCTGTTATTTGCTTTGCTCAGCCTTATCAGCCCGTTCATCTCCGGAACGGGCTGACTGCACAGACTATTACTGACCGTACATCCGGATATCCTCGTCACCGCCCGGGCGCATTTTCAGGCTTTCCAGCACCCACAGGGCCAGTTCTTCTCCGCTAACCTTGTCACGCAGCTCCGGTGGTAAATCACGGGTGTCAAAGCGCCCCGACACTTTGATTAAGGGCTTCATGCGGTTGCCCGCTTCGCTCTCG
>NZ_JBNRLQ010000027.1:0-1076 GCF_055804875.1 Enterobacter sp. K510 | reverse complement strand
CTGACCGCTGCAATCACTACCGTTCTGGCTAAAACCTACGGTGGTTCTGCTCGTGCATTCGACCAGATCGATAACGCGCCGGAAGAAAAAGCTCGTGGTATCACCATCAACACTTCCCACGTTGAATACGACACCCCGACTCGCCACTACGCACACGTAGACTGCCCGGGCCACGCCGACTATGTTAAAAACATGATCACCGGTGCTGCTCAGATGGATGGCGCAATCCTGGTTGTTGCTGCGACTGACGGCCCGATGCCGCAGACCCGTGAGCACATCCTGCTGGGTCGCCAGGTAGGCGTTCCGTTCATCATCGTGTTCCTGAACAAATGCGACATGGTTGATGACGAAGAGCTGCTGGAACTGGTAGAGATGGAAGTTCGTGAACTGCTGTCTCAGTACGATTTCCCGGGCGACGACACCCCGATCGTACGTGGTTCTGCACTGAAAGCGCTGGAAGGCGAAGCACAGTGGGAAGAGAAAATCATCGAACTGGCTGGCTACCTGGATTCTTACATCCCGGAACCAGAGCGTGCGATTGACAAGCCGTTCCTGCTGCCTATCGAAGACGTATTCTCCATCTCCGGCCGTGGTACTGTAGTAACCGGTCGTGTAGAGCGCGGTATCGTTAAAGTGGGCGAAGAAGTTGAAATCGTTGGTATCAAAGATACTGCGAAATCAACCTGTACTGGCGTTGAAATGTTCCGCAAACTGCTGGACGAAGGCCGTGCTGGTGAGAACGTTGGTGTTCTGCTGCGTGGTATCAAACGTGAAGAAATCGAACGTGGTCAGGTACTGGCTAAGCCGGGTTCCATCAAGCCGCACACCAAATTCGAATCTGAAGTTTACATTCTGTCCAAAGATGAAGGCGGCCGTCATACTCCGTTCTTCAAAGGCTACCGTCCGCAGTTCTACTTCCGTACAACTGACGTGACTGGCACCATCGAACTGCCGGAAGGCGTTGAGATGGTAATGCCGGGCGACAACATCAAAATGGTTGTTACCCTGATCCACCCGATCGCGATGGACGACGGTCTGCGTTTCGCAATCCGTGAAGGCGGCCGTACCGTTGGCGC
>NZ_JBNRLQ010000026.1:0-1233 GCF_055804875.1 Enterobacter sp. K510 | reverse complement strand
TCAGAACTTATACTTGTAGTTCAGCATAAAGCCCTTGTCCTTCACGCCATCTTCCTGCCACTGGAAGGCATCCGCCGTGAACTGCGCGTTACCGGCGCTGTACTTCACGCCCGCCATCGCCTGGCCGTTCACGCCACCGCCCTGCTGGGCATCGTCAACGCTGAACGTCTGGCCTCTGGCACCCGCCAGAGAAGCCGTGCGCTTGCTCTTCGCATAGCTCAGGTTCGGGCCGCCTTCCAGCGACGCTGTCGCTGCCCAGCCGTCTTCACCTGCGTAGCTCAGCTTCAGGCCCACCACCGCATCAACCGCCGTTTCGCTGCTGCTGCTCATGCTCAGGTTGAAGTCGCCCGCGCCTTTCTCGCTGTAGCCGTCTTCCATGGTGTGACGCATTTTCAGACCGGCAAACGGCGTTACCGTCAGGCCTTCCTGCACCTTGAAGGCTTTTGACCCTTCGGTACGAAACTCCATGTACTGCTGGCGGGTGTCGGCGTTCGCCGTTTTGTTCACGTCGCCGTAACGTACCGCACGGTTGCTGTCGAAGTTATGCACGTCATAACGCAGGGCGTTATCCCAGTTCAGGCCGCCTTCCGTCAGCGGCAGGCTGTGCTTCAGCCCCAGGAACTGGCTGTAACCGCCCGTCACGCCGTTGTCGCCGGCGCTCATCGCATTACCATCACCGTCCAGACGGGCGATACCGTACTCCATGGTCAGCGTCTGGTTGTCACCGAACGCCAGGCTCTGGCGCAGCGCCAGCATGTCGTAGGTGGTGTCATTACCCAGCTCGGCACGCTTGTCACCCTTCGCCACCACGTTGAACGCCAGACCGTTATTCATCACCGGTGCCGTGTCCGCCAGCATGTCGAAGCGGTTGCTCAGGATACGCGCATCGCGGGATACGCCGGTCGCCTTGCTGCCAGATATCTGCTTCAGGGCGCTGGTCAGCTCCGCGCTGGTTGCCAGGTTCAGGCTGTTGTACAGCTCGTTGCTGGTGTAGGCCGCATCCAGTGCATTCGCCACGCTGTTCACACTCGCATCGCCCGCCACGTCCGCATAGGCGTTTTTGGTCATGGTGACATCCACGTTACCGCTGGCGTCCTTCTCACCTTCCGCTGTCCAGACCACGCTGGCGGAGGTGATGTTCTGCTCACCCTGAATATCTTCCCCGACAAAGACGTCGTTGAAGGTCACAGAGGTGTCCGCCGTACCCGCGGTAAAGCCGGTGTCAACGTTCAC
>NZ_JBNRLQ010000025.1:0-1641 GCF_055804875.1 Enterobacter sp. K510 | reverse complement strand
CACTGCAAGGCAGGTTCTTTCAGGTAAGGAGGTGATCCAACCGCAGGTTCCCCTACGGTTACCTTGTTACGACTTCACCCCAGTCATGAATCACAAAGTGGTAAGCGCCCTCCCGAAGGTTAAGCTACCTACTTCTTTTGCAACCCACTCCCATGGTGTGACGGGCGGTGTGTACAAGGCCCGGGAACGTATTCACCGTGGCATTCTGATCCACGATTACTAGCGATTCCGACTTCACGGAGTCGAGTTGCAGACTCCGATCCGGACTACGACATACTTTATGAGGTCCGCTTGCTCTCGCGAGGTCGCTTCTCTTTGTATATGCCATTGTAGCACGTGTGTAGCCCTACTCGTAAGGGCCATGATGACTTGACGTCATCCCCACCTTCCTCCAGTTTATCACTGGCAGTCTCCTTTGAGTTCCCGGCCGGACCGCTGGCAACAAAGGATAAGGGTTGCGCTCGTTGCGGGACTTAACCCAACATTTCACAACACGAGCTGACGACAGCCATGCAGCACCTGTCTCAGAGTTCCCGAAGGCACCAAAGCATCTCTGCTAAGTTCTCTGGATGTCAAGAGTAGGTAAGGTTCTTCGCGTTGCATCGAATTAAACCACATGCTCCACCGCTTGTGCGGGCCCCCGTCAATTCATTTGAGTTTTAACCTTGCGGCCGTACTCCCCAGGCGGTCGACTTAACGCGTTAGCTCCGGAAGCCACGCCTCAAGGGCACAACCTCCAAGTCGACATCGTTTACAGCGTGGACTACCAGGGTATCTAATCCTGTTTGCTCCCCACGCTTTCGCACCTGAGCGTCAGTCTTTGTCCAGGGGGCCGCCTTCGCCACCGGTATTCCTCCAGATCTCTACGCATTTCACCGCTACACCTGGAATTCTACCCCCCTCTACAAGACTCAAGCCTGCCAGTTTCGGATGCAGTTCCCAGGTTGAGCCCGGGGATTTCACATCCGACTTGACAGACCGCCTGCGTGCGCTTTACGCCCAGTAATTCCGATTAACGCTTGCACCCTCCGTATTACCGCGGCTGCTGGCACGGAGTTAGCCGGTGCTTCTTCTGCGGGTAACGTCAATTGCTGTGGTTATTAACCACAACACCTTCCTCCCCGCTGAAAGTACTTTACAACCCGAAGGCCTTCTTCATACACGCGGCATGGCTGCATCAGGCTTGCGCCCATTGTGCAATATTCCCCACTGCTGCCTCCCGTAGGAGTCTGGACCGTGTCTCAGTTCCAGTGTGGCTGGTCATCCTCTCAGACCAGCTAGGGATCGTCGCCTAGGTGAGCCGTTACCCCACCTACTAGCTAATCCCATCTGGGCACATCTGATGGCAAGAGGCCCGAAGGTCCCCCTCTTTGGTCTTGCGACATTATGCGGTATTAGCTACCGTTTCCAGTAGTTATCCCCCTCCATCAGGCAGTTTCCCAGACATTACTCACCCGTCCGCCGCTCGTCACCCGAGAGCAAGCTCTCTGTGCTACCGCTCGACTTGCATGTGTTAGGCCTGCCGCCAGCGTTCAATCTGAGCCATGATCAAACTCTTCAATTTAAGTTTGATGCTCGTGAATTAAACTTCGTAATGAATTACGTATGTTCACTCCAGAGACTTGGTATTCATTTAGCGTC
>NZ_JBNRLQ010000024.1:0-2396 GCF_055804875.1 Enterobacter sp. K510 | reverse complement strand
CTCCGCTGTTATGGCCGCGGTTTCTCATTCCACGCCTGACACTCAGTTCCGGGAAGGCAGTTCGCTCCAGGATGGACTGTATGCACGAACCCCCCGTTCAGTCCGACCGCTGCGCCTTATCCGGTAACTATCAACTTGAGTCCAACCCGGAAAGACACGACTAATCGCCATTGGCAACGGCCATTGGCAAACAGGATGTGCGAGAGATGTCTCAAGAGTTCTTGAAGTGGCGGCCTTAGTGAGGCTACACTGAAAGGACAAATTTGGTGACATGTCTCGCACAAGACTGTTACCACGGTTAGGGGATCTGCCAGGATTACCTAACCTTCGAAAAACCACCTGCCAGGGTGGTTTTTTCGTTTACAGGGCAAGAGATTACGCGCGGAAAAAAAGGATCTCAAGAAGATCCTTTATAAATTAGACATCCAACCTCACAAAGAGGAATACTTAAATCATCTTGGTATATGTATCGGCCGGATTACATCTCATATAAGCCTCCTCCCCGCCTGACACCACACTTTGACCATAGCACCTCGCGCCTAACTCGATATACAGCCCACCATCAAGCCTCTTTTCACATAAAAAATGACCTATAGTTAGATGGTTAGTGACCAAAACTGATATGGATAAAAGGAGCTGGCTTTGAAAAAGATTTTTGTTTCAGTGTTCGCAGCGGCAGTTGCGCTTTCAGCCCTCACCGGCTGCACGCGCACAAGCTATGCCATACACACCAATGACGGTCGCACTATTGTCAGCGACGGCAAACCTAAAGAATCAGACTCAGGCCTGCTTGGCTATACAGACGCGAATGGTGTCAAACAGCAGATCAATAAAACCGACGTTAAAGAAGTCTCCGAAATTCCGCACTGAGCATCTTCTCCGAAAAAGGCCGCTAATGTGGCCTTTTTCTTTACCTGTGGTTCTCCGCCAAAATCCCAGCAAATTGCATCACCAAAGCTAAAAGCTTTCAGGGTTGTCTAAAAAGCACAAGACATAAGAGGAAGTGCGGTATTTTATAATCAAGCCCCCAAGAATTTACCATAACATCCGTTGCCCGCACCGCCTGAGACGCGTTCAGCGCGTTCCTGACGAAACCATGACAAAAACCACAACAAACCACCCCGGAACCCGTCAGAAACGCGCCTGTTAAATTTTAACGGCATGCATGACTATGCACCAGAATGACGCCATGCTCTTTTCACGCAAAAATCATCACCAGACGGGGAAAATCACCAGTGACCAGACAGGAATCCGCCGCCCTCAATATGGCCAAATTTATCCGCGCACAGACACTTCTCCTCCTTGAGCGGCTCGAGCAGATGGATCTGGATGAGGCTGCCGGCTGCTGTGAGCACCTGCACGATCAGGCCGAAGCGCTTTACGCCATGCTGAACGCACAGATAGGCGAGGAAAATGCGTGAAAATCGGTGAACGGGTGCGCAATTCAGTGCGCGGCCGTGAGGCGATGGCGGGGTGTCGGGGCGCAGCCCTGACCAGGGTATTTGTGATGCCGGCGCGTGCGCGGTATTACAAATGCACATCCTGTCCCGGAACGGACACCGGGAAACAGCAAAAAAAACCGGGCGGCACGCCCGGAACTCAATCAAGTTAGATTAGATTACTCTCACTCGTCCATAACAGCATCATGGAACGACGACCACCGTCCGTGACGGCCGCCTCGTTTAAGTATGGACAGAAATACAGAAAATGCTCAGGACGAAATGTAATGAATGCGAACGGATTCAAGAAATTCGAGCATGACAGTCCTTACGGCCGGTTCGGTTTCAGACAAAATCTGCCGGTATGCATCCAGCATCATGGCTCCGGCATCCCCTCCGGCACGCCGTAGCCAGACCGAAACAACGGACACAAGCAGGTGTCGCTCATCATCACTAAGAGTCATCAGGGCTCCGGAAGAAAAACCAAACATGGCTTACCTACTGTTAACGGCAACGCAGAAGAAAGGTTTACAGGGTAGCGGGCAGGGATGAAAAAAAAAAATTGCAGTCAGGCCGGAACGGCTGCTGAACCGGTACAGGCGGGTTCCGGGCGCAGCGCCGGACCAGTCACGGAGCACTAGCGGAGTGTATACTGGCTTAAGATGTAGCATGGCAGTAACACATAGCATTAATGCCACATAAGACAGGCGCAGAAAGTGAAAGAAAACGCGTCAGGAGAAAATGTGATACAGAATATATTCCGCTTCCTCGCTCACTGACTCGCTCCGCTCGGTCGTTCGGCTGCGGCGAGCGGGACGGGCTTACGGATGGAGCAGAAATTTCCTGGGGGATGCCAGGAAGATACTTAACGAAGAAAGCATAAGGCCGCGCCAAAGCCGTTTTTCCATAGGCTCCGCCCCCCTGACAAGCATCACAGAATCTGACGCTCAAATCAGT
>NZ_JBNRLQ010000023.1:0-2572 GCF_055804875.1 Enterobacter sp. K510 | reverse complement strand
CGCCAAAACATCTTCGGCGTTGTAAGGTTAAGCCTCACGGTTCATTAGTACCGGTTAGCTCAACGCATCGCTGCGCTTACACACCCGGCCTATCAACGTCGTCGTCTTCAACGTTCCTTCAGGACTCTCAAGGAGTCAGGGAGAACTCATCTCGGGGCAAGTTTCGTGCTTAGATGCTTTCAGCACTTATCTCTTCCGCATTTAGCTACCGGGCAATGCCATTGGCATGACAACCCGAACACCAGTGATGCGTCCACTCCGGTCCTCTCGTACTAGGAGCAGCCCCCCTCAATTCTCCAGCGCCCACGGCAGATAGGGACCGAACTGTCTCACGACGTTCTAAACCCAGCTCGCGTACCACTTTAAATGGCGAACAGCCATACCCTTGGGACCTACTTCAGCCCCAGGATGTGATGAGCCGACATCGAGGTGCCAAACACCGCCGTCGATATGAACTCTTGGGCGGTATCAGCCTGTTATCCCCGGAGTACCTTTTATCCGTTGAGCGATGGCCCTTCCATTCAGAACCACCGGATCACTATGACCTGCTTTCGCACCTGCTCGCGCCGTCACGCTCGCAGTCAAGCTAGCTTATGCCATTGCACTAACCTCCTGATGTCCGACCAGGATTAGCTAACCTTCGTGCTCCTCCGTTACGCTTTAGGAGGAGACCGCCCCAGTCAAACTACCCACCAGACACTGTCCGCAACCCGGATTACGGGTCCACGTTAGAACACCAGCCATTAAAGGGTGGTATTTCAAGGATGGCTCCACGCAGACTGGCGTCCACGCTTCAAAGCCTCCCACCTATCCTACACATCAAGGACCAGTGTTCAGTGTCAAGCTATAGTAAAGGTTCACGGGGTCTTTCCGTCTTGCCGCGGGTACACTGCATCTTCACAGCGATTTCAATTTCACTGAGTCTCGGGTGGAGACAGCCTGGCCATCATTACGCCATTCGTGCAGGTCGGAACTTACCCGACAAGGAATTTCGCTACCTTAGGACCGTTATAGTTACGGCCGCCGTTTACCGGGGCTTCGATCAAGAGCTTCGCGTTGCCGCTAACCCCATCAATTAACCTTCCGGCACCGGGCAGGCGTCACACCGTATACGTCCACTTTCGTGTTTGCACAGTGCTGTGTTTTTAATAAACAGTTGCAGCCAGCTGGTATCTTCGACTGGTTTCAGCTCCGCGAGCAAGTCGCTTCACCTACGCACCAGCGTGCCTTCTCCCGAAGTTACGGCACCATTTTGCCTAGTTCCTTCACCCGAGTTCTCTCAAGCGCCTTGGTATTCTCTACCTGACCACCTGTGTCGGTTTGGGGTACGATTCTGTGTTACCTGATGCTTAGAGGCTTTTCCTGGAAGCAGGGCATTTGTCACTTCAGCACCGTAGTGCCTCGTCATCACGCCTCAGTGTTAAAGTGAACCGGATTTACCTGGAACACACACCTACACGCTTAAACCGGGACAACCGTCGCCCGGCCAACATAGCCTTCTCCGTCCCCCCTTCGCAGTAACACCGAGTACAGGAATATTAACCTGTTTCCCATCGACTACGCCTTTCGGCCTCGCCTTAGGGGTCGACTCACCCTGCCCCGATTAACGTTGGACAGGAACCCTTGGTCTTCCGGCGAGCGGGTTTTTCACCCGCTTTATCGTTACTTATGTCAGCATTCGCACTTCTGATACCTCCAGCAGACCTCACAGTCCACCTTCAACGGCTTACAGAACGCTCCCCTACCCAACAACACATAGTGTCGCTGCCGCAGCTTCGGTGCATGGTTTAGCCCCGTTACATCTTCCGCGCAGGCCGACTCGACCAGTGAGCTATTACGCTTTCTTTAAATGATGGCTGCTTCTAAGCCAACATCCTGGCTGTCTGTGCCTTCCCACATCGTTTCCCACTTAACCATGACTTTGGGACCTTAGCTGGCGGTCTGGGTTGTTTCCCTCTTCACGACGGACGTTAGCACCCGCCGTGTGTCTCCCGTGATAACATTCTTCGGTATTCGCAGTTTGCATCGGGTTGGTAAGTCGGGATGACCCCCTAGCCGAAACAGTGCTCTACCCCCGAAGATGAATTCACGAGGCGCTACCTAAATAGCTTTCGGGGAGAACCAGCTATCTCCCGGTTTGATTGGCCTTTCACCCCCAGCCACAAGTCATCCGCTAATTTTTCAACATTAGTCGGTTCGGTCCTCCAGTTAGTGTTACCCAACCTTCAACCTGCCCATGGCTAGATCACCGGGTTTCGGGTCTATACCCTGCAACTTAACGCCCAGTTAAGACTCGGTTTCCCTTCGGCTCCCCTATACGGTTAACCTTGCTACAGAATATAAGTCGCTGACCCATTATACAAAAGGTACGCAGTCACCCCATAAAGAGGCTCCCACTGCTTGTACGTACACGGTTTCAGGTTCTGTTTCACTCCCCTCGCCGGGGTTCTTTTCGCCTTTCCCTCACGGTACTGGTTCACTATCGGTCAGTCAGGAGTATTTAGCCTTGGAGGATGGTCCCCCCATATTCAGACAGGATACCACGTGTCCCGCCCTACTCTTCGAACTCACA
>NZ_JBNRLQ010000022.1:0-2729 GCF_055804875.1 Enterobacter sp. K510 | reverse complement strand
TTTGAGAGGCGGTAAAGTTCACCACCCCGTCATCCTGGTTCCAGAAGAACGCCTTACCCGCAGCCGCATTACCTTGTGAAGCCACCAGCGACACACCGGTGGCGTTCGCTGTACCATCGTTAATAAAGTCGCCCGTACCGCCCCAGATATTTACCCCCGCCGCGTGACTGCTGGCGGTGAAGTTCATGGTCGCGCCTTTATCGTTCTTAAAGGTACCGTTGTTATTCAGATGAACAGCATTTTTGTTATTATCGCCTGTCAGCACGCCGCCAGCCGCGTTTTCAAACACGCTGTTGGTTTTCAGATCCAGTCTATGGACATCCTTAACGTCTGTCGCTGTACCCAGCGTAAAGCTACCGCTGTTGATAATGCGACTGTCTCCCCACATCTCCGCGCCGCCAGTAGCGCTACCATTGTTAACCACTTTCCCGGAGGTGCTTGTGATAACAAAAGCGTTGATGGTGCCACTGTTATTAATTACGCCATTAGTGCCGGAAACACTGACGGGTGAATCAATAATACCAGAGCTCTGGTTATTAAAGGTGCCCTCAACATATAACCGTCCTGTACCGTTCACCGTGCCGGTATTACTCACTGTGCTGTCAGAAAGTACGGACGTAGTTTCAGTCAGCGTATTAATACCGCTTAGCACGGTGCCGTCAGCAAATTCCGGCGTTTCCACTGCATCACTGTTATCAGCTTCCGGCGGTACGCCTGCACCGATATTAATGTGGCCACGGTTAATGATACGGTTATCTTTATTACCGTCTGTATAGAATGCCTTACCGTTTTCGGCGTTGATGTTAATTACACCCGTGGTGTCGTTAACCACCGTAGCGCCGCCATAGACCGCCATACCTACCAGCGGCTGGTCAGCAACGTAATTCTCGTTTTTCTCGAGATTAATCGTGCCCTGGTTAACAGCCTTGTTACTGGAACCGTAGGCCACCATACCCGCACCGGCATTATAGACGGTGATGGTGCCGCCCTCGCGGTTAGTGGCAACAGAATTTGACTGCGCGGTAATGGCGTTGCTACCTGCCCCCATGCCTACGGCATAGTTCATTGGATTATCCCCGGAAGGGACACTGGTTCTCACGTCAGAGGTGTCGGCGGCATCTTTCCACATCGCATCGGTGGTAATCTGGCCAAAGTTATCGGCTGTCGAGTTTTTATTCGCCACCATCCCGGTACCACGTCCGTACAGCTCAAGCTGACCTTCGTTAATAACCGAGCTACCGGCATAGGCGGTCATCAGTTCAATAGCAGCGACGTGGTTGTTCAGAGCATCCTCAGTCGACATACTGTAATGATCTTTAACGTTGGTGATGCTTCCCTGGTAGACCGTCTTACCTGTCATTACTCCCTGGTTAACACCCGTGGCTCCGTTTCTTACAGAAATGCCTCGCAGCGCCGTACGATCGGTGGAGAGTTCAGAGCGAACCATCTCCAGGCGACCGTTATTAACGACTTTCGAACCTTTATCTTTTGCTTCAAAGGCGGTCATGTCTGAAATAGACATTTCACCTTTGTTAGCAATGGTGGAACCGGATTTTGCAGTGAAAGCCTGGCTTACATGCATGTCATAGTTATAGTCGCTGACTTCTTCTACACCGGAAGTACTGAAAGTCGAGCCTTCGGTGAATTCAAGATAGCCACCATTTTTAACGCTAATAACGTTGTTGATACCTACGGGGAAATAGCCATTAACGGACGAATCGCCATGCACGTAGACCGAAGATTTTCCATCAACAGTTACAACCGAGGCATTGCTGGTGCCGGTTCTCTGGTTAGCGGTTTTATCCGCATCGTCCAGCTGGTCTTTTTCACCCGTTAACTCGATGCCCTTCATGATGTCAACACGGTTATTGTCACCCGTTACGGTGGCGCCCTGTATTAACTCCATCGAGCCGCTGTTATTGGCATAATTTCTGCCAGCATCTTCGCTATCGACAACCACCTGTAAATGACCGTCCAGCACGACAGTGTTATTACTGCCGCTGACGTTAATCCCTGTGGAAGCTTTGTAGAAGTTATCTGCCGCCAGTGGTGATTTTTGATCTTTATTGACTACCATATTGCCGGTCAGCTTGACGGTGTTGGACTCGCCTGTAACATTAGCGCCGGTGGCCTGCTGCCCGGTGATGCTCATATCCGGTGAATCAAGATTAAGGGTATTGCCATTACCTTCTACGTTAATGCCGGTGGAGAAATCGCCGACCGCCATCTTGCCCATCTGGTTGATCTGGTTGTTGTTACCTGCAACATCAACCCCGGTGGAAGGTTTGGCGCTGTCGGTGCTGGACACGTCTAAATCGCCAGAATTGATGATGTTGTCATCACCATTCACTTTGGTGCCGGTGCCGCCATCCGTCGCGGTGCTGCCGCCGGTGTTATCAATGGTGTTGCCATTGCCGTCTACTTTGGTGCCGGTGCCGCCGTTTGCGCCGTTGTTGCCACCATTGTTATTGATGTCGTTGTTATCACCCGTGACATCAGTACCGGTGCCATCGTTAATCCCGCTGTTGTTGCCGTTGTTGTTGATGGTGTTGTCGTTACCGTCAACGTCAGTGCCGGTGGAACCTGTGCCATCGCCGGTGTTGTCACCGTTGTTGTCAATGGTGTTGCCGTTGCCGTCTACATTGGTACCTGTGCCGCCATTGGTGCCGCTGTTGTTGCCATCGTTATTGATGTCGTTGGTGTCGCCGTTAACGTCAGTCCCGGTACCA
>NZ_JBNRLQ010000021.1:0-3125 GCF_055804875.1 Enterobacter sp. K510 | reverse complement strand
TTCCGCTGTTATGGCCGCGGTTTCTCATTCCACGCCTGAAACTCGGTTCCGGGTAGGCAGTTCGCTCCAGGATGGACTGTATGCACGAACCCCCCGTTCAGTCCGACTACCACGCCCGTTCCGGTAACTATCAACTTGAGTCCAACCCGGAAAGACACGACAAATCGCCAGTGGCGGTAGCCATTGGTAACTGGGTTCACGGAGCAGAGATTGTAGAGAATGCCTACAGAGTTCTTGAAGTGAAAGCCTGAGTGCGGCTACACTGAAAGGACAGTTTAGGTATCTGCGCTCCGTGAAAGCCAGTTACCATCGGAACAAAGAGTTGGTAGCTCTGAATTCCGGCAAACGAACCACCGTTGGTAGCGGTGGTTTTTTTGTTTACAGGGAAAAAGATTACGCGCAGAAAGAAAGGATCTCAAGGAAATCCTTTTGCTTTGGCCAATATGCTTCGGTAAAAAGTTAATGCGCAGAAGATTTTGAAAAAATATTAATAACCAAAACTCCAACGCAAATAAGGAACATTCCTGCAATTGCGGGCCAATCAAGTTTTTGACCGCTAACCAACCAACCAGCTAGGCTTATTAGTACAATTCCCGCACCAGACCAAATTGCGTAAGCAATACCGGTAGGTATATTTTCCAATGTTTGGGAAAGCAGATAAAAGGCAGCGCAATAACTTATTGCAGTTCCTACAGACGGCCACAGGCGTGTAAATCCTTCTGAATATTTCATAAAGGTGGTGCCTATGACTTCAGCCACAATAGCCCCTCCCAGGAAAATATATGTATTCATAAAAATACCTCATGTTGAAAAATTTAAATATCTTTACATAACAACTAATTAATAGAACCCGGCTTATCATAGCGAAGGACCATGATGCTGCCACTGCGATCGTTCCAGCTCCAGCGCTTTCTGGTGCTGCACCGCCCGCTCCTGCTGCCGGTGAGTTTCTATCGCGTTCAGCCTTTCGACAACCGGCGCAGCTGCTCGCTCAAACTCTGCACCTGCCTGCTCAAGACCGTGACGCGCTCGTTCAGCGCCGCGTTCTCCCGTTGAATAAGACCAGACATCGTCCGCCATTCCGCGAAGGCGTTCTCCCACTCGTCCAGCCTTTTCGAGTAGTCCTGCTGTAGCTGCTCTAATGCGCTCAGCAACTGTTTTTCCAGCTCCGTCATGTGCTATTTCCCCGCCAGTATCATCCAGCTCGAGTCCTCTCCGAACTGTCCCGCTTCCGGGTTCACCCTCACGCAGCGGCGTCTCTGCTCGCCGCAGGTCGAGAGCTGTACGCCGCTGTTCCTCTCTGACAGCATGGCCTGCGTGCTCTTCTGCTCCCGGATGGTCGTATAGTTCTCGAGTATCTGCTGCCCCTGCCACCACAGAATGCCCGCGCTCGACGCTATCAGCAGCGCGGAGACCAGAACGATGGTCAGCCACGTCTGGCTGACCATGCGCAGCATCCCTTTCGTGCGCTGGCTCATGGCTGAGGACAGCTTCCGGTCGTGGTCGAGGATGGCGGCGCTGATTCTCTTCTCGCTTTCGCTCAGTTCCGCTCTGACAGACTTCTCGTGCTCGCTGAATGCGGCTTTCAGCATCTCGCCGGTAGTCTGCTGCTGCGCTTTCGATTTCTGCTCTAAGTCCTTCGCCAGCGTTAAAAGACTGTTCATAGATGGCTCCCTTCAGTCGGATGTTTCGCCCCCCGTCCGGGTCGGCAATGCTGATGCTGCTTTTTGTGGTGCGCACCACCTCAAAACCTGCGCTTTCCAGCGCCTCAGTGACGTCCTGACGCGTTTTCAGCTCCCCGGATGAGGCAAGGGCAAGCAGGCCGCTCGTAATCGCCTGGGCGGCTTCCTGCTTCGCTTCCGGCAGCGCGGAAGGCGAGACCAGCACCCGCCGGTTCTCCGGCGCGTTCGGGTCATGCAGCCCCAGCCTGCCGTTCACTATGGTCTGCCAGGCATCGATGCGCGGACGGTCGGCGCGGTCGTAATACGGCTGTAGCCGCTTGCCGGTCAGAAGCTCCGTGTTCGGGATCAGGAAGTTCAGCTCCAGCCGCCCCTTGTCCCGGTGCTCAACCCACAGCACGCTGTACTGGTCTTTATCGAGTCCGGGCATCAGAACCCGCTCGAAACTCGCCATCAGCTTTTCGCGCTGGCCGGGCGGTAAATCCTGTTCGGCAAAAGACAGAACGCCGGAAGTGTACTTTTTGGCGTAGGGCGAGGCGTCGATAAGCTCCCGGACTTCATCCGGCTTCCCCTGCAGAACGCTGGCGCCGTCGCGCTGGCGATCTTTACCCAGCAGATAATCGACCGGCCCGCCGCCGCCGCCGCGCCCCCGAGGATGAAACTTAACGATCATCATCAGCACCCTTTTCCAGTACGGCATGCCGCAACCGCTCGAGTCCGGCATCGATGGCCATCAGCGCGGCGACAATCTGCACGCGGTCGTGTCCGCTTCCACCACCGGCGTTAACCTGGCGGGCAATCTGGTTAAGGTTGTTCCCCATGCCGGCAAGCTGACGAAGCAGCGCCGGCGAGATCGACGGAAGTTTGCCGGCGCGTGCGGGCTTCTCGTCCAGGCACGTCTGCCGCATCCAGGCCGCGAGTTGCTTACCCTCGCAGCGCTCCAGCAGACGCCGGTGCTCGTCCTCAGTCACCCACATGGTGAGCATTTTGCTGCGTTTGTCTGCCAATCCGGCCTCCTGATAACGCCGGGACGGACGGGAAATCTTTTCCCGGTCGGCACGGTGTTGGACAAGCCGCAGGCGCGGCAGTGGTTTTAGCGGGTTTCGGGGCGCAGCCCTGAACCAGTCACGTAGCGCTAGCGGAGTGTATACTGGCTAAACATGTTATGACGGAGTGGCAATTTATGAAAGTGCTTCATGTGACAGGGGAAAAATGCGGCTGCCGGGCGTAAGTGCAAAATGCAGGTGGTGATGAAATGACGCCTCCTCGCTCACTCGGTCGCTACGCTCCTGCCGTGAGACTGCGGCGGGCGTTACCAGCTCACAGATTACGGGATAAGCAAATGCCGCTCGAAGCAGGAAAGGCCAAGAAAAGGATGCGGAGTTGCCGTTTTTCCATAGGCTCCGCCCCCCTGACGAGTATCACGAAAATGACGCTCAAATCAGC
>NZ_JBNRLQ010000020.1:0-3407 GCF_055804875.1 Enterobacter sp. K510 | reverse complement strand
ACTGAGAAGCGGTAAAGTTCACCACCCCGTCATCCTGGTTCCAGAAGAACGCCTTGCTGGCAGCGGCATTATCCGCAGATCTTACTACAGAGGTCATTCCCGAGCCGTTGACCGTACCGTCGTTAATAAAGTCAGCCGTTCCGCCCCAGATATTAAACGCCGCCGCATGACTGCTGGCGGTAAAATTCATTGTCGCGCCCTTGTCGTTTTTCACGGTGCTGTTGTCATTCATATGAACAGCATTTTTTATATTATCACCCGTCATTACGCCACCAGCGGCGTTTTCAAACACGCTGTTCTTTTTCATCTCCAGCATGCTGGCATTCGCTTTGTCGGATGCGCTACCGAGCGAAAACGCGCCGCTGTTGGTAATATGTGCAGTGTCCCCCAGAATCGCGCCGCCTGTAATAATACCGTCGCTTACTACCTTGCCGGAAGCATTTACCGCAATACTTTGAGTGATGGTACCGCTGTTATTCACGGTCCCGGTAACAGTAAGGGGCGCATTAACGATTGCCGCCACCTGGTTTTCAAGAGTGCCGTCCACAAATAGCCGGCCAGGACCATTCAGCGTGCCGGTATTACTTACCGTACTACCGGTTAGTATTACGCCACTTTTATCTAAGGTGATAGTGTCGCTCAGGATGGTACCGTCAGCATATTCAATGGATGTGAGTTTGTCGCTGTTATCAGCCGCCGCCGGTACACCTGCACTTTCATTAACATTAATCTCACCGCGGTTAATAATACGGTTATTCGCATCGCCGTCGGAATAAAAGGCAACCCCGTTTTTAGCGTTAATATTAATCACGCCGGTAGTATCGTTGATGGCGCTACCGCCCTCATATACCGCCATACCGACTAAGGGTTCGTCGCCGGTATAGTTTTCGTTCTGATTAAGGTTGATGGTGCCCTGATTAATGACGACGTTATTGAGACCTACTGCTGCCATACCGGCACCGGCGTTATTAACAGTAATGGTTCCACCCTCGTGGTTTACTGCGGTTCCGTTTTTGCCATGGGTATAGGTATTACCGGCCCCCATGCCAACGGCATAATCAATGGCTTTATCAGAGGGAACCCCTTGCGCATAAGTGGTGTCATCTCCTTCTGCCACCCATAATGCATCCGTGGTGATTTGCCCGTAGTTATCTGCCGTTGAATCCTGGGCATGTAATACTTCACCGCGGCCATACAATGTGAGTGAGCCATTATTAATGGCCTGTGCGCCCTTCTGAGCCGTCATAAGAACGATGGAGCCTACATCATCATTCGTCATTTGACCGCTTTCGATGTCGCCCGCAGGCAGGATGCTTCCTCGGTTAAGCAGATATCCGGTAATGCTACCCTCGTTACGTACAAGGGATCCTTTATTCATGGCCGTTGGCCCTACCACCACGGCGCCATCCGTTCCTGCGGAAACCATCGTTTTTTCGAGCGTAATTTCGCCTTCGTTAATAAAGGTTGACCCGTTTGCGACCTGAGCAAAACCAATATCGTTGATACTGATCGCCCCCTTATTGACCATGGTGCTGTTAGTATCGATATAGCCAAGATAATTATAATTATAAAGCAGGTATTTATTTATGCTGGTTATATCGGTTTCGAGCGTGGCATCTTCGCTAATTTCAAAGTAACCACCATCAGAAACACCAATAATGCTCTTGAACGGCTGACCAAAATCACCATTTATAGACGACTCACCATGCAGATACACGGATGAGTTTCCGCTCACGCTAATTACTTTAGAGGAACTGGGACCATTTCGCTTATTTCCGGTTTCATTATCAGCCGTCTGATTTATTTCCCCGGTCAGTTCGATACCACCCATGATATCTACACGGTTGCCCTCTCCGACGACCTCCAGGCCAAAAATAGGCTCCTGAGAACCATCATATTTTGCCCATTTGTGGCTATCTGCCATTTCGGTATCGAGCACCACCTGCATGTGCCCGTCCAGCACCACGGTATTATCATTACCTGCCACGTTAATGCCGGTAGATGGCTTAAAGAAATACTCTTTCGCGAGCGGTGATTTCTGATCTTTATCCACCACCATATCTCCGGTCAGGGTCACCGTGTTGGTGTTCCCGGTAATATTCACCCCGGTCGCGTCATAGCCTGTGATTTTCATCTCATCGGAGATAAGATTCACGTTATTGCTGTCCCCGGTAACATTGATGCCCGTGGAGAAATCTCCCACGATCATCTTACCGTTCTGATTGAGGGTATTGCTGTTACCACTGATTTGCGTTCCGGTGCCGCCATCAGTGACGCTGGTCGCGCCGGTATTATTAATGGTGTTCTCATTACCAGTGACAGCGAAACCGGTGCCGTCCGTAGTGGCCGTAATCCCACCTTCATTGTTAATCGTATTTTTATCACCCTTTACTTGCGTGCCGATACCGCTATCCGTGCCGGTGCTGTCGCCTTTGATAATGATAAGCTTGCCGTCAACGTCAATTTCTTCACCAACGTTGTCCGTGGCTGTACCAGTGCCGCCATTAATCACTAACGGCTCATCGCCACCGTCCTCGCCATCATCGCCGTTATCGTTATTGTCATCATTGCCATTGTCGCCGTTATCATTGTCGTCACCATTATCGTCGCCGCCGTTATCGCCGCCATCATTATCATCTCCGCCGTTATCGCCGCCATCATCGTTACCGCTGTCGCTGTTATCCGAACTTTCACCATCGTGATCGTTTTCAACCGCAATACCCACTGCCGCTACTACCGCCGCCATGCCACCGATAACCCAGTTTTTGGGATCTTCCATAAACGAAGGCTCTTGCAGACATTCAGCCGCTAACTGCGCTTTTTGCTCTTCCGTCAGCACACTCATATTCGCGGGGCAGAGGTTAGCGGTACGATCTTTTGCTAAGTGTTCGGTTTCGGCATAGCCATTGCCGCTTAACGCCAGGGCGATACAGATCGACAGGACTGATTTTCGTTGCATGATGAATGTTCCTTATTCAGCTGATATATATATTAACGACAGAAAGGTATGGCGGTGTCGCCAGATAAGATTGATTAAAAAAATTTGAGGGATTTTATAGAGGGTTACTATTTTTTGTTCAAGAGGATTATGATTCAAATCGTTGTAATAAAAGTCAACTGCTTGATATCAGGAGAGATATAAATACCGGGAGTGGCGACGACAAATTATAAGCCGGCAGAATATATAGACGATATTAATGTATTTTTTCATAAATCATTCTCTGAATTAATAAATTAACCCACACCAATAATTAAATACATTCATGTCTACAATAATAAAAAAACACCCCGCCGGGGCGGGGTGTTTTGAGGTTGGGTGATTGTTTTTTTGCCCGGCGGCGCTTCGCTTGCACGGGCCTACAGGTTGTGGCAGGCCGGGTAAGGCGCTGCCGCCACCCGGCAAACCG
>NZ_JBNRLQ010000019.1:0-4240 GCF_055804875.1 Enterobacter sp. K510 | reverse complement strand
TGTAGTTTTGCCATGGTCAACGTGGCCGATAGTACCGACGTTAACGTGCGGTTTTGTACGTTCAAACTTTTCTTTAGACATCGATTGTCCCTCTAAGACACGGATAAATCGGTGATATCACCACATCAACCAGGCGATATGCCTGAAATGTTGAATATTTAAGCTTACACAGAGAGAAACGGGAAGGAGAAGTGAAGTGGTGCTGATACCCAGAGTCGAACTGGGGACCTCACCCTTACCAAGGGTGCGCTCTACCAACTGAGCCATATCAGCACGTCTGGAGCGGGCAGCGGGAATCGAACCCGCATCATCAGCTTGGAAGGCTGAGGTAATAGCCATTATACGATGCCCGCATCCTGAAACTCGGCTACCCAGTTCTTTCTGTGACAAAAAAAGAGACATGTCTCTTTTTCGCTTGAGCCGGTTAGTCTTTCAACCAGCCCAGACAGTTTTTACGCTGCCAGAAAGTGGTGGTGGGGGAAGGATTCGAACCTTCGAAGTCTGTGACGGCAGATTTACAGTCTGCTCCCTTTGGCCGCTCGGGAACCCCACCGGACTTGATGGTGCCGACTACCGGAATCGAACTGGTGACCTACTGATTACAAGTCAGTTGCTCTACCTACTGAGCTAAGTCGGCATCAAGTAGCGCGCATTCTAGGTAGACCTGCGCCTGCATGCAACAAAAAAATCGCAGAAAACGTTCTATCGCTCACATTTTGTGCGCCAGCATGGAAAAATGCTGTAATTTCATGCAGAGCAGAACAATTATTCAGCAAGTTAGGGGCAGGTGAGGTGAAAAAGCCGCGCATAAACCGATCATCCTCGCCAGCCTGAAGAAGGCTATGTGCGCCGCGCGCTATCTTTTTACCTGTGCGAAGGTTGTGCTTCTCTTTTATAGCGCGATCTCACCTGATTCCTGCTTTCGTGATGCTCCCCTTTGAATCCGCCCGTCGAGGTGATTTTTTCTTATTATTCCTTTTCATCTGGTGTTACCCTCCTGCGTATTGTCCAAATTTAACTTACATGCAGCGTGCCATTGTCGCGGTCTGAATATTCGGTGTCTCACTGAACAGCAGTGATTGAGCGGGAAATGAGCATGGCAGGCAGACATATGCTTATGAGTAAAAAAGAGCAATCGTTAATGACGCCTTACCTTGAGTTTAACCGCAGCCAGTGGGCTGCCCTTCGTGATTCAGTGCCGATGACCCTGACAGAAGGTGAAATCGCGCGGTTAAAAGGCATCAACGAAGACCTTTCTCTGGAAGAAGTTGCAGAGATTTATCTGCCGTTGTCACGTTTACTCAATTTCTACATCAGTTCGAATCTGCGTCGTCAGGCCGTACTGGAGCAGTTTCTGGGCACTAACGGGGAACGCATACCCTACATCATTAGTATTGCCGGCAGCGTAGCCGTGGGTAAAAGCACCACTGCACGTGTGCTTCAGGCGCTGTTAAGCCGCTGGCCTGAACATCGCCGCGTTGAGCTGATTACCACCGATGGCTTCCTCCACCCTAATGAAGTGTTGAAAGAACGCGGGTTGATGAAGAAGAAGGGTTTCCCTCTTTCTTATGATATGCACCGGCTGGTGAAATTTGTCTCGGATCTCAAATCAGGCGTACCCAACGTCACCGCGCCCGTATATTCACACCTCATCTATGACGTGATCCCGGACGGTGATAAGACGGTAACCCAGCCGGATATTCTTATTCTCGAAGGTTTGAATGTGCTGCAAAGCGGTATGGATTATCCACACGATCCACATCATGTATTTGTATCTGACTTCGTCGACTTCTCTATTTATGTTGATGCGCCGGAAGATTTATTACAGACCTGGTATATCAACCGCTTCCTGAAATTCCGTGAAGGGGCTTTTAGTAACCCGGATTCTTATTTCCATAACTATGCCAAACTATCGACGGAAGAAGCGGTCAATATTGCCACCTCCTTGTGGAAAGAGATTAACGGGTTGAATTTAAAAGAAAACATACTACCCACCCGTGAGCGCGCCAGTCTGATTATGACCAAGAGCGCCAATCACGCCGTAGAGCAGGTCCGTTTACGTAAATAAACAAAAAGGAGAGCATTATGCTCTCCTTTTTTTATCCGGCACTTCTTAATGATATTTCGCCACCGACCCATGGCTTGGTAATACCATCCTGCTCAAGTAATAATGCCCCCTGAGCGTCGATACCGCGGGAAATACCGTAAATCTCTTTGTCGCCGATAATTAGCTTCACCGGCCGGTTAATAAAGTTATCCAGCTTTTTCCAGCGCATCAGGTACGGGCTTAAACCTTCCTGTTCAAACAGGTGTAATGCGGTACGTAGTTCACTAATGAGGCGTACTGCCAGCTGGTTGCGATCCACGGCGATCCCGGCCTCCTGGAGGTTGATCCACCCCTGATTCACAATGTCAGCTTCAACGTTGCGCATGGCGAGATTAATACCCGCCCCGATAACTATCTGCGCGGCATCCCCCGTTTTTCCGGTCAGTTCCACCAGAATGCCTGCGAGCTTTCTGTCCTGAAGGTATAAATCGTTGGGCCATTTTACACGCACCTCTTCAGCACCCAGCGCCTGTAATACCTCTGCCATGACAATACCGATAACCAGACTCAGCCCCATAGCGGCAGCCGGGCCCTGTTCCAGACGCCAGTACATGGAAAGATACAGATTGGCGCCGAAAGGTGAAAACCACTTCCGTCCGCGTCTGCCGCGTCCGGCCTGCTGATATTCCGCCACACAAGCATCACCAGAATGTAATTGATCCATGCGATCCATCAGATACTGGTTCGTTGAGTCGATTACCGGCAGAACAGCAATATTCCCCTCATTAAACTGTCCGCTGATAAATGCGTCATCCAGCAACTGGATTGGCTCTGGCAGACTGTAACCTTTACCAGGCACGGTAAAGACATCCACACCCCAGTCACGCAAAGTCTGGACATGCTTATTAATCGCCGCCCTGCTCATGCCAAGATGTTCACCCAGCTGTTCGCCAGAATGAAATTCGCCATCTGCCAGAATGGAGATCAGAGTTAATGGAATGGTATTGTCCTTCACGCGATAATCTCCACTGCATTTACTTCACCCGTCTGGCCGATAAATCGCACTTCCGGCTCCAGCCAGACACTAAATTTATTACCGACCTGCTGGCGAACATGGTGGGCGAGTTTTACCACATCGTCACTGGTGGCGTCGCCAGTATTAATCAGCACCAGGGCTTGCTGACGGTGCACAGCCGCGCCGCCCAGCGTCGTTCCTTTTAATTCACACTGATCGATGAGCCAGCCAGCGGCCAGCTTCACGCTGCCATCAGCCTGAGGATAGTGCGGGGCGGCAGGAAACTGCGCCAGCAATGTTTGGGCTTGCTCAGCGGTGATAACCGGGTTCTTGAAAAAACTGCCTGCGTTACCATTCACTTTTGGATCCGGAAGCTTTGTCATGCGCATGTGGCACACCGCATTAAATACATCCAGAGGCGTCACCGTGTGTGGATCAAGGCGCGTTAAATCGCCATAGGTCAGTACAGGCTGCCATGTTTTTGACAGGCGGAAACCAACGGCAACGATGGCATAACGATCCTGATACTGGTGTTTGAAAGCACTGTCGCGATAGCCAAATTGACACTCTTCAGCGCTCAGACGCAGCCTTTTGCCGGATTCGAGTTCAAGACAGTCGACATACTCACAAACCCGCTGGAGTTCAATTCCGTATGCGCCAATGTTCTGAATAGGAGATGAACCGACACAGCCGGGGATCAGCGCAAGGTTTTCAAGCCCGGGCATACCGTTATCCAGCGTGTACTGTACAAACTTATGCCAGTTTTCCCCTGCCCCGACGTGCAGATGCCATGCATCTGATCGTTCCACCGCCTCGATGCCCATAATGCGGTTCACAATAACGGTGCCGGCAAAGTCTTCCAGGAAAAGAACATTACTACCTTCTCCCAGTAGCAGAACCGGACGCTGATTTTTTACCGCTTCCTGCCAGGCAGAGAGTAACTGTTGCTCATTCTCTGCACGAACAATGCGTGCGGCCTGACGCGCTATACCAAATGTATTCCAGGGCTTAAGGGAGTGATTCATAGACGCTATCCAGAGACAAAAACACGGCTAGTTTACCGTATATATGGCGGGATCGCTTGTGGTTAGTCGTGTGGAGGATGGCGTCAGGGAGATCGCCAAACGCAAAAAGGCCATCCGTGAGGATGGCCTTCTGCTTTGTTTGATGCCTGGCAG
>NZ_JBNRLQ010000018.1:0-26852 GCF_055804875.1 Enterobacter sp. K510 | reverse complement strand
AGGCGTTGTTGCTAAAGTTCTTGGCTAATCGCTGATAACATTTGACGCAATGCGCATTAAAAGGGCATCATTTGATGCCCTTTTTGTACGCTTTCGAACCAGAACCTGGCTCATCAGTGATTTTTTACGTCATAATCATTGCTGAGACAGGCTCTGTAGAGGGCGTTAAGTCCGAAGCGCAATAGAGCATTTCGGTTTGGTTGCCTCGCTATGGCGGGGCAAAAATGTTTGTCTGAATTCTTGTGACAGGTTGGTTTATGAGTGCGAATACCGAAGCTCAAGGGAGCGGGCGCGGCCTGGAAGCGATGAAGTGGGTTGTTGTTGCTGCGCTGCTGATCGTGGCTATCGTTGGCAACTACCTTTATCGTGACATGATGCTGCCGTTACGCGCGCTGGCAGTCGTTATTTTAATTGCTGCAGCGGGTGGTGTCGCGCTGTTGACGACGAAGGGTAAAGCGACCGTTGCTTTTGCCCGTGAAGCGAGAACCGAAGTCCGTAAAGTGATTTGGCCAACTCGCCAGGAAACATTGCACACCACGCTGATTGTGGCAGCAGTTACTGCTGTTATGTCACTGATCCTGTGGGGACTGGATGGTATTCTGGTTCGCCTGGTATCCTTTATCACTGGCCTGAGGTTCTGAGATGTCTGAAGCCCCTAAAAAGCGCTGGTACGTCGTTCAGGCGTTTTCCGGTTTTGAAGGCCGCGTAGCTACGTCGCTGCGTGAGCATATCAAATTACACAATATGGAAGAGCTGTTTGGCGAAGTCATGGTGCCGACCGAAGAAGTGGTCGAAATCCGTGGTGGCCAGCGTCGTAAGAGCGAGCGCAAATTCTTCCCGGGTTACGTTCTGGTTCAAATGGTCATGAACGATGCGAGCTGGCACCTGGTGCGCAGCGTACCGCGCGTGATGGGCTTTATCGGTGGGACGTCCGATCGTCCGGCGCCGATCAGCGACAAAGAAGTCGATGCCATCATGAATCGTCTGCAGCAAGTTGGCGACAAGCCACGTCCGAAAACGCTGTTCGAGCCGGGTGAAATGGTTCGCGTTAGCGACGGTCCGTTTGCAGACTTTAACGGTGTGGTTGAAGAAGTGGACTACGAGAAGTCCCGTCTCAAGGTATCTGTTTCCATCTTTGGCCGTGCAACTCCGGTAGAACTGGATTTTGCACAGGTAGAGAAGGCCTAACCTGCCGACCAAAAAAGCGGCGATTAAATCGTTGCACAGGGCGCGAAATTGACATACAATTTCGCGCCTTTTGTTTTTATGGGTCATGTACCCGTAAGACACAGTATTAATCACGGGGAGCCTTTTTAAGGCGCTATACCCACACGAGGAAATTGCAATGGCTAAGAAAGTCCAGGCCTACGTCAAGCTGCAGGTTGCAGCTGGCATGGCAAACCCGAGTCCGCCAGTAGGTCCGGCTCTGGGTCAACAGGGTGTTAACATCATGGAATTCTGTAAAGCGTTTAACGCGAAAACTGATTCCATGGAGAAAGGTCTGCCGATCCCGGTTGTTATTACCGTTTACGCTGACCGTTCTTTCACTTTCGTTACCAAAACGCCTCCGGCAGCAGTTCTGCTGAAGAAAGCGGCTGGTATCAAGTCTGGTTCCGGCAAGCCGAACAAAGACAAAGTGGGCAAGATCTCCCGCGCTCAGCTGCAGGAAATCGCGCAGACTAAAGCCGCGGACATGACTGGTGCAGACGTTGAAGCGATGACTCGCTCCATCGAAGGTACCGCGCGTTCCATGGGCCTGGTAGTGGAGGATTAAGAAATGGCTAAACTGACCAAGCGCATGCGCGTGATCCGTGAGAAAGTTGATGCGACCAAACAGTACGACATCAACGAAGCCATCGCTCTGCTGAAAGAGCTGGCCACCGCTAAATTCAACGAAAGCGTTGACGTTGCTGTTAACCTCGGCATCGATGCTCGTAAATCTGACCAGAACGTACGTGGTGCAACTGTACTGCCGCACGGTACTGGCCGTTCAGTTCGCGTAGCTGTATTTACCCAGGGCCCGAACGCTGAAGCAGCTAAAGCTGCTGGCGCTGAGCTGGTAGGTATGGAAGATCTGGCAGAACAGATCAAGAAAGGCGAAATGAACTTTGACGTTGTTATTGCTTCCCCGGATGCAATGCGCGTTGTTGGCCAGCTGGGCCAGGTTCTGGGTCCGCGTGGCCTGATGCCAAACCCGAAAGTTGGTACTGTAACGCCGAACGTTGCTGAAGCGGTTAAGAACGCTAAAGCAGGTCAGGTTCGTTACCGTAACGACAAAAACGGCATCATCCACACCACCATTGGTAAAGTGGACTTTGACGCTGACAAACTGAAAGAAAACCTGGAATCTCTGCTGGTTGCGCTGAAAAAAGCAAAACCGACTCAGGCGAAAGGCGTGTACATCAAGAAAGTTAGCATCTCCACCACCATGGGTGCAGGTGTTGCAGTTGACCAGTCTGGTCTGACTGCGGTGGCGAACTAATATTCGCCTTTACGTGGGCGGTGGATTTGTCTACAATCTTCGCCCACGAAAAGATTTTCGGTTGGAGCCTGGCCTAATCCAGGCCTCCGTCCAAGACCGCAGGTGTTTCGCAAGAAACTTAATTCCCTGCGTAGACGGTGACAGAACCTGAAGACATTTTATAAGTATCTTTGGCTTGTTTCTGCTCACCGTATTAAGACGCTCTTTTCTTTGAGAAGAGTGAAGTGAGTTCCAGGGCATAAGCCCTGGCAAACATCCAGGAGCAAAGCTAATGGCTTTAAATCTTCAAGACAAACAAGCGATTGTTGCTGAAGTCAGCGAAGTAGCCAAAGGCGCGCTGTCTGCGGTTGTTGCGGATTCCCGTGGCGTTACCGTAGATAAAATGACCGAACTGCGTAAAGCAGGTCGCGAAGCCGGCGTATACATGCGTGTTGTTCGTAACACCCTGCTGCGCCGTGTTGTTGAAGGTACTCAGTTCGAGTGCCTGAAAGACGCGTTCGTTGGTCCGACCCTGATTGCATATTCTATGGAACACCCGGGCGCTGCTGCTCGTCTGTTCAAAGAATTCGCGAAAGCGAATGCAAAATTTGAGGTCAAAGCCGCTGCCTTTGAAGGTGAGTTGATTCCGGCGTCGCAGATCGATCGCCTGGCAACTCTGCCGACTTACGAAGAAGCAATTGCACGCCTGATGGCAACCATGAAAGAAGCTTCGGCTGGCAAACTGGTTCGTACTCTGGCTGCTGTACGCGATGCCAAAGAAGCTGCTTAATCGCAGTTATCTTTGTAAAGCATTTGCTTACGTATAAACTTATTCTGATATTCAGGAACAATTTAAATGTCTATCACTAAAGATCAAATCATTGAAGCAGTATCCGCTATGTCCGTAATGGACGTTGTAGAACTGATCTCTGCAATGGAAGAAAAATTCGGTGTTTCTGCTGCTGCCGCTGTAGCTGTTGCTGCTGGCCCAGCTGAAGCTGCTGAAGAGAAAACTGAATTCGACGTTATTCTGAAAGCTGTTGGCGCTAACAAAGTTGCTGTGATCAAAGCAGTACGTGGCGCAACTGGCCTGGGTCTGAAAGAAGCTAAAGACCTGGTAGAATCTGCTCCGGCCTCTCTGAAAGAAGGCGTGAGCAAAGATGACGCTGAAGCTCTGAAAAAATCTCTGGAAGAAGCTGGCGCTGAAGTTGAAGTTAAATAAGCCAACCCTTCCGGTTGCAGCCTGAGAAATCAGGCTGATGGCTGGTGACTTTTTGGTCACCAGCCTTTTTGCGCTGTAGGGCGTCGGTAGTGTTTCACACTGTTTAACTACTGGCTTCCCCTCACAATGCTTGTTTCTATCGACGACTTAATATATTGCGACAAGGCTCGCGCTTTGTGTAAATCGCAACGAAATGGTTTAAGCGTGATAGCAACAAGCATTGCGGAAAGTGCCCCACTTTCCGGTCAACAAAATAGTGTTGCACAAACTGTCCCTTTCGTCGGGCAGATGGGTCGACTTGTCAGCGAGCTGAGGAACCCTAATGGTTTACTCCTATACCGAGAAAAAACGTATTCGTAAGGATTTTGGAAAACGTCCGCAAGTACTGGACATTCCATATCTCCTTTCTATCCAGCTTGACTCGTTCCAGAAGTTTATCGAGCAAGATCCTGAAGGGCAGTACGGTCTGGAAGCAGCATTCCGTTCCGTGTTCCCGATCACGAGCTACAGCGGCAACTCGGAACTGCAATACGTCAGTTACCGTCTTGGCGAGCCTGTCTTTGATGTAAAAGAATGCCAGATCCGTGGCGTGACCTACTCGGCACCGCTGCGTGTGAAACTGCGTCTGGTGATCTACGAGCGCGAAGCGCCGGAAGGCACCGTTAAAGACATCAAAGAGCAAGAAGTTTACATGGGCGAAATTCCGCTCATGACCGACAACGGTACCTTTGTTATTAACGGTACTGAGCGCGTTATCGTGTCTCAGCTTCACCGTAGTCCTGGCGTATTCTTTGACAGCGACAAAGGTAAAACTCACTCTTCAGGTAAAGTGCTGTATAACGCGCGTATCATTCCTTACCGCGGTTCATGGCTGGACTTCGAGTTCGATCCGAAAGACAACCTGTTTGTACGTATTGACCGTCGCCGCAAACTGCCTGCGACTATCATCCTGCGTGCACTGAATTACACCACTGAGCAGATCCTTGACCTGTTCTTTGAAAAAGTCGTCTTTGAAATTCGTGATAACAAGCTGCAGATGGAACTGGTGCCGGAACGCCTTCGTGGTGAAACCGCCTCCTTCGACATCGAAGCTAACGGCAAAGTGTATGTGGAAAAAGCGCGTCGTATTACCGCGCGTCACATTCGCCAGCTGGAAAAAGACGATATCAAACTGATTGAAGTCCCGGTTGAGTACATTGCAGGCAAAGTTGCCGCTAAAGACTACGTTGATGAGTCTACTGGCGAGCTGATTTGCGCAGCAAACATGGAACTCTCTCTGGATCTGTTGGCGAAGCTGAGCCAGGCCGGTCATAAGCGTATCGAAACGCTGTTTACCAACGACCTGGATCACGGCGCTTACATTTCTGAGACTATCCGTGTCGACCCAACCAACGATCGTCTGAGCGCGTTGGTTGAAATCTACCGCATGATGCGCCCAGGTGAACCACCGACGCGCGAAGCGGCTGAAAGCCTGTTCGAGAACCTGTTCTTCTCCGAAGACCGCTATGATCTGTCTGCGGTTGGTCGTATGAAGTTCAACCGTTCTCTGCTGCGCGACGAAATCGAAGGTTCCGGTATCCTGAGCAAAGACGACATCATTGAAGTGATGAAGAAGCTCATCGGTATCCGTAACGGTAAAGGCGAAGTGGACGATATCGACCACCTCGGCAACCGTCGTATCCGTTCCGTTGGCGAAATGGCGGAAAACCAGTTCCGCGTTGGCCTGGTACGTGTAGAGCGTGCGGTGAAAGAGCGTCTGTCTCTGGGCGATCTGGATACCCTGATGCCTCAGGATATGATCAACGCCAAGCCGATTTCCGCAGCAGTGAAAGAGTTCTTCGGTTCCAGCCAGCTGTCTCAGTTTATGGACCAGAACAACCCGCTGTCTGAGATCACGCACAAGCGTCGTATCTCCGCACTCGGCCCGGGCGGTCTGACCCGTGAGCGCGCAGGCTTTGAAGTTCGAGACGTACACCCGACTCACTACGGTCGCGTATGTCCAATCGAAACGCCTGAAGGTCCGAACATCGGTCTGATCAACTCCCTGTCCGTTTACGCACAGACTAACGAATACGGTTTCCTTGAGACTCCGTATCGTAAAGTGACTGACGGCGTGGTGACTGACGAGATCCATTACCTTTCTGCTATCGAAGAAGGTAACTACGTTATCGCTCAGGCGAACACCAACCTGGACGAAGAAGGTCGCTTTGTTGACGATCTCGTTACCTGCCGTAGCAAAGGCGAATCCAGCTTGTTCAGCAACGACCAGGTTGACTACATGGACGTTTCCACCCAGCAGGTGGTTTCCGTCGGTGCGTCCCTGATCCCGTTCCTGGAACACGATGACGCCAACCGTGCATTGATGGGTGCGAACATGCAACGTCAGGCCGTTCCGACTCTGCGCGCTGACAAGCCGCTGGTTGGTACCGGTATGGAACGTGCTGTTGCCGTTGACTCCGGTGTTACTGCTGTTGCTAAGCGTGGCGGTACTGTTCAGTACGTGGATGCTTCCCGTATCGTTATCAAAGTTAACGAAGACGAGATGTACCCGGGCGAAGCAGGTATCGACATTTATAACCTGACCAAATACACCCGTTCTAACCAGAACACCTGTATCAACCAGATGCCTTGCGTATCTCTGGGTGAGCCAATTGAGCGCGGCGACGTGCTGGCAGACGGTCCGTCCACCGACCTCGGTGAACTGGCGCTCGGTCAGAACATGCGCGTAGCCTTCATGCCGTGGAATGGTTACAACTTCGAAGACTCCATCCTCGTCTCCGAGCGTGTGGTTCAGGAAGATCGTTTCACCACCATCCATATTCAGGAACTGGCATGTGTGTCCCGTGACACCAAGCTGGGGCCGGAAGAGATCACCGCCGACATCCCGAACGTGGGTGAAGCAGCGCTCTCCAAACTGGATGAATCCGGTATCGTTTACATCGGTGCAGAAGTGACCGGCGGCGACATTCTGGTGGGCAAGGTGACGCCGAAAGGTGAAACCCAGCTGACGCCGGAAGAAAAACTGCTGCGTGCGATCTTCGGTGAGAAAGCGTCTGACGTTAAAGACTCTTCTCTGCGTGTGCCGAACGGCGTTTCCGGTACCGTTATCGACGTTCAGGTCTTTACCCGCGATGGCGTGGAAAAAGACAAACGTGCGCTGGAAATCGAAGAGATGCAGCTGAAGCAGGCGAAAAAAGACCTGTCTGAAGAATTGCAGATCCTCGAAGCTGGCCTGTTCAGCCGTATCCATGCCGTGCTGGTTTCCGGTGGCGTTGAAGCTGAGAAGCTCGACAAACTGCCGCGCGACCGCTGGCTGGAACTCGGTCTGACCGACGAAAGCAAACAAAATCAGCTGGAACAGCTGGCTGAGCAGTATGACGAACTGAAGCACGAGTTCGAGAAAAAACTCGAAGCGAAACGTCGCAAAATCACTCAGGGCGATGACCTGGCACCGGGCGTGCTGAAAATCGTTAAAGTGTATCTGGCCGTTAAACGTCAGATCCAGCCTGGTGACAAAATGGCGGGTCGTCACGGTAACAAGGGTGTTATCTCTAAGATCAACCCGATCGAAGATATGCCTTACGATGAAAACGGCACGCCGGTAGACATCGTACTGAACCCGCTGGGCGTACCGTCTCGTATGAACATCGGCCAGATCCTGGAAACGCACCTGGGTATGGCTGCTAAAGGTATCGGCGATAAGATCAACGCCATGCTGAAACAGCAGCAGGAAGTCGCGAAACTGCGCGAATTCATCCAGCGTGCTTACGATCTGGGCTCCGACGTTCGTCAGAAAGTTGACCTGAACACCTTCACTGATGAAGAAGTTCTGCGTCTGGCTGAGAACCTGCGTAAAGGTATGCCGATCGCAACGCCGGTATTCGACGGTGCGAAAGAGTCTGAAATCAAGGAACTGTTACAGCTGGGTGGCCTGCCGACTTCCGGTCAGATTACCCTGTTCGATGGCCGTACTGGTGAGCAATTCGAGCGCCAGGTTACCGTCGGCTATATGTACATGCTGAAACTGAACCACCTGGTTGATGACAAAATGCATGCGCGTTCTACCGGTTCTTACAGCCTGGTTACTCAGCAGCCGCTGGGTGGTAAGGCGCAGTTCGGTGGTCAGCGCTTCGGGGAGATGGAAGTGTGGGCGCTGGAAGCATATGGCGCGGCATACACCCTGCAGGAAATGCTCACCGTTAAGTCTGATGACGTTAATGGTCGTACCAAGATGTATAAAAACATCGTGGACGGCAACCATCAGATGGAACCGGGCATGCCGGAATCCTTCAACGTACTGTTGAAAGAGATCCGTTCGCTGGGTATCAACATCGAACTGGAAGACGAGTAACTCTCGCTCAAACAGGTCACTGGTGCCGGGGTCACTCCCGGCGCCAGATTGTGCTAACTCCGACGGGAGCAAATCCGTGAAAGATTTATTAAAGTTTCTGAAAGCGCAGACTAAAACCGAAGAGTTTGATGCGATCAAAATTGCGCTGGCCTCGCCAGACATGATCCGTTCATGGTCTTTCGGTGAAGTTAAGAAGCCGGAAACCATCAACTACCGTACGTTCAAACCTGAGCGTGACGGCCTTTTCTGTGCGCGTATTTTCGGGCCAGTAAAAGACTATGAGTGCCTGTGCGGTAAGTACAAGCGCCTGAAACACCGTGGTGTGATCTGTGAGAAGTGCGGCGTTGAAGTGACCCAGACCAAAGTGCGCCGTGAGCGCATGGGCCACATCGAACTGGCCTCTCCGACTGCGCACATCTGGTTCCTGAAATCTCTGCCGTCCCGTATCGGCCTGCTGCTGGATATGCCGCTGCGCGATATCGAACGTGTTCTGTACTTCGAATCCTATGTGGTTATCGAAGGCGGTATGACCAATCTGGAACGTAACCAGATCCTGACCGAAGAACAGTATCTGGACGCGCTGGAAGAGTTCGGTGACGAATTCGACGCGAAAATGGGTGCGGAAGCGATCCAGGCCCTGCTGAAAAGCATGGATCTGGAGAAAGAGTGCGAGCAGCTGCGTGAAGAGCTGAACGAAACTAACTCCGAAACCAAGCGTAAAAAGCTGACCAAGCGTATCAAGCTGCTGGAAGCGTTCGTCATGTCTGGCAACAAGCCAGAGTGGATGATCCTGACCGTTCTGCCGGTTCTGCCGCCAGATCTGCGTCCGCTGGTACCGCTGGATGGTGGTCGTTTCGCAACGTCGGATCTGAACGATCTGTATCGTCGCGTTATCAACCGTAACAACCGTCTGAAACGTCTGCTGGATCTGGCTGCGCCGGACATCATCGTACGTAACGAAAAACGTATGCTGCAGGAAGCAGTAGATGCCCTGCTGGATAACGGTCGTCGCGGTCGTGCGATCACCGGTTCTAACAAACGTCCTCTGAAATCTTTGGCCGATATGATCAAAGGTAAACAGGGTCGTTTCCGTCAGAACCTGCTCGGTAAGCGTGTTGACTACTCCGGTCGTTCTGTTATCACCGTAGGTCCATACCTGCGTCTGCATCAGTGCGGTCTGCCGAAGAAAATGGCGCTGGAGCTGTTCAAACCGTTCATCTACGGCAAGCTGGAACTGCGTGGTCTTGCTACCACCATCAAAGCCGCTAAGAAAATGGTTGAGCGCGAAGAAGCTGTCGTTTGGGATATCCTGGACGAAGTTATCCGCGAACACCCGGTACTGCTGAACCGTGCACCAACACTGCACCGTTTGGGTATCCAGGCATTTGAACCGGTACTGATCGAAGGTAAAGCAATCCAGCTGCACCCGCTGGTTTGTGCGGCTTATAACGCCGACTTCGATGGTGACCAGATGGCAGTACACGTTCCGCTGACGCTTGAAGCTCAGCTGGAAGCGCGTGCGCTGATGATGTCTACCAACAACATTCTGTCTCCGGCGAACGGCGAACCAATCATCGTTCCGTCTCAGGACGTTGTACTGGGTCTGTACTACATGACCCGTGACTGTGTTAACGCCAAAGGCGAAGGCATGGTGCTGACTGGCCCGAAAGAAGCTGAGCGTATTTATCGCGCTGGCCTGGCCTCTCTGCATGCGCGTGTAAAAGTGCGTATCACCGAGTATGAAAAAGATGCACAGGGCGAATTCGTTGCGAAAACCAGCCTGATTGATACGACCATTGGTCGTGCGATCCTGTGGATGATCGTACCGAAAGGTCTGCCTTTCTCCATCGTCAACCAGGCGCTGGGCAAGAAAGCGATCTCCAAAATGCTGAACACCTGTTACCGCATTCTGGGCCTGAAACCGACCGTTATCTTTGCTGACCAGACGATGTACACCGGCTTTGCATATGCAGCGCGTTCAGGTGCATCCGTTGGTATCGACGATATGGTGATCCCTGAGAAGAAAACTGAAATCATCAGCGAAGCGGAAGCGGAAGTTGCTGAAATTCAGGAACAGTTCCAGTCTGGTCTGGTAACTGCGGGCGAACGCTATAACAAAGTTATCGATATCTGGGCTGCGGCGAACGATCGTGTATCTAAAGCGATGATGGACAACCTGCAAACCGAAACCGTTATTAACCGTGACGGCGTCGAAGAGCAGCAGGTTTCCTTCAACAGCATTTACATGATGGCCGACTCCGGTGCGCGTGGTTCTGCGGCACAGATTCGTCAGCTGGCAGGTATGCGTGGTCTGATGGCGAAGCCGGATGGCTCCATCATCGAAACGCCGATCACCGCGAACTTCCGTGAAGGTCTGAACGTACTACAGTACTTCATCTCCACGCACGGTGCGCGTAAAGGTCTGGCGGATACCGCACTGAAAACCGCGAACTCCGGTTATCTGACGCGTCGTCTGGTTGACGTTGCGCAGGATCTGGTGGTTACCGAAGACGATTGTGGCACCCTCGAAGGTATCACCATGACCCCGGTTATCGAGGGTGGTGATGTTAAAGAGCCGCTGCGCGATCGCGTTCTGGGTCGTGTGACCGCTGAAGACGTACTGAAACCAGGTACCGCGGACATTCTGGTTCCACGCAACACGCTGCTGCATGAGCAATGGTGTGACCTGCTGGAAGCGAACTCCGTAGACAGCGTGAAAGTGCGTTCCGTTGTATCCTGTGACACCGACTTTGGTGTATGTGCACACTGCTATGGTCGTGACCTGGCGCGTGGCCACATCATCAACAAAGGTGAAGCAATCGGCGTTATCGCGGCACAGTCCATCGGTGAGCCGGGTACACAGCTGACGATGCGTACGTTCCACATCGGTGGTGCGGCATCTCGTGCGGCTGCTGAATCCAGCATCCAGGTGAAAAACAAAGGTAGCATCCGTCTCAGCAACGCGAAATCGGTTGTGAACTCCAGCGGTAAACTGGTGGTGACCTCCCGTAACACCGAGCTGAAACTGATCGACGAATTCGGTCGTACCAAAGAAAGCTATAAAGTGCCTTACGGTGCGGTCATGGCGAAGGGTGATGGCGAGCAGGTTGCAGGCGGCGAAACCGTAGCAAACTGGGATCCGCACACCATGCCGGTTATCACCGAAGTAGCGGGTTATATCCGCTTCACCGATATGATCGACGGCCAGACGATTACTCGTCAGACCGACGAACTGACCGGTCTGTCTTCGCTGGTGGTTCTGGATTCTGCAGAACGTACCGCGGGCGGTAAAGATCTGCGTCCGGCGCTGAAAATCGTTGATGCCAACGGTAACGATGTTCTGATCCCTGGTACCGATATGCCAGCTCAGTACTTCCTGCCAGGTAAAGCGATTGTGCAGCTGGAAGACGGCGTACAGATCAGCGGTGGTGACACCCTGGCGCGTATTCCGATGGAATCCGGCGGTACCAAAGACATCACCGGTGGTCTGCCGCGTGTTGCTGACCTGTTCGAAGCACGTCGTCCGAAAGAGCCGGCAATCCTGGCTGAAATCAGCGGCATCATTTCCTTCGGTAAAGAAACCAAAGGGAAACGTCGTCTGGTTATCACCCCGGTTGATGGCAGCGAGCCGTACGAAGAGATGATCCCGAAATGGCGTCAGCTCAACGTGTTTGAAGGTGAACGTGTAGAACGTGGTGATGTGGTTTCGGATGGTCCGGAAGCGCCGCACGACATTCTGCGTCTTCGTGGTGTTCACGCGGTTACGCGTTATATCACCAACGAAGTACAGGACGTTTACCGTCTGCAGGGCGTTAAGATCAACGATAAGCACATCGAAGTTATCGTGCGTCAGATGCTGCGTAAAGCCACCATCGAGAACGCAGGAAGCTCTGACTTCCTCGAAGGTGAGCAGGCTGAATACTCTCGCGTCAAGATCGCTAACCGCGAACTGGAAGCGAACGGCAAAATCGCAGCGACCTACGCTCGCGATCTGCTGGGTATCACCAAAGCGTCTCTGGCAACCGAGTCCTTCATCTCCGCGGCATCGTTCCAGGAGACCACTCGTGTGCTTACCGAAGCAGCCGTTGCGGGCAAACGCGACGAACTGCGCGGTCTGAAAGAGAACGTTATCGTGGGTCGTCTGATCCCGGCTGGTACCGGTTACGCGTACCATCAGGATCGTATGCGCCGTCGTGCTGCGGGTGAACTCCCGGCTGCACCGCAGGTGACTGCTGAAGACGCGTCTGCCAGCCTGGCAGAACTGCTGAACGCAGGCCTGGGCGGTTCTGACAACGAGTAATCGTTAACAGCCCGATAATAAAAAACCCGCTTCGGCGGGTTTTTTTTGCTCTTAAAACAGGAATTAATTCAACGGCGGTAAACGGCGGTACAGTTCAATCATATCGCCGGCCAGATCCTGAATCACCATGGCGTTCATCAGATGATCCTGCGAATGCACGGTGATCAGATTCACCGGCAATTTGCCTTCACCTTCATCAAGACCTATCAGCTGCGTCTGGATTTTATGGGCATGCTTAACGTATTCCCGCGACTCCGTCATAGCGGCCTCAGCGCCTGCGAAATCCCCCTGACGCGCCAGCTGTAGCGCCGTTAACGCTTCGCTGCGTGCTGCGCCCGCGTTAACCAGCAATTCCATGATGATAGTTTCCAAATCTTCCATGCGATCACTCCAGCAGCTTAAGGGCTTTTTCCAGTACGACATCACCTTTCATCATGCCGTAATCCATCATATCGATAACGGCGACCTTTTTGCCCAGCGGCTCAGCCTGCGCCTGAAGCTTGGCCAGCTCATATTTCACCTGTGGCCCCAGCAGCACAATATCGGCGGTTGCGATATTGTCCTTAAACTCCGCCACCGGAACGGCTTTGATAGTCACCTCGACGCCTTTTTTCTGCGCCGCATCTTTCATACGTTGAACCAACATGCTGGTGGACATACCGGCAGCACAGCATAAAACGATGTTTTTCATAGTTAGCCTCGATGTAGATGGGATAACTGATAATTATCCCGCACCCCGGGATCAACAACCGCTTTGCAGTGATTGTGTGTCGGGCATCACAAAGAAACCCGCTTAAGGTGAAACCGGTTACAAATTGCGCCCCAGCCAGCTGTCCCAGTCTTTCCATACGGGTTGTAAACCACGACGCATCAGCGCGCTTGCCACCTCTTGCGGGCGACGCCCGTCATGCGGGGCGAACTGCTCCAGCTCCGGGTGGTCGTCAGCATAGCCGCCGGGCTGCGTTTTTGAAAAAGCGCTCACGTTGTTCACCGCCAGCGGGATCACATTGTCCCGGAACCAGGGCGATTCCCGCGTCGATAACGACAGTTCCACTTCCGGCGCGAACAGGCGAAACGCGCACAGGGCTTGCACCAGCTGACGCTCATCCATAATGGAGGCGGGTTCGATACCGCCGGTGCAGGGGCGCAGACGCGGGAAAGAGATGGAGTAGCGGCTCTGCCAGTACTGTTTTTGCAGCCACAGCAGATGCTCCGCCACCATAAAGCAGTCCACCCGCCAGTCATCAGACAAACCGATTAATGCGCCAAGCCCGATTTTATCGATACCCGCGCGGCCCAGTCTGTCCGGGGTTTCCAGCCGCCAGAAGAAATCCTGCTTTTTGCCTTTCAGATGGTGCCGGGCGTAAACCCCTTCATGATAAGTCTCCTGATACACCATCACACCGTCGAGGCCGAGCGCTTTCAGCTCCGCATACTCCGCCTGCGACAGCGGCTGCACTTCCATATGCAGCGAGGCGAACTGGCGGCGGATCGCCGGGAGCTGCTGGCGAAAATAGTCCATGCCGGTTTTCTTTTCATGCTCGCCGGTCACCAGCAGGATATGTTCAAAACCCATATCGCGGAGGGCGGCGCATTCACGGGCGATCTCATCGTCGTCGAGCGTCTTGCGCTTAATACGGTTGCTCATCGAAAAGCCGCAGTAGGTGCAGTCGTTGGCGCACAGGTTCGACAGGTACAGCGGTACGTAGAAACTGACCGTATTGCCAAAACGCTGACGGGTCAGCTGCTGCGAACGTTGTGCCAGCGGCTCCAGAAACGCGCTGGCGGCGGAGGAGAGCAGCGCCATCATGTCCTCGCGCGTTGGGTGCGTGGCGCTGAGCGCCCGTTCGACATCCCGGGCCGTTTTACTGTGAATACGCAGGCGGATGTCATCCCAGTCCAGCTGCCGCCAGCGGTCAGTGAAGGTATTCATGGCTGCGCCTCCAGAAAACCGGTCAGCGGGCTGGTGGCCTGTGCGAAGGAGTGCCGGGCGCCCGGCACCGCTTCACGCGCCAGCACGCCGGCTTCAACGGCGAGGCGGAATGCATGAGCCATCTTCACCGGATCGTCAGCCACGGCAATGGCGGTATTCACCAGTACTGCATCCGCGCCCATTTCCAGCGCCTGTGCCGCATGGCTGGGCGCGCCTATCCCGGCATCCACCACCACGGGCACGCCTGCCTGGGCGATGATGATTTCCAGCATCGCGCGGGTTTCCAGCCCCTGATTGGAGCCGATAGGCGCGCCCAGCGGCATTACCGCCGCGCAGCCCGCTTCCTCCAGCCGTTTGCATAACACCGGATCGGCGCTGCAATAGGGCAGCACGATAAAGCCCTGCTTTACCAGAATCTCCGCGGCTTTCAGGGTTTCAATGGGATCGGGCAGCAGCCAGCGCGGATCCGGGTGGATCTCCAGCTTCAGCCAGTTTGTGCCGAGCGCTTCCCGCGCCAGCTGAGCGGCAAATATCGCTTCTTCGGCATTCTTTGCCCCGGAAGTATTAGGCAACAGCGTCACCCCGGCCTCCAGCAACGGCGCCAGCAGGTCATCGCTGCGCTGGCGCAAATCGACGCGCTTCATCGCCAGGGTGACCAGCTGGCTACCGGAGGCGCGTATCGCGTTCATCATCAGCGCGGGTGAGGCGAATTTCCCCGTCCCGGTAAAAAGGTGCGAAGTAAAGGTTTTATCAGCAATGCGTAACATATCAGCCTCCGGCGATGACCTGAAAAAGCAGGATCCGATCGCCGTCCTGCAACAGTTGTTGATCCCAGCGATCCCGGGGAAGGATGTGCTGATTGAGCGCCAGCGCCATGCCCGGCGTCAGCTGATTAAGCTGCGTCAGCAGGGCGCTGACGGTCAGCGCGTCGGCGCACTGCATCGGCTCATCATTAAACAGAATGCGCATGCAGACCTCCGCACGCCGGACAGAGTGCCGACCGCTGAAGGGTGATGGTGCGCCAGTGATGGTTGCGGGCATCGAACAGCCGCAGTTCACCCTGCGCGGGCGCTATGCCGGTTAACAGCTTGATGGTTTCCAGCGCCTGCAGGCTGCCCATCACGCCCACCACCGGGCCGATGACGCCCGCCGTGCGGCAGTTGCGTTCAGGCTCAACGTCATCCGGCCACAGGCAGCGATAACAGCCCTGTGTCCAGGGCGGCGTCAGCACCATTAACTGCCCGCCAAAGCCCACCGCGCTTGCGCTGACGAGCGGCGTATTGTTCGCCACGCAGGCGGCATTAATCGCCTGGCGGGTGGTCATGTTATCGCTGCAATCCAGCACCACATCGGCACGGGCCACTTCCTGATGCAGCGCATCGCCTGCTAAACGCTGATTCAGGGCGATCAGTTCAGTGTCCGGATTGAGCTGCTGTAGGCGCTGCGCCGCGGCCTGTGATTTGGGGCGATTAATATCCTCTGTGGTGAAGAGGATTTGCCGTTGCAGATTACTGAGGTGCACCGCGTCGTCATCGGCGAGCGCCAGCGTTCCCACGCCTGCCGCCGCCAGATACAGCGCCGCCGGAGAGCCGAGCCCGCCAAGCCCGACAATCAGCACCCGGCTGGCAAGCAATTTTTGCTGCCCGTCAATGGCGATGTCTTCCAGCAGGATCTGGCGGCTGTAGCGCATGAAATCATTGTCATTCATCGCCCACCCCCGCCAGATCCAGCAACTGCCGGGTTGCCGCCTGCCAGTCATCGGCAGCGGTGATGGCGCTGACCACCGCGATGCTGCCCACGCCGGTCGCCAGTACCGCAGGCGCGCGTTCAGTGCTGATACCGCCGATGGCGACCGTCGGATAATCTTTCAGCCGGACGATATGCTGCGCCAGCTGTGCCAGCCCCTGCGGGGCAGAAGGCATCTGTTTGGTTTGCGTCGGGAAGACATGGCCGAGGGCGATATAGGACGGTTTTGCCGCCAGCGCGACGTCGATTTCCATATCGTCGTGGGTCGATACGCCAAGGCGTAAACCTGCCGCGCGGATCGCCGTCAAATCGGTGTCCTGTAAATCCTCCTGCCCGAGGTGCACGCCGTAAGCGCCATGCTTGATCGCCAGCCGCCAGTAATCGTTGATAAACAGCCGCGCCTGATAGCGGCGGCCAAGGGCGATAGCGGCGATAACATCGGCTTCCACCTCGTCATCGCGCTTATCCTTGATGCGCAGTTGCAGGGTGCGCACCCCGGCGCCGAGCAGACGCTCGATCCAGACCACGCTGTCCACCACGGGATAAAGTCCGAGCCGGAAGGGTACCGGCGGAAAATCAGGCTGGTACATTACGCCTCCTCCTGCCGGAGATAGATTTCGCCGCCCCGGGCGCGGAAGTCGTTCGATTTATCTGCCATGCCGGCGTCAACCGCCTGCTGTGCCGCAAAGTCGCGCACTTCCTGGCTGATCTTCATCGAGCAGAATTTCGGGCCGCACATCGAACAGAAGTGCGCTACTTTGCCGGACTCCTGCGGCAGCGTCTCATCGTGATAAGCGCGGGCGGTGAAGGGATCGAGCGCAAGGTTAAACTGATCTTCCCAGCGGAATTCAAAGCGCGCTTTGGACATGGCGTTATCGCGGATCTGCGCCCCCGGATGGCCTTTGGCTAAATCGGCGGCGTGAGCGGCGATCTTATAGGTGATTAATCCCTGTTTGACGTCCTCTTTGTTCGGCAGGCCAAGGTGCTCTTTTGGCGTTACGTAACAGAGCATTGCGCAGCCAAACCAGCCGATCATCGCCGCGCCAATGCCGGAGGTGAAATGGTCGTAGCCCGGCGCAATATCGGTGGTCAGCGGGCCGAGGGTGTAGAAAGGCGCTTCGTGGCAGTGCTCCAGCTGCTCGGTCATATTGCGGCGGATCATATGCATCGGCACATGGCCGGGGCCTTCAATCATCACCTGCACGTCGTACTCCCAGGCGATTTTCGTCAGCTCGCCAAGGGTGTGCAGTTCCGCAAACTGCGCCTCGTCGTTGGCGTCCTGAATGGAACCGGGACGCAGACCGTCCCCCAGCGACAGGGAAACGTCATAGGCCGCGCAGATTTCGCAGATGTCGCGGAAACGTTCGTAAAGGAAATTTTCCTGATGATGGGACAGGCACCATTTCGCCATGATCGAGCCGCCACGGGAGACGATACCCGTCAGACGTTTTGCCGTCATCGGCACATAACGCAGCAGCACACCGGCGTGAATAGTGAAGTAATCGACGCCCTGTTCCGCCTGCTCCAGCAGCGTTTCGCGGAATACTTCCCAGCTTAAGTTTTCCGCAATGCCGTTAACCTTCTCCAGCGCCTGATAAACCGGCACTGTGCCGATGGGCACCGGGCTGTTACGCAAAATCCACTCGCGGGTTTCATGGATATTACGGCCGGTGGAGAGATCCATCACGGTATCAGCCCCCCAACGCGTGGCCCACACCAGCTTTTCCACTTCCTCTTCGATGGAGGAGCTGACCGCCGAATTGCCAATATTGGCGTTTACTTTCACCAGAAAATTACGGCCAATGATCATCGGCTCGGATTCCGGATGGTTAATATTGGCGGGAATAATGGCGCGCCCGGCGGCCACTTCATCGCGTACAAATTCAGGGGTGATGTTTTCCGGCAGGCGCGCGCCAAAGCCTTCGCCAGTATGCTGCTGGCGCAGGACATCAGCGCGAATGCGCTCGCGGCCCATGTTTTCACGGATGGCGATAAATTCCATCTCCGGCGTGACAATCCCCTGGCGGGCATAGTGCAACTGGGTCACGCACTGGCCTGCCGTCGCGCCACGCGCCGCAATCCATGGACTTCGTAGCCTGGTCAGCCCCTGCCGGACGTTAATAGTAATGGCGGGATCGCCGTACGGACCGGAGGTGTCATACACGGGGATCGCTTCGTTTTCTTCAAAACGTGGCGCGTCTTTAGTGCCGCCGACTGGCGTCGGGCTGAGCTGAATTTCACGCATGGGCACGCGAATGTCCGGCTGTGAACCCTGAATATAGATGCGTCGGGAGCCGGGGAAGACAGTACCTTCCAGAGTATCGATAAAGCGCTGGGCGTGTTCGCGTTGCTGGCGACGTGTTGGTTTAGTGGCAGACATAGCTCATTCCATAAAAGTAAGGACGTGGCTTGTCAGAATGACGGATGAAGCAAGAGGGCGATCGCCGGATGCAGCGATGCCATGCAGATGAACTCTTGTTCCCTTCGCAGGTACTAACCTGATCAGGTTCCGCGGATCCCGAATTAACGGTCTCAGCCGGTACTGTCGTACGCGGCACTCCGACAAGAAATAATTTCCCGTTATACGGGAAAGCTAAAATAAATTACGTGTTACTGCCGCAGAACTCAAGCAGGACGAGCCATATCTCTCTCGTTATTGGCTACTGCCTCGTCGTTGGCGCTTTCAGAAAGGTTGAAGTCGAACGCCAGAACGATTAATTGATCTTCAAGAGTAAAGCGTTGCGCCAGCGCTTCGCCAATGCCGGACAGCGCATGCTGGAATTCAATGCAGTTGCTGTCATCAATGGCATTTTCCAGGCTGGAATCATAATAATTCATGATCTGCTGCGTGTTCGCTTCCAGCAGAGGATAGATCTGCGTGGCGGCGAAAAGTGGGCTGGTCCCTTCCATTTCGCTGATAATGCGCTCATAAATACTAAAATGACCAGCGGAAAGATAATCGACCAGGCTATGGCAAAAATCATCCAGCGCTTTTTCATCAAGTTCTGTAAAGGATTCTCTGCCAGGTTTAATGCCGACCAGATCGTAATAAGCAACAAGCAGATGCTTACGGACATGTAACCAATGGTCGACAAGTTTATTACTTCCTCCCACTCGCTCTGTCAGGCTTTGTAGCTGGTTTAGCATGATCAACTCCGTAATATTAAGATTAAAAAATACTTACCCAAAATTTGTAAAAATGATGTTACCAACATGCCAGTGTCGCTAAGGTAGTGCAACAGATTATGGAACGTGTCATCGAATTAACCGATCAGGGCTGGTGGATTGTCAGCCATGAACAAAAATTATGGCTGCCCGCTGGAGAATTACCACATGGCGAGGCAGGAAATTTCGATCTTGTGGGCCAGCGCGGTTTAACCATCGGCGAATGGCAGGGCGAGCCGGTGTGGCTGGTGCGTCAGAATCGTCGTCAGGATATGTCGTCCGTGCGGCAATTGGTGGACCAGGATGTCGGACTGTTCCAGCTCGCCGGGCGCGGCGTACAGCTGGCGGAGTTTTACCGCTCGCACCAGTTTTGCGGTTACTGCGGTCATACCATGCACACCAGTAAAAGCGAATGGGCAATGCTGTGCGGCAACTGTCGGGAACGTTACTACCCGCAAATCGCGCCGTGCATCATTGTCGCCATCCGCCGTGAAGACAAAATCCTGCTGGCCCAGCACACGCGCCATCGCAACGGCATCTATACCGTGCTGGCCGGTTTTGTGGAGGTGGGCGAGACGCTGGAGCAGGCGGTCGCCCGCGAAGTCATGGAAGAGAGCGCCATCCGCGTGAAAAATCTGCGCTACGTTACCTCGCAACCCTGGCCGTTCCCGCAATCGCTGATGACCGCCTTTATGGCCGAATATGACGGCGGTGAAATCAACATCGACCCTAACGAACTGCTGGACGCGGGCTGGTATCGCTATGATGCGCTGCCGCTGTTACCGCCGCCAGGCACAGTCGCGCGCCGTTTGATCGAGGACACCGTGGCTTTGTGTCGGGCAGAGTATGAGTGACATGTTACAATGTCGGTCTGACGCATTGAGGAACTGCAAAATGACCGAACTGAAAAACGATCGTTACCTGCGCGCGCTCCAGCGCCTGCCGGTGGATGTCACCCCGGTATGGATGATGAGACAGGCTGGCCGCTACTTGCCGGAGTACAAAGCCACCCGCGCGCAAGCCGGTGACTTTATGTCGCTGTGTAAAAATGCGGAGCTGGCGTGCGAAGTCACCCTGCAACCGCTGCGCCGTTTCCCGCTTGATGCGGCGATCCTTTTTTCGGACATTCTGACCATCCCCGATGCGATGGGTCTGGGCCTCTACTTTGAAGCCGGCGAAGGCCCGCGTTTTACCTCGCCCATCACCTGTAAAGCCGACGTCGAAAAACTGCCGGTGCCGGATCCGGAAGATGAACTGGGTTACGTGATGAACGCGGTGCGCACCATCCGCCGCGAACTGAAAGGCGAAGTGCCGCTGATTGGCTTCTCCGGCAGCCCGTGGACGCTGGCGACCTACATGGTGGAAGGCGGCAGCAGCAAAGCCTTTACGCTGATCAAAAAAATGATGTACGCCGAGCCGCTGACCTTGCATGCGCTGCTCGATAAGCTGGCGAAAAGCGTCACGCTCTATCTCAACGCGCAGATCCGCGCGGGCGCGCAGTCGGTGATGATTTTCGATACCTGGGGCGGCGTGCTGACCGGGCGCGATTATCAGCAATTCTCTCTCTATTACATGCATAAAATTGTCGATGGCCTGCTGCGTGAAAACGAAGGCCGCCGCGTGCCGGTAACGCTCTTTACCAAAGGCGGCGGTCAGTGGCTGGAAGCGATGGCGGAAACCGGCTGCGATGCGCTGGGTCTCGACTGGACTATCGATATTGCCGATGCGCGTCGTCGCGTCGGTCATAAAGTCGCGTTGCAGGGCAACATGGACCCGTCCATGCTTTATGCACAGCCTGCACGCATTGAAGAGGAAGTGGCGACTATCCTGGCTGGCTTTGGTCAGGGGGAAGGCCACGTGTTTAACCTCGGTCACGGTATCCATCAGGATGTTCCTCCGGAGCATGCAGGTGCTTTTGTGGAGGCGGTACACCGTCTTTCACAGCCCTATCATCAATAAGGAGCAGGTATGGATCTGGCGTCATTACGCGCACAACAACTGGAACTGGCTTCCTCGGTATGCCGGGAAGATCGTTTTATTACCGATCCGCCGAGACTGATCGGCGGGGCAGATGTGGGATTTGAGCAGGGCGGAGAAGTAACACGCGCGGCGATGGTACTGCTGACGTATCCGGAACTTGAACTGGTTGAATATCAGATCGCGCGTATCGCCACTACCATGCCCTATATTCCTGGTTTCCTCTCGTTTCGTGAATATCCTGCGCTGCTGGCGGCGTGGGATATGCTGTCGCAAAAACCCGATCTGCTGTTCGTCGACGGGCATGGCATTTCGCATCCACGTCGTCTGGGCGTGGCCAGTCATTTTGGCCTGCTGGTGGATGTGCCGACCATCGGCGTGGCGAAAAAACGCCTGTGCGGTAAGTTTGAGCCGCTGTCTGACGAGCCAGGCGCGCTGGCGCCGCTGCGTGATAAGGGTGAGGATCTGGCGTGGGTATGGCGCAGCAAAGCGCGCTGTAACCCGCTGTTTATCGCCACCGGCCATCGGGTCAGTCAGGACACTGCGCTGGCCTGGGTGCAGCGCTGTACCAAAGGCTACCGTTTACCGGAGCCGACGCGTTGGGCGGATGCCGTTGCCTCGCGTCGTCCGGCCTTTGTGCGCTGGCAGGAAATTCACCCCTGATTCAGGTACACTGCGGCTAATTTCCGATATTGAGAATTCATCATGTTACAAAACCCGATTCACCTGCGGCTGGAGAAGCTGGAAAGCTGGCAGCACGTCACTTTCATGGCCTGCCTTTGCGAGCGCATGTACCCGAACTACGCCATGTTCTGCCAGCAAACCGGCTTTGGCGATGCACAGCTCTATCGCCGTATGGTCGATCTCGTCTGGGAAACGCTGACCGTTAAAGACGCGAAGATCAATTTCGACAGCCAGCTGGAAAAGCTGGAGGAAGCGATCCCGTCGGCGGATGATTACGATATGTATGGCGTTTACCCGGCCATCGATGCCTGTGTGGCATTGAGTGAAATGCTGCATTCGCTGTTAAGCGGCGATACGCTGGAGCACGCTATTGAAGTCAGCAAGACCTCAATCACCACGGTAGCGATGCTGGAAATGACCCAGGCAGGTCGGGAAATGACCGATGAAGAGCTAAAACTTAATCCGGCTGTCGAGCAGGAATGGGACATTCAGTGGGAGATTTTCCGCCTGCTGGCTGACTGCGAAGAGCGCGACCTTGAGCTGATCAAAGGTCTGCGCGCGGACCTGCGCGAGGCGGGGGAAAGCAATATCGGTATAAATTTGCAGCAATGAGACAAGAAAACGTGATTTAACGCCTGATTTGTCATACTGCAAGGCTTCCCATTAGCCCCCCGTCTGGTCTACATTTGGGGGGCGAAAAAAAGTGGCTATCGGTGCGTGTATGCAGGAGGGCGCTTTTTTGGCATTTCCGTCGCACTCGATGCTTAGCAAGCGATAAACACATTGTAAGGATAACTTATGAACAAGACTCAACTGATTGATGTAATTGCGGACAAGGCTGATCTGTCTAAAGTGCAGGCGAAAGCTGCTCTGGAATCCACCCTGGCTGCTATTACTGAGTCTCTGAAAGAAGGCGATGCTGTACAACTGGTTGGTTTCGGTACCTTCAAAGTGAACCACCGCGCTGAGCGTACTGGCCGCAACCCGCAGACCGGTAAAGAAATCAAAATCGCCGCAGCTAACGTGCCGGCATTTGTTTCTGGTAAAGCACTGAAAGACGCCGTTAAGTAAGACCGCGTGGCAGCGAACAGTTTTAACGAGGGGGCGTTTTCGCCCCTTTTGTCATTCTGGTGCCGTCCGCTGGCGCTGGCTGGCGCATTATTGCTGACAGCCTGTAGCCATGACTCGTCACCGCCGCCCTTTACCGCCAGCGGTTACGCAGGCGATCAGGGTGCCGTACGCCTGTGGCGTAAAGATGTCGATGACGACGTCCATATTCTCTCTGCCTTCAGCCCGTGGCGAAGCGGAGATACCTCAACCAGCGAATACCGCTGGCAGGGCGATACCCTTGCCCTTATCGAACTTACTATCTACGGCAAACAGCCGGAACATATTCGCGTGCGTTTTGATGACCACGGCGAACTCAGTTTTATGCAGCGTGAAGTGAACGGTCAGAAGCAACAGCTTTCCAGTGACCAGATCGCGCTGTACCGCTATCGTGCCGACCAGATCCGCCAGACCAGCGATGCGCTGCGCCAGGGGCAGGTGATACTGCGTCAGGGGCGCTGGCATGCCGACCACAGCGTCAGTACCTGCGAAGGGCAGACAGTTAAACCGGAATTCGATGAGCAGGCGTTAAGCCATATAGAACGGCGTCAGCGCCATTCTTCGGCGGAAGTGAGCGTCGCGTGGCTGGAAGCCCCGGAAGGCGCACAGCTGCTGCTGGTGGCGAATGAGGATTACTGTACCTGGCAGCCGCAGGAAAAGAATTTCTGAGTAAGCCCTCTCCTGAACGAGAGGGCGATCTGTTCCCTCTCCCTGCGGGAGAGGATTAGGGTGAGGGGGAAATTACTCCCCCTGCTCGCGGGCAATCGCGCGATAACCAATATCCCGGCGGCTGAAGCTGCCATCCCAGTGAATATCCGCCATCAGCGTATAAGCGTTTTTCTGCGCTTCCGCCACCGTATGTCCCAGCGCCGTGGCGCACAGCACGCGTCCGCCGTTAGTCAGCACACGGTCATCGTCCGCAAGCGTCGTGCCCGCATGGAACACCTTACCGCCCACTTCTTCCAGCGGCAGGCCATGGATCACATCACCGGTACGATAATCACCCGGATAACCGCCTGCGGCGATCACCACGCCCAGCGATGCGCGTTCGTCCCACTCCGAGGTTTTCTCATCCAGTTTGCCTTCACAGGCCGCCAGGCACAGTTCGACCAGATCGGACTTCATGCGCAGCATGATCGGCTGGGTTTCCGGATCGCCAAAGCGGCAGTTAAACTCGATTACTTTCGGGTTGCCCTGCTTGTCGATCATCAGACCGGCGTACAGGAAGCCGGTGTAGGTATTGCCTTCCGCCGCCATACCGCGCACCGTTGGCCAGATCACGCGATCCATGGTGCGCTGGTGAACTTCATCAGTCACTACCGGGGCTGGCGAGTAAGCGCCCATACCGCCGGTATTCGGCCCGGTATCGGCATCGCCAACGCGCTTGTGATCCTGGCTGGTGGCCATCGGCAACACGTGTTCGCCATCCACCATCACGATAAAGCTGGCTTCTTCGCCATCCAGAAACTCTTCAATCACGATACGATGCCCCGCGTCGCCAAAGGCGTTGCCAGCCAGCATATCCTGAACCGCCGCTTCCGCTTCCTCCAGCGTCATGGCGACAATTACCCCTTTACCTGCCGCCAGACCGTCCGCTTTGATAACAATCGGCGCGCCTTTCTCGCGCAGATACGCCAGCGCAGGCTCAACCTCGGTAAAGTTCTGGTATTCCGCCGTCGGAATGTGGTGACGGGCGAGGAAGTCTTTGGTGAAAGCTTTGGAGCCTTCCAGCTGGGCGGCCCCCTGCGTCGGGCCGAAGATGGTCAGCCCGGCTGCGCGAAAAGCATCGACCACGCCCAGTACCAGCGGGGCTTCCGGGCCAACGATGGTCAGGTCAATGTGCTCACTTTGGGCAAAATTCAACAGCGCCGGAATATCGGTCGCGCCAATCGCCACGTTTTGCAGCAGCGGCTCCAGCGCCGTACCGGCGTTACCCGGTGCGACAAAAACGGTTTTGACTAAGGGTGACTGGGCGGCTTTCCACGCCAGCGCGTGCTCGCGTCCGCCATTACCAATAACTAATACTTTCATTGTCTGCTCCGGGATTAGTGGCGGAAGTGGCGCATGTCGGTAAAGATCATGGCGATACCGTGTTCGTCGGCCGCCGCAATCACTTCATCATCACGAATGGAACCGCCAGGCTGGATCACGCAGCTTACGCCTACGGCCGCAGCGGCATCAATACCGTCGCGGAACGGGAAGAAGGCGTCAGAGGCCATCGCGGAGCCTTTCACTTCCAGTCCTTCATCACCTGCTTTAATACCGGCGATTTTCGCGGAGTACACGCGGCTCATTTGACCTGCGCCAATGCCGATGGTCATATTCTCTCTGGCATAGACAATGGCGTTGGACTTAACGAACTTGGCGACTTTCCAGCAGAACAGCGCGTCACGCAGTTCCTGCTCGCTCGGCTGGCGTTTGCTGACCACGCGCAACTCTGCTTCGCTCACCATGCCCAGATCGCGATCCTGTACCAGCAGACCGCCATTCACACGTTTGAAATCCAGACCTGCGACGCGGGCAGACCATTCGCCGCAAACCAGCACGCGCACGTTCTGTTTGGCGGCGGTAATTTTCAGCGCTTCTTCAGTGGCTGACGGGGCGATGATCACTTCAACAAACTGGCGGGAAATAATGGCCTGCGCCGTTTCCGCATCCAGCTCGCGGTTAAAGGCGATGATGCCGCCGAACGCGGAGGTCGGGTCGGTTTTATACGCACGATCGTAAGCGTCGAGGATCGAATCGCTGACCGCCACGCCGCACGGGTTAGCATGTTTAACGATCACACAGGCTGGCTCGCTGAACTCTTTCACACATTCCAGCGCAGCATCGGTATCGGCGATGTTGTTATAAGAGAGTGCCTTGCCCTGTACCTGAGTGGCAGTGGCAACCGAGGCTTCTTTAATTTCTTCTTCTATATAGAAGGCGGCCTGCTGGTGGCTGTTCTCACCGTAGCGCATATCCTGCTTCTTAATGAAGTTCAGATTCAGCGTGCGCGGGAAGCGGCCAGCAGGATCTTTGCTGTCGCCGTGATAAGCAGGGACCAGGCTGCCGAAGTAGTTGGCGATCATGCTGTCGTAGGCGGCAGTGTGTTCGAAGGCTTTAATGGCGAGGTCAAAACGGGTAGCAAGGGTCAGAGAGCCGTCGTTAGCATCCATCTCATTAATAATGGCGTGATAGTCGCTGCTCTTAACCACGATAGCCACGTCTTTATGGTTCTTGGCAGCAGAGCGCACCATGGTCGGGCCGCCAATATCAATGTTCTCTACGGCGTCTTCCAGCGTGCAGCCCTCGCGTGCGACGGTGGCGGCGAACGGGTAAAGGTTCACAACAACCATATCGATTGGAGAGATGTCGTGCTGCGCCATGATTTCATCATCTTGTCCGCGACGACCCAGAATACCGCCATGCACTTTCGGGTGCAGCGTCTTGACGCGTCCATCCATCATTTCCGGGAAGCCGGTGTAGTCAGATACTTCCGTGACCGGCAGGCCTTTCTCTGCCAGCAGGCGTGCGGTACCGCCGGTGGATAGCAGCTCCACGCCACGCGAGGAGAGAGCCTGTGCAAATTCGATGATACCGGCTTTGTCAGAAACACTGAGCAGGGCGCGGCGGACTGGACGACGTTGTTGCATGGTATTAAATCCCCAGGATTTGGACATTACAGAGAGCGTTAGCTGAATTTTCGGTCTTCTTTCTTCCCAAAATTCAGCTAACGCCCCAGACGGGGCATCCTTGTTTTAGCGCGGGCATTGTAACGAAAACGTTTGCGCAACGCTCGCGAATTTTTAGCGTTTCACCGCTTTGTGGATAACTCTGTGCGTAAATGGGTATAAGGCGGGGTTTTGCTGTGGAATGCAGCAGTCAGTCATTTTTCTGTCATTTAGGTATTGCGGTGCCTTCAGA
>NZ_JBNRLQ010000017.1:0-40659 GCF_055804875.1 Enterobacter sp. K510 | reverse complement strand
GCGCTCTGTCGCGAGGTGGCGTATATTACGCTTTCCTCCCTCAGAGTCAAGCGTTTATTTTCGCTTTTCTCTGGCGGCCTTCCCGGAGGAGACCTCCTGACCCGGTGGCCTGTAAGCCGTTGTTCCGTGTCAGTGGAGGCGCATTATAGGGATCCCATTTTTTTGCACAAGCCTTTTTTGGATCTTTTTTTCTGAGTGCTGATTTTTCACTCTTATCGCTGTGATCCTGTTCGATCTGCGCAAATTTTGAGGCGTAAAAGGCTTGCGCCGTGCGAATAATGGACCCAAAGTCATCATTATCCTTCGCAAGTACTGAGGTAAATATGTCTGCTGTCTTACGTCCTTATAAGGATCTTTTCCCAAAAGTGGGACAACGCGTGATGATCGATGCCACCAGCGTCGTCATTGGCGACGTCCGCATGGCTGATGATGTGGGGATTTGGCCGCTTGTCGCGATCCGTGGTGACGTGAACCATGTCGAGATAGGCGCACGCACTAATATTCAGGACGGCAGCGTGCTGCATGTCACGCACAAGTCTGCTTATAACCCGGCGGGTAATCCGCTGACTATTGGCGAAGACGTCACCGTCGGGCATAAAGTGATGTTACATGGGTGCACCATTGGCAATCGCGTTCTGGTCGGCATGGGATCGATTCTGTTGGATGGCGTTGTTGTGGAAGATGATGTGATGATTGGGGCAGGTAGCCTGGTGCCGCAAAACAAACGGCTCGAAACGGGTTATCTCTATCTGGGCAGTCCGGTTAAACAGATCCGCCCCTTAACTGAGGCGGAAATCGAAGGACTGCAATATTCAGCTAATAACTACGTCAAATGGAAAGACGACTATCTGGCTCAGGGTAACCAGATCCAGCCCTGATCGTCTTCTTGCTGATCGTGGATCAGCTGTTCAGCTTCTTCTTCAATATCCCAGCGGTTAGCCTGAAAATTTTGCAACCACTGTTCCGGCGTATCGCCTTTAAAACGATACGCCAGCGAGCTGCCCTTTATTGCACAGGTAAGCTGCATACCATTTACCAGCACGGGAAAGCACACCGCCTGCAATTCTGCATGCCACTCTTCGCGATCCGGAAACTGGATGGCCTGATTCATTGCGCTATTTCCTGCTTCAGCTGATTAATCACCGCTTCAGTTTCCGGTAACACCCCGTGCCATAACAGAACAGCATGAGCAGCCTGCGCCACCAGCATACCCACTCCATCTGCGCACTGTTTTGCGCCATGATGCTCACACCAGTTCAAAAACGGCGTATTTCCTTTCTGATAGAACATGTCATAACAGTACAGATGCGGATGAACCAGCGATTCCGGGATCGCGGGGATCTCGCCGCTAATGCCACTGGATGTCGCATTAATGATCAGATCAAATTCATGATCCCCTAATTGATCCATTGCCACCGCCTTGACGCTGCCGGTATGCATGAAGACGTTTGCCAGCGCCTCAGCCCGCGCAAAAGTACGGTTAGTGATGGTTACCTGGCAATCCAGAGACAGTAAGGGGAGAAGAACCCCACGGGCAGCGCCGCCTGCGCCTGCCAGCAAAATACGGAAACCAGGCTTAATGAAGCCCAGCCGCTCAAGATCGCTCAACAAGCCCGTACCATCGGTGTTATCCCCCAGCAAACGGCCATCCTCCAGCCGCTTGAGGGTATTCACTGCGCCCGCCAGCGCTGCGCGCTCTGTCAGTTCATCGGCCCGGGCAAACGCCTCTTCTTTAAAGGGGACCGTGATGTTAGCCCCCTCCCCCCCCGCCGCAAAAAACGCATTCAGGGTATTCACAAAATCATCTGCTGGCGCCAGCACACGACCATAAGGGTGATCAATTTGCAGCTGCTGCGCAAATTGTTGATGAATAAACGGAGACTTACTGTGGGCGATCGGGTTACCGAATACCGCATAGCTTTCCATATATTACCCCTGTCGGAAGCGCTCGCCGGTCAGCGCGTCACGTATTTCTGAAGGATTCTGACGCCCGCCAGTTTCGCCCTCCACCACCGGAAAATGATCACCGAACTGCGCGCGTACTTCTTCTGTTGTACGGCACGGCGGTAAGCCCGTCAGATTAGCGCTGGTCGAAACCAGCGGTTTGCCGTAGGCCTCGCATAAGGCCACCACCAGCGGATGATTGGTAACGCGTACAGCCAGCGTATCAAAACGGCCGGTTAACCAGCGCGGCGTCGTGGGTCGCGCCGGGAACACGAATGTCACCGGACCTGGCCAGCTGGCAAAGACGGCCTCACGCTGCGATTCATTCAGGGCGCTGTCGTCGATATAGTGTTTAAGCTGTTCGAAATTCGCCGCGATAAGGATCAAACCTTTTTCCACCGGGCGTTGTTTTATCTCAAGCAGACGCTGGACCGCGATCTCACTATCAGGATCGCAGCCGACACCAAAAACAGCCTCTGTAGGATAAGCGATGACTTCTTTATTATTCAGTACCGCCACCGCGTCAGCGATGCGATCTGATTGCAGGTTATTCTTCACTGTTTAATTCCGCCGGAACCGGCTTTCCACATTGTTTACTGGCGCAAAAGCGTTTAACGCCCTGCGCGGTTTTCTTTTCGATGAGTAACGGATACTGGCAGACAGGACACTCGCCAGCTATCGGTTTAAAATTGATAACGAACTGACAGTCAGGATAACCATCGCAGGAGTAGAAGGTTTTGCCGTAACGGGAACGACGCTGCACCAGATGCCCCGTCTGACACTGCGGGCAGGTAATGGCAGTATCATCAGGTTTATCGATCAGTTCGGTATGTTCGCAAGTGGGATACTGACTACAGCCGATAAACATGCCGTAGCGCCCCTGACGCAGCACCAGCTCAGCGCCACATACAGGACAAAGCTGCCCCTCCAGAACTTTAACGATATGACCGTCAGCCTGGTTTTTTAGCGGACGAACAAAATCGCATTCCGGATACAGGGAACAACCAAGGAAAGGTCCGTGCTTCCCGGAACGAATAACAAGCTGAGCCCCGCATTGTGGACAGGGCTCCTGATTAGGCACCGAGAACAGTGCTGATTTGGCCATAACAACTCTTGCTGCTGCAACGATGATTTAGTGCAGCATACCTTCATTCACTTCAAAGAGTAATTCTTCCATCTGCTGATAGGCGTTTTCACATCCGGGGATATTAAACAGTACCATCAGAATGACCCATTTTAGATCTTCCAGATCGAACTCTGCGGTATCCAGCGCCAGCACGCGTTCAATGACCATTTCCCGCGTTTCGAGGTTTAGCACCTGAATCTGCTCCAGGAATAACAAGAATCCCCGGCAACTGGCATCCAGCCTCTCACACTCTTCTGCAGTATAAATACGAACAGAGAGTGGGTCTGAAGCGAGCTGCATCGGTTCGGCGAGGCCTTCCTGATAATCAGCCAGCTTTTCCAGCCACAATAACGCGTTGTAGATGTCCTCACGATCAAAACCAGCGTCTGTCAGATCTGACTCCAGTTTATCCTGATCCACGCGCAATTCAGCTTCGTTGTGGATGTAAGTCTCAAACAAATACATTAGTACGTCGAACATGGCTTGCCCTCCTTAATCGGACATAGCCGCCGGGTACAACTGCGATCCATCCTGCTAACTCCAGTTCGAGTAGCTGAGCCACAATCACTGGCACAGGTTGGCCGGCACGTTCAGCGACGACGTCAACAGGTGTTACCTCATCTCCTACGTTAGCCAGGAGCTCAGGAAATGGCAATGCCGCGTTATCCGGTTCTGAAGAATTAATTAGCTTATCGCTGTGATCTGGCACCCAATGTAGCCCATATTGCAAACTTTCCAGAATCTCCTCAGGCGATGTCACCAGCATTGCCCCCTGCCTGATAAGACTATGCGGTCCTTCACAGCCAGGGTTGCCCAATGGGCCTGGCAGAGCAAAAACCTCACGTCCTTGATCCAGCGCGCAACGTGCCGTGACCAGCGAACCGCTTTTCAGCGCCGCTTCCACCACCAGCACGCCGCGGCTTAGTCCACTAATAATGCGGTTTCGTCGCGGGAAGTTCCCCGGCCAGGGCACCGCAGATAAAGGGAACTCTGAAACCAGCGCGCCGCCAGCATTAAGGATGCCGTCGGCAAGCGCGCGATGCCGCTTTGGATAAACGCTGTGTAAACCGTTTCCCAGTACCGCCACCGTTTTACCTTTGCCGTTAAGCGCTGCGCGATGGGCAATGCTGTCGATTCCCAGAGCCAGACCACTGGTAATGGTCACGCCATAACGCACAAGCTGTTCACAGAACTGACGGCCCCATCGCTCGCCATACCATGAGTGGGCCCGGCTACCGACGACACCCAGTTGCTGCGACTTCAGTACGCCGATATCCCCTTCGACAAAGAGCGCGCCGGGGTAATCGCTGATGGCTCTTAGCTGCGGCGGGTAAGCGGCATCAGTGGCCAGCAACAGATGGTGGTCGGGAGCCGTAAGCCACGCCAGGCTGCGTTCAATGTCACCCGCAGCCAGCGCCTGAAATTTTGCGATCTGCTGTGGGGTCAGGCCAGCGTGACTTAATGTCGGGGTCGTGATAGCCGGGTTCTGCAATAAAGAATGCGCGACGTTAAGCATCTTGTCGCCATACAGATCCCCTACGTAAATCAGGCGCAACCAAATCTCTGTCAGAGTCATCCTTTCCCCTTGCCACAGGCAGCCTCAGCAATCTTTGCGATTGGTCACTGATGCTGTCAATCAGAGGGGGATTTGTCTAGAATAGGAGGAATAATCTTTTCTACTCCTGAACACAACTCTGGAAATTTATGGCAGTTTTGCACGTGTTACATATCCCGGACGAGCGTCTTCGCAAAGTCGCTGAACCGGTAAAAGAAGTGAATGCAGACATTCAGCGTATCGTTGATGATATGTTCGATACCATGTATGCCGAAGAGGGTATTGGCCTCGCCGCAACGCAGGTTGATATTCATCAGCGCATTATCGTTATTGACGTCTCCGAGAATCGCGATGGTCGCCTGGTGTTGATCAATCCGGAACTGCTGGAAAAAAGTGGCGAAACCGGTATTGAGGAAGGCTGCCTGTCGATCCCGGAGCAGCGCGCTCTGGTGCCGCGTGCAGAGAAAGTAAAAATTCGCGCGCTCGACAGAGACGGTAAGCCGTTTGAGCTGGAAGCGGATGGCCTGCTGGCGATCTGTATTCAGCATGAAATGGATCACCTGGTCGGTAAGCTGTTTATCGATTACCTGTCGCCGCTGAAGCAAAAACGTATTCGTCAGAAAGTTGAGAAACTCGACCGCCTGAACGCACGGGCTTAAGGATAAGAATCAACGTGTCAGATTCACTACGTATTATTTTTGCGGGTACACCTGACTTTGCAGCGCGTCATCTTGACGCCCTGTTGTCATCCGAACATAACGTCGTTGGCGTATTTACCCAACCGGATCGCCCGGCCGGACGCGGCAAAAAGCTGATGCCGAGCCCGGTAAAAGTGCTGGCGGAAGAGAACGGTTTACCGGTGTTTCAGCCAGCGTCTTTACGTCCGCAGGAAAACCAGCACCTGGTCGCCGAATTACACGCAGATGTGATGGTTGTAGTGGCCTATGGTCTGATTCTGCCCAAAGCCGTGCTGGATATGCCCCGTCTGGGCTGCATTAACGTTCACGGTTCACTGCTTCCCCGCTGGCGCGGAGCGGCGCCAATACAGCGCGCGCTTTGGGCAGGCGATGCGGAAACCGGCGTCACGATCATGCAAATGGACGTCGGCCTGGATACGGGCGATATGCTGCATAAGCTTGTCTGCCCAATCACGGCCGAAGATACCAGCGCGACGCTGTACGATAAGCTTGCAGGGTTAGGGCCTGCCGGCCTGATTGAAACCCTTGCACAGCTGGCGGGTGGCACAGCCCAACCGCAGGTACAGGATGAAGCGCAGGTAACCTATGCGGAGAAACTCAGCAAAGAGGAAGCTCGCATGGACTGGTCCCTGCCTGCCGTGCAACTTGAGCGCTGTATCCGCGCGTTCAATCCATGGCCGATGAGCTGGCTTGAAATCGACGGCCAGCCGCTGAAAATCTGGAAAGCGTCAGTTATCCATTCTGAGACTACCGCCGGGCCGGGCACAATTGTGGACGCCACTAAACAGGGCATCCAGGTCGCTACGGGCGACGGTATTCTGAATATAGAATCGCTGCAACCGGCCGGTAAAAAAGCAATGAGCGCGCAAGACCTGCTCAACTCCCGCCGGGAATGGTTTGTTCCCGGACATCGTCTTGCCTGACGAGCATCACGTCTCAAGCCCGGGGTTACCGGGCATTTTTATTTTGTGGCTATGAAAAAAAATATTAATTTACGCAGCATGGCAGCCCAGGCTATCGAACAGGTCGTTGAAAAAGGCCAGTCCCTCAGCAATGTCCTGCCACTGTTACAGCAAAAAGTATCCGATAAAGATAAAGCCCTGCTTCAGGAGTTGTGTTTTGGCGTTCTGCGTACCCTGTCGCAGATGGAGTGGCTGATCAATAAATTGATGTCACGCCCGATGACCGGAAAGCAACGCACCATTCATTATCTGATCATGGTAGGGTTTTACCAGCTCCTGCATACCCGGATCCCGCCGCATGCCGCGCTTGCGGAAACCGTTGAAGGGGCCGTGGCGATAAAAAGACCACAGCTAAAAGGCCTGATTAACGGCGTGCTGCGTCAGTTCCAGCGTCAGCAGGAAACGTTGCTGGCCGAATTCGCTTCCAGCGAGAGCCGCTTTCTCCATCCGGAGTGGTTGCTGACCCGCCTGCGTAAAGCGTATCCGCAGCAGTGGGAAGCTATTGTCGAAGCTAATAACCAGCGTCCACCGATGTGGCTGCGCGTGAATCGCAATCACCACTCACGCGATGCCTGGCTGGCCTTACTGGAAGAAACAGGGCAGCAAGGTTTTACGCATCCAGACTATCCGGATGCGGTGCGTCTTGAGAACCCTGCCCCTGTTCATACCCTGCCAGGCTTCGAAGAAGGCTGGGTGACCGTACAGGATGCGTCGGCCCAGGGATGCATGACTTTTCTTGAGCCTGAAAACGGTGAGCACATTCTCGATCTGTGCGCGGCGCCTGGCGGCAAAACGACGCATATTCTTGAAGTGGCGCCTGACGCTCAGGTGCTGGCGGTTGATGTCGATGAAAAACGCCTGTCGCGCGTTTACGACAACCTGAAACGTCTGGGCATGAAAGCGCAGGTGAAACAGGGCGACGGGCGTTTCCCGGCCCAGTGGTGCGGTGAGCAGCAGTTTGATCGTATCCTGCTGGATGCGCCGTGTTCGGCGACAGGGGTTATCCGCCGTCATCCCGACATTAAATGGCTACGTCGCGATCGCGATATTGCCGAGCTTGCTCAGTTACAGGCGGAAATTCTTGATGCCATCTGGCCGCACCTTAAGCCTGGCGGCACGCTGGTCTATGCGACTTGTTCCGTATTGCCGGAAGAGAACAGTCAGCAAATCGCCGCGTTCCTGGCGCGCACGCCTGGAGCAACACTCAGCGTCACCGGCACGCCTGACAATCCTGGCAAGCAGAATCTGCCGGGTCTGGAAGACGGCGATGGCTTCTATTACGCTAAGCTAATCAAACAGTGACTGAAATGACGGGCCGCAACTGATGAAGATTATCATTCTGGGTGCCGGACAGGTTGGCGGCACGCTGGCAGAAAACCTGGTCGGTGAGAACAACGATATTACTATTGTTGATATTAACGGTGACAGGCTGCATAACCTGCAGGACAAGTTTGATCTGCGCGTGGTGCAGGGTCATGGCTCGCATCCGCGCGTTCTGCGGGAAGCAGGGGCCGATGATGCCGATATGCTCGTCGCTGTGACCAGCTCTGATGAAACCAATATGGTTGCCTGCCAGGTCGCTTATTCCCTTTTCAATACGCCTAACCGCATCGCGCGTATTCGTTCACCTGATTATATCCGTGATGCTGATAAGCTCTTTCACACCGAGGCGGTTCCTATCGATCACCTGATTGCTCCTGAGCAACTGGTCATCGACAGCATTCACCGTCTGATTGAATACCCGGGCGCGTTGCAGGTCGTGAATTTTGCCGAAGGCAAGGTCAGCCTGGCGGTGGTAAAAGCTTATTATGGCGGGCCGCTGGTCGGCAATGCGTTGTCCACCATGCGCGAACACATGCCGCATATCGATACGCGTGTCGCGGCAATTTTTCGTCATGACCGTCCTATCAGGCCGCAGGGATCAACCATCGTTGAAGCAGGTGATGAGGTCTTCTTTATCGCCGCTTCGCAGCATATACGCGCGGTAATGAGTGAGCTTCAGCGTCTTGAAAAGCCTTACAAACGCATCATGCTGGTTGGTGGTGGCAATGTGGGGGCGGGTCTCGCGCGTCAGCTGGAAAAAGACTACAGCGTGAAACTGATCGAGCGCGATCAAAAGCGCGCCGCTGAGCTGGCGGAAAAGCTGCAAAACACCATCGTCTTCTATGGTGATGCGTCGGATCAGGAGTTGCTGGCGGAAGAGCATATCGATCAGGTGGATCTCTTTATTGCCGTCACCAACGATGATGAAGCAAATATCATGTCTGCCATGCTGGCAAAACGCATGGGGGCGAAAAAAGTGATGGTATTGATCCAGCGCCGCGCCTATGTGGATCTGGTACAGGGTAGTGTGATCGACATTGCGATCTCACCGCAGGAAGCCACTATCTCTGCCCTGCTCAGTCACGTCCGTAAAGCCGATATTGTCGGCGTCTCCTCACTACGCCGCGGCGTGGCTGAAGCCATTGAAGCCGTGGCGCATGGTGACGAAAGTACATCTCGCGTGGTGGGCAGAGTGATCGATGATATTAAACTTCCTCCCGGTACCATTATTGGCGCGGTCGTGCGCGGCAATGATGTCATGATCGCTAATGACAATTTACGCATTGAGCAGGGCGATCACGTTATTATGTTCCTGACAGATAAGAAGTTTATTTCTGACGTTGAAAGACTATTCCAGCCCAGTCCCTTCTTCCTGTAATCTTTTAAAGGCGCTAAAAATAGCGCCTTTTTTATTTAATCCCTTCATTTATAAAGGGTTAGTAATTTAACTCAATTGTCCTGCTTACATGGAAAATAAAGGGAGCTTTGTTAGACTTAGGTGGGTCTGCGGTGATAAGGAGAATAAAATGAGCATGTTAAAAGAGTTTCGCGCGTTTGCGATGCGCGGGAATGTAATCGACCTGGCAGTGGGTGTCATCATTGGTGCGGCATTCGGTAAAATTGTCTCTTCTCTGGTGGCTGACATCATCATGCCACCCCTGGGCCTGTTGATTGGCGGGATTGATTTTAAACAGTTTGCATTTACGCTACGTGAAGCGCAGGGCGATATTCCTGCGGTAGTGATGCATTACGGCGTGTTTATTCAGAATATTTTTGATTTTCTGATCGTGGCGTTCGCTATTTTCCTGGCGATCAAACTGATCAATAGACTTCATCGGAAGAAAGAGGAAGAGCCAAAAGCACCGCCTGCGCCTTCCAAAGAAGAAGTACTGTTAACGGAAATCCGTGATTTACTGAAAGAGCAAAACAGCCGTCCCGGTCTTTAACAGACGACGGAAACAAGAAGGCCAGTGGCAAAAAAGTGCTTCACTCTCTTGCCACTGGCCTCCTGACCACTCCGTTTTGCATGTTTCGCTTTTCGCAGATAACTGCCTTTGCCTTTCTTGTTTTTCTCAATACGCTGACGAAACAGCGGATCATGGAGTAATGCTTCCAGGGCGTTATCGTTAATCTGCCCTTTCTGGTGCTGATAGCGACTCATATTTTCTCCGGAATGTTATATAAAACGTGGCGAGTGTAGATCTGACTTTGCTAAAGATCAACTGCCTCAGTTTTACTGCCACTTCCCTGCTCCAGGGCTTCAAGGATCGAACAATAGACGCTGCTATGGGCAGTACCGCAGCAGGCATCGTTTAGTCGCTGCAAAGAGCGCCGCATAGTTTGTAACTCTTCTATCCGCTCTTCAACTTCGCTTAGCCTGGCTTGTACGATACTTTTTGATTCCTGGCAGGTGTGGTGCTCAGGATCAACGCGTATCGACAAAAGCTCCCGAATCGACTCCAGGGTGAATCCCAGTTGCCGGGCATGACGTATAAACTTCAGACGCTGAAGATCGTTATCGGTATAAAGGCGAAAACCGCCCTGGGTGCGCACTTCGTGATCCATCATTTGCTGCTTTTCATAATAACGGATGGTATCAGGGGTCACCTCAGCCAGTCTGGCCAGTTCTCCAATGCGATACATAAGAGCTCCTCATGCAGTTATGGCAAATTTTAAGCATACCCGCACAGGGTAACGAATAAAATCAGAAAGGCATTTGTGAAGGCATTAAAGGGAGGGGTGATAAAGGGGGCGGGACGGAAATAAAAAAACCCGCCGAAGCGGGTTTTTCTATATTACTGCAGATTACTCTGCAGCAGCTTCTGCTTTCGATTCAGAGCGATCAACCAGCTCGATGTATGCCATCGGCGCGTTGTCGCCTGCACGGAAGCCACACTTCATAATGCGAGTGTAACCACCGGCGCGGCTCGCGAAACGCGGGCCCAGCTCGTTAAACAGTTTTGCCACGATCTCGTTATCACGAGTACGGGCGAATGCCAGACGACGATTAGCTACGCTATCAGTCTTGGCAAGAGTAATCAGCGGCTCAACTACGCGACGCAGCTCTTTCGCTTTAGGCAGGGTCGTCTTGATGATCTCATGACGAACCAGTGAACCTGCCATGTTGCGGAACATAGCCTGGCGATGGCTGCTGTTGCGGTTCAGTTGACGACCACTCTTACGATGGCGCATGACCTTATCCTTCTCAGTAAAACCTTAACCTGTGATCCGGTTACTCGTCAGCGATGCTTGCCGGTGGCCAGTTTTCCAGGCGCATGCCCAGAGACAAACCACGGGAAGCCAGCACGTCTTTAATCTCAGTAAGAGATTTTTTACCAAGGTTAGGCGTTTTAAGCAGCTCAACCTCGGTACGCTGTACCAGATCACCGATATAGTGGATAGCTTCTGCTTTGAGGCAGTTAGCAGAGCGGACAGTCAATTCCAGATCGTCAACAGGGCGCAGCAGGATCGGATCGAATTCTGGTTTCTCTTCTTTCACTTCCGGCTGACGTACATCACGTAAGTCAACGAAAGCTTCCAGTTGTTCTGCCAGGATGGTTGCCGCACGACGAATCGCCTCTTCAGGATCGATTGTGCCGTTGGTTTCCATTTCGATGACCAGCTTGTCCAGGTCGGTACGCTGTTCTACACGCGCTGCTTCAACATTGTAGGCAATACGCTCTACAGGGCTGTAACATGCGTCGACCAGCAGACGGCCGATTGGGCGCTCATCTTCTTCCGAATGAATTCGGGCAGAAGCCGGCACATAACCACGACCGCGCTGAACTTTGATACGCATGCTAATAGACGCGTTCTCATCGGTCAGGTGGCAGATCACGTGCTGCGGCTTGACGATTTCGACATCACCATCATGGGTAATGTCGGCTGCAGTCACAGGGCCAATGCCAGATTTATTCAGGGTAAGAATAACTTCATCTTTACCTTGAACTCTCACCGCCAGCCCTTTCAGGTTGAGCAGGATTTCCAGGATATCCTCCTGAACACCCTCTTTGGTGCTGTACTCATGAAGTACACCATCAATCTCAACTTCGGTCACCGCGCAACCCGGCATCGATGAGAGCAGAATACGGCGCAGTGCGTTACCCAGAGTATGGCCAAAGCCACGCTCTAAAGGCTCAAGGGTCACCTTGGCGTGCGTCGAACTCACTTGCTCGATATCTACCAGGCGCGGTTTTAGAAACTCTGTCACAGAACCCTGCATTGTGTCCTCTCTTTGGTACTAAGCTTTACTTGGAGTAAAGCTCGACGATCAGGTGTTCGTTAATGTCCGCAGACAGATCAGAACGCTCAGGCTTACGCTTAAACGTACCTTCCATCTTGCCACCATCAACTTCCAGCCAGGTTGGCTTTTCACGCTGCTCAGCCAGCTCCAGAGCGGCTTTCACGCGAGATTGCTTTTTCGCTTTCTCACGGATACTAACCACATCATTCGGGCTAACCTGATAAGAAGCGATGTTAACAACACGACCGTTTACCATGATAGCCTTGTGGCTAACCAGCTGACGTGCTTCAGCACGAGTGGCGCCGAAGCCCATACGGTATACAACGTTGTCCAGACGACCTTCCAGCAGAGCCAACAGGTTTTCACCGGTGTTGCCTTTCAGACGTGCTGCTTCTTTATAGTAGTTACGGAACTGACGCTCAAGCACACCGTAGATACGGCGAACTTTTTGCTTTTCACGCAACTGTACACCATAGTCAGACAGACGCGGTTTACGCGCACCGTGCTGGCCAGGAGCTTGTTCAATCTTACACTTGGTATCAATCGCGCGAACGCCAGACTTCAGGAACAGGTCTGTGCCCTCGCGACGGCTCAGCTTGAGCTTAGGACCCAAATATCTTGCCATTTTCTTTCTCCAACATTCCTAAAAACGAGCGTTATACGCGACGTTTTTTCGGCGGACGACAACCGTTGTGAGGGATCGGAGTCACATCAGTAATATTAGTGATGCGGAAACCAGCGGCGTTCAGAGCACGAATGGTAGATTCGCGACCCGGACCCGGTCCCTTGACCATAACTTCCAGATTCTTGATACCGTATTCTTTCACGGCGTCAGCGCAACGCTCAGCTGCAACCTGAGCTGCAAACGGAGTGGATTTGCGAGAACCACGGAAACCGGAACCACCGGCTGTTGCCCAACCCAAAGCGTTACCCTGACGATCAGTAATAGTAACGATTGTGTTGTTGAAAGAAGCATGGACATGAGCCACGCCGTCAGAGACTTGTTTTCTTACACGCTTACGTGCACGAACTGGTGCCTTTGCCATTATTCAATCACCCCGATTATTTCTTGATCGGTTTGCGCGGACCCTTACGGGTACGTGCGTTGGTCTTAGTACGCTGACCGCGCACAGGCAGACCACGACGATGACGCAAACCGCGGTAGCAACCAAGATCCATCAGGCGCTTGATGCTCATGCTAACTTCACGGCGCAGATCACCTTCAACGACAAATTTGGCAACTTCGTCACGCAGCGTGTCGATTTGTTCTTCAGACAGCTCACTGATCTTAACATCTTCAGCGATACCCGCAGAAGCCAGAATGGCTTTAGAACGGGTCTTGCCGACACCGTAGATCGAGGTTAACGCGATCACAGCGTGTTTTTGATCAGGAATGTTAATGCCTGCTATACGGGCCACTATGCACTCCTACTATTTAATATGTACGCACCATGCTGAAAAGCCCGTTTTCAGGATACTCAAATGGATACGCACAGACATACAAAAGATTGGCTGGCTAATCTAGCCAGCTCAACCCAACTTTGCAAGAAAAATATGCGAATTAATCAGCCTTGGCGCTGTTTATGCTTCGGCTCGGCACTGCAAATCACGCGGATGACGCCATCACGCTTAACGATTTTGCAGTTACGGCATAATTTCTTGACGGAAGCACGAACTTTCATTTTTACTCTCCGTAACTTCTCGAGCGACCTTTAGCGGCCATAGCCTTTAAGGTTCGCCTTCTTCAATGCAGACTCGTACTGACTGGACATCATCAGAGTTTGCACTTGAGCCATAAAGTCCATAATCACAACAACAACGATAAGCAGTGAGGTCCCACCAAAGTAGAACGGTACTTTCATTGCGTCACGCATGAACTCCGGGATCAGGCAGATAAAAGTAATATAGAGCGCGCCGACCAGGGTCAGACGTGTCATTACTTTATCGATATACTTCGCCGTTTGCTCTCCCGGACGAATTCCTGGTACAAATGCACCGGACTTCTTCAGGTTATCTGCTGTTTCTCGCGGGTTGAAAACCAACGCCGTATAGAAGAAACAGAAGAAGATGATTGCAGACGCATAGAGTAACACATAAAGCGGTTGCCCTGGCTGCAAATACAGCGAAATTGTTGTCAGCCAGTTCCAACCGGTACCGCCCCCGAACCATGACGCGATGGTCGCCGGGAACAGAATAATGCTGGAAGCGAAGATTGCCGGGATAACCCCTGCCATATTCACTTTCAACGGTAAATGTGTGCTCTGTGCAGCATAGACACGACGACCCTGCTGACGTTTCGCGTAGTTTACCACAATGCGGCGTTGACCACGTTCAACGAAAACAACAAAGAACGTCACTGCAAATACTAATACTGCAACCAACAGCAACAGGAGGAAGTGCAGGTCGCCTTGACGCGCTTGCTCGATCGTATGGGCAATGGCTGGCGGGAGTCCCGCAACGATACCAGCGAAGATAATGATTGAGATACCGTTACCGATACCGCGTTCAGTGATCTGTTCGCCGAGCCACATCAGGAACATGGTTCCTGTGACCAGACTTACAACAGCAGCGAAATAGAATGCAAAGCCTGGATTGATTACCAGACCTTGCATACCAGGCATATTCGGCAGACCGGTAGCAATACCGATCGACTGGAATATCGCCAACACCAGAGTACCGTAGCGGGTGTACTGGCTGATCTTACGACGACCAGACTCCCCTTCTTTCTTCATTTCTGCGAGGGTCGGGTGAACGACCGTCAACAGCTGGATAATAATCGACGCCGAAATATACGGCATAATACCCAGAGCAAAGATTGAAGCACGGCTGAGTGCACCACCAGAGAACATGTTAAACATTTCAATGATGGTGCCTCGCTGTTGTTCAAGCAGTTTGGCAAGTACAGTGGCATCAATACCAGGGATCGGAATGAAAGAGCCAATGCGGAACACAATCAGCGCGCCGATTACAAACAGCAGTCTGCGTTTCAGCTCGCCTAAGCCACCTTTGGCACTTTGAAAATCTAATCCCGGTTGTTTAGCCATCTGCTACTTATTCCTCGATTTTACCGCCAGCAGCTTCGATAGCAGCACGAGCGCCCTTAGAAACACGCAGGCCACGAACAGTTACCGGAGTTGAAACTTCACCAGCCAGGATCACTTTCGCGAACTCGATCTGGATACCGATAATGTTTGCTGCTTTCAGCGTATTCAGGTCTACAACGCCGCCTTCTACTTTAGCCAGATCGGACAGACGAACTTCTGCCGTGATCATCGCTTTACGAGAAGTGAAGCCGAACTTCGGCAGACGACGGTACAGAGGCATCTGACCACCCTCGAAACCACGACGTACGCCACCACCAGAACGAGAGTTCTGACCTTTGTGACCACGACCGCCGGTTTTACCGAGGCCAGAACCGATACCACGACCAAGGCGTTTACCCGCCTTCTTAGAGCCTTCGGCCGGAGACAGAGTATTTAAACGCATCTCTTACTCCTCAACTTTAACCATGAAGGAAACCGCGTTGACCATACCACGAACAGCGGGAGTATCCTCGCGCTCAACGGTATGACCAATACGACGCAGACCCAGGCCAAGCAGCGTTGCCTTGTGTTTCGGCAGACGACCGATTGCACTGCGGGTTTGAGTGATTTTAATAGTCTTTGCCATGGTCAATTACCCCAGAATTTCTTCAACGGATTTACCACGCTTGGCAGCGACCATTTCTGGAGAATTCATATTTTCCAGGCCATCAATAGTTGCACGAACCACGTTGATCGGGTTGGTGGAACCATATGCTTTAGCCAGAACGTTATGAACTCCAGCGACTTCCAGAACGGCGCGCATTGCACCACCGGCAATAATACCGGTACCTTCTGAAGCCGGCTGCATGAATACACGAGAACCCGTGTGAACACCTTTAACCGGGTGCTGCAGGGTGCCGTGGTTCAGCGCGACGTTAATCATATTGCGACGGGCTTTTTCCATCGCTTTCTGGATCGCTGCTGGAACTTCACGCGCTTTACCGTAACCAAAACCAACGCGACCGTTACCATCGCCAACAACAGTCAGAGCTGTGAAGGAGAAAATACGACCACCTTTAACGGTTTTAGATACGCGGTTAACCGCGATCAGCTTTTCCTGCAGTTCGCCAGCCTGTTTTTCGATGTGAGCCATCTTACACCTCTACCTTAGAACTGAAGGCCAGCTTCACGGGCAGCATCTGCCAGTGCCTGGACACGACCATGATATTGGAACCCGGAACGGTCAAAGGAAACATCTTTGATGCCTTTTTCCAGAGCGCGTTCGGCAACAGCTTTACCCACAGCTGCAGCAGCGTCTTTGTTACCGGTGTACTTCAATTGTTCAGCGATAGCTTTTTCTACAGTAGAAGCAGCTACCAGAACTTCAGAACCGTTCGGTGCAATTACCTGTGCGTAAATATGACGCGGGGTACGATGTACCACCAGGCGAGTTGCACCCAGCTCCTGGAGCTTGCGGCGTGCGCGGGTCGCACGACGGATACGAGCAGATTTCTTATCCATAGTGTTACCTTACTTCTTCTTAGCCTCTTTGGTACGCACGACTTCGTCGGCGTAACGAACACCCTTGCCTTTATAAGGCTCAGGACGACGGTAGGCGCGCAGATCCGCTGCAACCTGACCGATCAGCTGTTTATCAGCGCCTTTCAGCACGATTTCAGTCTGAGTCGGACATTCTGCGGTGATCCCCGCTGGCAGCTGATGGTCAACAGGATGCGAGAAACCCAGAGACAGGTTTACTGCATTGCCTTTAACCGCTGCGCGATAACCTACACCAACCAGCTGCAGCTTCTTAGTGAAGCCTTCGGTAACACCGATAACCATTGAGTTCAGCAGGGCACGCGCGGTACCAGCCTGAGCCCATCCATCCACGAAACCAGCACGCGGACCGAAGGTCAGAGCATTATCTGCATGATTCACTTCAACAGCATCGTTGAGAGTACGAGTCAGCTCGCCGTTTTTACCTTTGATCGTAATAACCTGACCGTTGATTTTTACATCAACGCCGGCAGGAACAACGACCGGTGCTTTAGCAACACGAGACATTTTTTCCTCCGATTAGGCTACGTAGCAGATAATTTCGCCACCAAGACCAGCCTGGCGCGCTGCACGATCAGTCATAACACCTTTAGAGGTAGAAACAACTGCGATACCCATGCCGGCCATAACCTTCGGCAGCTCATCTTTTTTCTTATAGATGCGCAGACCTGGGCGGCTGACACGCTGAATGCTTTCTACAACAGCTTTACCCTGGAAATACTTAAGAGTCAGTTCCAGTTCCGGCTTGGTGTCGCCTTCAACTTTAAATTCTTCAATAAAACCTTCTTCCTTCAGCACGTTGGCGATTGCCACTTTCAGCTTGGAGGAAGGCATGGTGACCGCAACTTTGTTCGCGGCCTGACCGTTACGGATACGGGTCAGCATATCCGCGATCGGATCTTGCATGCTCATCTGTCTTTACTCCCGTGATTCAATTGGTGACAATTACCAGCTAGCCTTTTTCAGACCCGGAATTTCACCGCGCATAGCGGCTTCACGGACCTTAATACGGCTCAACCCGAACTTCCGCAGGAAAGCGTGCGGACGACCAGTTTGACGGCAGCGGTTACGCTGACGAGACGGGCTGGAATCACGCGGCAGAGTCTGCAGCTTCAGAACTGCATTCCAACGATCTTCGTCGGTTGCGTTCACATCAGAGATGATAGCTTTCAGTTCAGCGCGTTTAGCGAAGAATTTATCAGCTAAAGCTACGCGTTTTACTTCGCGTGCTTTCATTGATTGCTTAGCCATTCAGTAACCCTACCTTACTTGCGGAACGGGAAGTCAAAGGCAGCCAGCAGAGCACGGCCTTCTTCATCAGATTTCGCAGTAGTGGTAATGGTAATATCCAAACCACGGACGCGATCGACTTTGTCGTAATCGATTTCTGGGAAGATGATCTGCTCACGGACACCCATGCTGTAGTTACCACGACCGTCGAAAGACTTAGCGGACAAGCCACGGAAGTCACGGATACGCGGTACAGCAATAGTGATCAGGCGCTCAAAGAACTCCCACATGCGTTCGCCACGCAGAGTTACTTTACAGCCGATCGGATAGCCCTGACGGATTTTGAAGCCTGCAACAGATTTGCGTGCTTTGGTGATAAACGGTTTTTGACCGGAGATTGCTGCCAGGTCAGCTGCTGCGTTATCCAGCAGTTTCTTGTCAGCGATCGCTTCACCAACACCCATGTTCAGGGTGATCTTCTCGACCCGAGGGACTTGCATGACAGAATTGTAGCTAAACTCAGTCATGAGTTTTTTAACTACTTCGTCTTTGTAGTAATCATGCAGTTTCGCCATCGTACTACTCCAAATTACTTGATAGTTTCGCTGTTAGACTTGAAGAAACGGACTTTTTTGCCGTCTTCGAATCTAAAGCCTACACGGTCAGCCTTGCCGGTTGCCGCATTGAAGATAGCAAGGTTAGAGATCTGAATAGCTGCTTCTTTCTCTACGATGCCGCCTGGTTGGTTCAGAGCCGGAACCGGCTTCTGGTGTTTCTTAACCAGGTTGATACCTTCAACGATGACCTTGCCGGAAGACAGGACATTTTTTACTTTACCGCGCTTACCTTTATCTTTACCGGTTAACACGATAACTTCGTCATCACGACGGATTTTAGCTGCCATGATTCGCTCCTTAGAGTACTTCTGGTGCCAGAGAGATAATTTTCATGAACTTTTCAGTACGAAGTTCACGAGTTACCGGCCCAAAAATACGCGTACCGATAGGCTGCTCACTGTTATTGTTTAAAATAACGCATGCATTACCATCGAAGCGAATGACAGAACCGTCCGGGCGACGAACACCCTTCCTGGTGCGCACCACTACCGCCTTCAGCACATCACCTTTTTTGACCTTACCACGCGGAATTGCTTCTTTGATGGTGATCTTGATGATGTCGCCTACGCCTGCGTAGCGACGGTGCGAGCCACCCAGAACCTTGATACACATTACGCGACGTGCACCGGAGTTGTCGGCGACGGTCAGCATAGTCTGTTCTTGGATCATTTCAGTGCTCCGCTAATGTCAACTACTACTTTGGGACCCAAATCTCGGGTCGTTAAAAAGCCCCATATCGGGGGCGCGGCATTATAACACCGCTTCTTAGATATGGGTAGAAAAAATAAACGGCCCATTTCTGGACCGTTTATCGTTGAGAACGCGTACTGTATTACAGAATCGCTTTCTCTACAACGCGAACCAGCGTCCAGGACTTAGTCTTGGACAGCGGACGGCATTCGCGGATTTCAACCACGTCACCAGTACCGCATTCGTTGTTCTCGTCATGTACGTGCAGTTTGGTCGTACGCTTGATGAATTTACCGTAGATCGGGTGTTTCACAAAACGTTCGATAGCAACAACGATGGATTTCTCCATTTTATCGCTAACAACGCGACCTTGCAGAGTACGGATTTTATCGGTCATTACGCACCCGCCTTCTCAGTCAGTAAAGTCTTAACGCGTGCGACATCACGACGCACTTGCTTCAACAGGTGAGACTGTTGCAGCTGGCCACTGGCTGCCTGCATACGCAGGTTGAACTGCTCACGCAGCAGGTTCAGCAGCTCGGTGTTCAGCTCTTCAACACTCTTCTCACGCAGCTCTTTTGCTTTCATTACATCACCGTCTTAGTTACAAAGGTGGTTTTAATCGGCAGTTTCGCTGCTGCCAGCTTGAATGCTTCACGGGCCAGCTCTTCAGACACACCGTCCATTTCGTACAGGACTTTACCTGGCTGAATCAAGGCAACCCAATACTCCACGTTACCTTTACCTTTACCCATACGCACTTCGAGCGGCTTTTCGGTGATCGGTTTGTCCGGGAATACACGGATCCAGATCTTACCTTGACGCTTAACTGCACGGGTCATAGCACGACGTGCTGCTTCGATCTGACGTGCAGTCAGACGACCACGGCCAACAGCTTTCAGACCGAAAGTGCCGAAGCTAACATCCGTACCCTGCGCCAGACCACGGTTGCGGCCTTTGTGCACTTTACGGAATTTTGTACGCTTTGGTTGTAACATCAGCGACGCTCCTTATTTCCGGCCTTTACGCTGCTGCTTTTTAGGTTGAGCAGCCGGTTTTTCCGGTTGTTCAACAGCAGCCATACCACCCAGGATCTCACCTTTGAAGATCCACACTTTAACGCCGATTACACCATAAGTGGTGTGCGCTTCAGAGGTGTTGTAGTCGATGTCAGCACGCAGAGTGTGCAGCGGAACGCGACCTTCACGGTACCATTCGGTACGTGCGATTTCCGCGCCGCCCAGACGGCCGCTAACTTCAACTTTGATACCTTTAGCGCCCAGACGCATTGCGTTCTGTACAGCACGCTTCATAGCACGACGGAACATAACGCGACGTTCCAGCTGTGAAGTGATGCTGTCAGCAACCAATTTAGCGTCCAGTTCCGGTTTACGGACTTCGGCGATATTGATCTGTGCAGGAACGCCAGCGATATCCGCTACGACCTTACGCAGTTTTTCGACGTCTTCGCCTTTCTTACCGATAACGATACCCGGGCGAGCAGTGTGAATAGTTACACGGATGCTCTTAGCCGGACGCTCGATAACGATACGAGATACGGACGCCTTCGCCAGTTCCTTAGTAAGGTACTGACGAACTTTAAAATCGCTGTCCAGGTTGTCAGCGAATTCTTTGGTGTTCGCAAACCAGGTAGAGTTCCATGGTTTTACAATACCCAGGCGAATACCATTAGGATGTACTTTCTGACCCATTGCTAGTCTCCAGAGTCTCAGCGATCGGACACAACCACAGTAATGTGGCTGGTGCGCTTCAGGATGCGATCTGCACGACCTTTCGCACGCGGCATAATGCGCTTCATGCTTGGGCCTTCGTCTACGAAAATTTTCGCAACTTTCAGATCGTCAATGTCAGCGCCATCGTTGTGTTCAGCGTTAGCAATGGCAGATTCCAGAACCTTCTTGACCAGTACAGCCGCTTTCTTGTTGGTGTAGGTCAAAATGTCCAGGGCCTGCGACACTTTCTTACCGCGGATCAGGTCTGCCACCAGGCGAACCTTTTGAGCAGAAGAACGAGCGTGGCGATGTTGAGCTAAAGTTTCCATCTCTTCCTCCTACTTATTTCTTCTTGGCTTTTTTATCAGCCGCGTGACCGCGATAAGTACGTGTCGGTGCAAATTCACCCAGTTTGTGACCGACCATTTCGTCGGAAACAAATACCGGAACGTGCTGACGACCATTATGGACAGCGATGGTCAAACCGATCATGTTTGGAAAGATCGTTGAACGACGGGACCAAGTGCGCAGGGGCTTCTTGTCACCGCTTTCCACCGCTTTCTCTACCTTCTTCAGCAAGTGCAGGTCAATAAAAGGACCTTTCTTGAGAGAACGTGGCATGGCTTATCCTCTAATATTATTTGCTACGGCGACGTACGATAAATTTATCAGTACGCTTGTTGCTGCGGGTCTTCTTACCTTTGGTCTGAACGCCCCACGGAGTTACCGGGTGCTTACCAAAGTTACGACCTTCACCACCACCATGTGGGTGATCTACCGGGTTCATCGCCGTACCGCGAACGGTAGGACGAACACCACGCCAGCGTGCAGCACCTGCTTTACCCAGAACGCGCAGCATATGCTCAGCATTGCCAACTTCGCCCAGAGTTGCGCGGCAGTCAGCTTCAACTTTGCGCATTTCGCCAGAACGCAGACGCAGGGTGACATAAGCACCATCACGAGCAACGATCTGAACATAGGTACCAGCAGAACGCGCCAGCTGACCGCCTTTACCTGGTTTCATTTCTACGTTATGAACGGTAGAACCAACCGGGATATTGCGCATCGGCAGGGTGTTACCCGCTTTGATAGCAGCATCAACGCCAGACTGAATCTGGTCGCCAGCTTTCAGGCCTTTAGGGGCCAGGATGTAACGGCGTTCGCCGTCTTTGTACAGAACCAGCGCGATGTTCGCGGAGCGGTTCGGATCGTACTCAAGACGTTCAACAACAGCCGGGATACCGTCTTTGTTGCGTTTGAAGTCAACAATACGATAAGCCTGCTTATGGCCGCCACCGATGTGGCGAGTGGTGATGCGACCATTGTTGTTACGACCACCGGATTTGCTGTTTTTTTCAACCAGCGGAGCAAAAGGTTTGCCCTTATGCAGCTCAGGGTTAACCACTTTAACAACGTGGCGACGACCCGGAGATGTCGGTTTACACTTAACAACTGCCATTGTATTACTCCTCCGACTTACTCAGCGCCGCCAACGAAGTCCAGGTTCTGGCCTTCTTTCAGGGTGACGTAAGCTTTTTTCCAGTCGCTACGACGACCGATACGCTGTCCGTGACGTTTAACTTTCCCTTTAACTACCAGGGTGTTAACGACTTCGACTTCGACTTCAAACAGTTTCTGCACAGCAGCTTTGATTTCTGCTTTGGTCGCGTCTTTAGCAACTTTGAGAACGATGGTATTGGTTTTTTCCATCGCAGTAGACGCTTTTTCAGAAACGTGCGGCGCACGAAGCACCTTCAGCAGACGTTCTTCACGAATCATGCCAGCATCTCCTCAACTTGCTTAACAGCATCAGCAGTCATTACGACTTTGTCGAAGGCGATCAGGCTAACCGGGTCGATACCTGCTGCGTCACGTACGTCAACCTTGTGCAGGTTACGTGCGGCCAGGAACAGGTTCTCGTCCAGCTCACCGGTGATGATCAGCACATCTTCCAGAGCCATGTCTTTCAGTTTCTGAGCCAGCAGCTTAGTTTTAGGCGCTTCTACAGAGAACTGCTCGACAACGATCAGACGATCCTGACGTACCAGTTCGGACAGAATGCTTTTCAGCGCGCCGCGGTACATCTTTTTGTTAACTTTTTGACTGTGGTCCTGCGGACGCGCAGCGAAGGTTACGCCACCGGAACGCCAGATCGGGCTCTTAACAGAACCAGAACGCGCACGGCCAGTACCTTTCTGACGCCACGGTTTTTTACCAGAACCAGTTACTTCAGCACGGGTCTTCTGAGCACGAGTACCCTGACGAGCCCCAGCTGCGTAAGCAACTACAACCTGGTGTACCAGCGCTTCGTTGAAATCACGACCGAAGGTAGTTTCGGAAACAGTCAGCGCGCTCTGCGCGTCTTTCAATACTAATTCCATTGCTATCTCCTCACGCCTTCACAGCTGGTTTAACGATCAGGTCGCTACCGGTTGCACCCGGGACAGCACCTTTAACCAGCAGCAGGTTGCGCTCAGCGTCAACGCGTACTACGTCCAGGCTCTGAACAGTTACACGTTCGTTACCCAGCTGACCTGCCATTTTCTTGCCTTTGAACACTTTGCCCGGAGTCTGGTTCTGACCGATAGAACCCGGAACGCGGTGAGACAAGGAGTTACCGTGGGTAGCGTCCTGGGTACGGAAGTTCCAGCGCTTAACGGTACCAGCAAAACCTTTACCTTTAGAGGTACCGGTTACGTCAACTTTTTTAACTTCAGCAAACAGCTCAACGCTAATGTCCTGGCCTACGGAGAATTCTTCACCGTCAGCAAGACGGAATTCCCACAGACCACGGCCAGCTTCTACGCCAGCTTTAGCGAAGTGACCCGCTTCAGGCTTGGTGACGCGGTTAGCTTTTTTAGCACCGGTGGTTACCTGAACAGCACGGTAGCCGTCATTAGCCAGGTCTTTAACCTGAGTCACGCGGTTTGCTTCTACTTCGATTACGGTTACTGGGATAGAGACGCCATCTTCAGTGAAGATGCGGGTCATACCCACTTTTTTACCGACTAAACCAATCATTGTATCAACCTCTCAATCGCTCGATGACCTGATTAACCCAGGCTGATCTGCACGTCTACACCGGCAGCCAGGTCCAGACGCATCAGAGCATCAACGGTTTTCTCGGTTGGCTCAACGATGTCAACCAGACGCTTGTGAGTGCGAATTTCGTACTGATCGCGCGCATCTTTGTTAACGTGCGGAGAGATCAGAACGGTAAAGCGCTCTTTGCGGGTCGGCAGCGGGATCGGACCACGGACCTGCGCACCAGTGCGCTTGGCAGTCTCGACGATTTCCGCGGTTGATTGATCGATCAGACGATGATCAAACGCTTTAAGACGGATACGGATTCTTTGGTTCTGCATGAGACCAGAGCTCCAATTATTTTATAGACAAATAGCTACTCCTCATACCCATTACGATTGATGGGAGAGTGTAACCGTTCTTACAGAGTTCCCCGATTGGGAACATTGTTTGGTAGCCAAAAGCGCTGCCAGGGTTCATATTGAACCAGCCGTCAATTACGACAAGCCGGCGTATTATACTTATACATGGCCTGGATGCAAGGTCTTACGCTTCAAAATTGCACGATATTCGCGGCCCCGTCACTGTTCTTCACCCTGCACCTCTTTCAGCGCTTGCCGGACGCGCAGCCGCAATGCGTCATGGTCGCTTGCGGTGTCCTCGCGCTCGTCGTCCAAAGCCGCATCCTCATCGCTGGACAGCAGTTCATCGGCCATTATCCCCTCTTCTTCTGCTTCATCGGTTTCAATCTCAATGCGGGCAGGCAACGGTTTCTTTTTAAACACATAATGCACATCGGAAAGCCAGTAGTTACGGGCTGGTTCATATGCAGCGCGGTCAGAGATCTCAGGGAAGAACTGCTGCCCGATGACGTGCCCGTAATAGCCGCACGCCAGCATCAGCATGATCCATAGTGTCCAGCCCCCTGCCCGCAGACCATGGCGCCTGCGCTCGTCGGGTGTTGCTTTCAGCGTGACGGCGCCTTTGTCCCCATTTTGCGCCTGGTAAGCCCTGAAGATCCGCATCATTTTGCGCTTTCCTTTATTGCTACTGTATCTGACGTACTTTCATTAATAAGTTGCGGCGCCTCGCCCAGCGCTTGCTGTAAACGGATCAGCGTGCGTTTTCCCGGTTTGCCATCCTGCCTGAGATTTTCCCGTTGCTGGAAGAGCTTCACTTTCTCGGTGAGCGCCGGCGTCCATTCACCTTGCTTGTCGACCGGCACGTTGAGCGCCCGGCTGAGTAACGCATCCAGCCAGACGATACTTTCCGGCGAGCTTTTATCGGAAACGGTCATTTTTCCGTCCGGCGTCTGCTTCTCCATCAGCACATAGTTCCCGTCCCAGTGCGCTGCAAACCAGTCGCGCCGCACGGTCCACGTCTTACCGGCAATCAGCAGATCAAGTTCAGTGTCCGACATGCGCATCACCACCGCATGTAATCCTTTATTTATGCGTAACTGCGCCATCCACGGCAGCCCACGCCCGGCCAGATCGTTCAGGCTCGCTTTGCCACTTTCGCAGGCAAGTTCTGCGCGTCCGGCCTGATCACACCAGGCCTCTTCAGGGAGGACGTCATAGCCCCAGGTGCTGAACAGTTGTTGCATGCCGTCGCGCATGTGGGTTCCGCTATCGGTGATATCAACGACCGGCTCTTTTTCTTCTGTGGGGATCATCATCCAGCCCGGAACAGGAAGCGCCGGTTTTAGCGTATCGACACTCAGCCAGCCAACGGTGAATGCCAGCCCGGCGTATAGCGCCAGCAGGCTGCCACAGCGTGCCGCGCTGCGTTGCGGCGCCAGCAGATTCAGTAATTGCCCTTCCTGTCGCGCTGTCAGCGTGGTCATCTGGCCTGCAAGCGCCAGCTGATACGCCGATCTGGCTATACGGCTGAGCAGTGCAAGGTTGCCCCGCGCCGCGTTTGCCGCCCGATCGGTAAATGCCCGGCGCAGACTTACCGCTTCTCCCTTATTCATCTGGTGAAGCATAAAAGCATGGGTTTCGTCACTGTCGGGCAGAGGCATGCCGATCGGAAAATCGATTTGCGATTTGATTTTCCTATGGCGCATTAACGCCTTGCTGCCTACCAACAGCAGGCTGACGCCAGCCTGTCGGGACGCTGCCAGCTGACGGAAATCATGTATCAGCACCGGCAGGTGACGGGTCAGCACATCCGCATTATCAATAATGAACAGTACAGGTTGTTCGGCCTCCGGCACCGCTGACATCGCGTGCTGCCAGAACTGCGTTATCGCAACAGGCTCTGCATTAACGGGCGCGGCGGGCATCATCCGGCAACGGTACGCTTCGCCACCAGCCCGCCAGACGCAGGCGTGTCCGGTGTAACCCGCCGCGAGTTGGTGCGCCAGCGTCGATTTTCCACATCCGGGCGCACCATACAACAGGCCCACACTGCCAGACCGCAGCTCCTGAACAATAAAGGTTTTAATTAATTCATATCCTGAAAAAGGATATAACGTCGATAGACGTTCTGTACTGCTCATTTATAAAAGGTCATCCATCAGAGCCGTTAATATTATCACCACAGAATATAAGAAGAATCGTACAGTTATTTCACTACAATCATCATTAAATATGATGAGGTTGAATACGATATTTAAAGACTATACCATATTCAGCTTCTTCAGGATAAGTACGCAGACTCATGGATACAAGAATTCAGCAGCTGGCTGACGCTATTAAACAACAAAGACAGACCGTATTATGCGGACTGCTGGTTTGCTTATCCGCGATACTTATTATTTATTCCGTGTATGATTACGCGCAATTGTCCCGTAAATTTACTCCGCAAGATGAGCCCGCAGGCGTTTCGCGGCGCATGGCCGCATTCAGCCTGCCAATGAACATGCCGCAGAATACCGAGGCCTTGCCGAAAAATAGTGATAACCCCAGACAACACCAAAGCACGCCGCTCAATCTCATTGTTAATGGTGTCATCGCCAGCAACTTAAAAGATCGTTCCCAGGCCATTATTACGGTGAATAACAAAACAGAAATATATAATTTTGGTGATTATATAGAAGATCTTCCCGGCGTCTTTATTTCCTCGATCGACAGCAACAGCGTAACCATTAATAACAACGGTGAGCCACAAAATTTTATTTTAAATGATTCACCCGAATTATCATTATCGACATCGTTATCGTCAGCGGCTTCGGAAACTGGCACGGTTTATCTCGGCGATCTCCTGATTACCAATCTGGTTTATCAGCAGGACGCTTTACAGGGCATCAGGTTGAATATGCGTACCGACGCCGCCGGATCCCTTACGGCGGGACTCAAGCCCGGGGATCTGGCGATTAAGATGAACAGCTACAGCCTGACGCGCAAAGATTCCGCAGAAGCGGCCATTCAGGCGCTGGCCTCATTACGCAGCGCGCAATTCACCGTGCTGCGCGATGGACAGGAAGAACTGGTCAACGTGTCAACGGACGCGGATGACAATAATAAGGATAACTAAATTGCTCAAGGGAATGACACGAACCGCCGCATGGATGCTGGCCTTACAACTTTGTTGCAGTGCCCCTTCATCGGTGGCGGCGCAGTACTCTGCAAACTTCAAAAATGCCGACATCAGGGATTTTATCTCTTCAGTCAGTAAGCAAATCGGCAAAACCATTCTGGTCGATCCCTCCGTCCAGGGAAGTATCTCGGTCCGCAGCTTTGATAACTTCAATGAGGCGGAGTATTACCAGTTCTTCCTCAGCGTACTGGATATCTACGGTTATACCGTGGTTACGCTGGATAACGGCTTGCTGAAGGTGGTGCGTTCCGCTGCGCTTAAAACCGCGCCCGGCGTACTGCAGGAGTCCTCGCAGCCAGCAGTGGGCGATGAGTTTATCACCCGCGTGGTATCGTTGAAAAACGTGCCTGCGCGCGATCTTGCGCCGCTATTACGCCAGATGATGGAGGGCGGCGGCATCGGTAACGTGGTGCATTACGATCCCTCGAACGTGCTGCTGGTGACCGGCAAAGCCACTATGGTTAACCGCATTCTTGAAGTGGTGAAGCGGGTGGATGTGATTGGCACACAGGAGCGGGAACTGGTGAAGCTGCGTTACGCCTCGGCGGTCGATCTCGCGGAAGTGATCAATAACCTGCTACGCGAAGAATCAAAAGAAAACCCGACGCAGATCTTGTTGCCGAAAGTCGTCGCCGACAAACGTACCAACGCCCTGCTCATCAGCGGGCCCGACAACGTGCGCCAGCGCCTGAAATCCCTGGTCTACAAGCTGGATATTGAGCAGACCAACCTCGGCAACACCCGCGTTTTCTATCTGCAGTATGCAAAAGCCAGCAAAATTGTCGAAGTGCTGACCGGCGTCTCGGCGAAGCTGTCTGAAGACAAACAGTCCTCGCCGCAGAGCGTGTCATCGGGTTCCAGCGATGTCTCCATTACCGCCGATGAACAGACCAACTCAATCGTTATCACCGCCGATCAAAGCACTCTCCAGGAGCTGGAAAAGGTGATTGCGCGGCTGGACATTCGCCGCGCGCAGGTGCTGGTTGAGGCCATCATCGTTGAAGTACAGGATGGCAAAGGGCTGAACCTGGGCGTGCAGTGGGCGAACAGCAATGTGGGCGGTCAGCAGTTTACCCAGACCGGGCTGCCGATCTTTGACGCCTCCCAGGGAGCGCGCCAGTTTGAAAAAAGCGGTTCCATGAGCAGCGATAACGCTATCTCCAGCGCGCTGAGCAGTTTTAACGGGCTGGCGACGGGCTTTTTCGAGGGCGACTGGAGCGTGCTGCTCACCGCGCTGGCGTCTGATAACAAGAACGATATTCTCGCCACTCCCAGTATCGTCACCCTCGATAACAAAGAAGCGTCCTTTAACGTAGGCCAGGATGTCCCTGTTCTTTCCGGCTCGCAAACCACCTCCGGCGACAACGTCTTTAACACCGTTGAGCGTAAAACTGTCGGTACTAAACTGAAAGTGACACCGCAGGTCAACGAAGGCGACGCCGTCCTGATGGAGATCGAGCAGGAGGTGTCCAGCGTTGACAGCTCATCCGGTAACGCCAGCTCCCTCGGCCCCACGTTCAATACCCGCACCATACAAAACGCCGTGCTGGTGAAAAGCGGTGAAACCGTGGTGCTGGGTGGGCTGCTGGATGAGTCCGCCAAAGAGCAGGTCTCCAAGGTGCCGCTGCTGGGGGACATTCCGCTTATAGGCCAGCTGTTCCGCTATACCTCCACCGACAGCGCCAAACGCAATCTGATGGTCTTTATCCGCCCGACCATTATTCGCGATGATGAGGTGTACCGTTCGCTGTCGAAAGACAAATACACCCGCTACCGCGATATGCAAAAGCAGCGTATCGATAAGTCCACCAGCGCGTTGATCAAAGTCGATGATGACGAGCGCCCGATGCTGAAAGAGATGGATGAGGATCTGGCGCCCGCGCCCGGCCCGTCAGCACGCAATCCTTTCAGGGAATAGGGGGTTCGCAACATGGCTGATTTATGGAAACGCATCCCGCCAGGACAACCGCTGCCGGTGAGCTATGCGCAGGTGCAAAAACAGGGCGTGGCAGTGACCGGCGATGAACTGATCTGCCGTACCGATACGCCGCTGGAAATCTTACTGGAAGCCCGCTACGCCCTGCCCGACCGTGTCCGATTCACGCGTCTGGAGCCTGCACAGTTTGAGGACTATCTGGAGCCGCTGTTCCGCAACGGCACCGGGGACTCGCGGCAGATTGCCGAAGATCTCGATCAGGATGTCGATCTGGCGACGCTGAGCGAAGAGCTGCCGGATAATGCGGACTTGCTTAGCGATGAAAATGACGCGCCGGTGATCCGCCTGATCAACGCCATTCTTCACGAGGCGGTAAAAGAAGGCGCATCGGATATTCATATCGAAACCTTCGAGAAATCGCTGGTGGTGCGCTTTCGCGTTGACGGCATCCTGAAGCCGGTGTTGCAGCCGGGCAAAAAACTCGCGCCGCTGCTGATTTCACGTATTAAAGTGATGGCGCGTCTGGATATTGCGGAAAAACGCCTGCCGCAGGACGGCCGCATCTCCCTGCGCCTCGGGCGTAAAAATATCGATGTGCGTGTCTCGACGCTGCCCTCGCAGTACGGCGAGCGCGCCGTGCTGCGCCTGCTGGATAAAAACAATTTACGGCTGTCGCTGGACACGATGGGGCTGACCGCCGGCGATGCGCAGCGTCTGCATTTTCTGGTGCGGCAGCCGCACGGCATCATCCTGGTGACCGGCCCGACCGGTTCGGGTAAAAGCACCACGCTGTACGCGGTGCTTTCTGAGCTGAACTCCCCCCAGCGCAATATCCTGACCGTGGAAGATCCTATTGAATACGAGCTGGAAGGCATCGGCCAGACGCAGGTGAACAGCCGCGTGGACATGTCTTTTGCCCGCGGCTTACGCGCCATTCTGCGTCAGGATCCGGACGTGGTGATGGTGGGTGAGATCCGCGATACGGAAACTGCGCAGATTGCGGTGCAGGCCTCCCTGACCGGCCACCTGGTCTTATCGACGCTGCACACTAACAGCGCCTGCGGGGCGATCACGCGCCTGCGCGATATGGGCGTGGAGCCGTTTCTACTGTCGTCCTCCCTCTCCGGCGTGATTGCCCAGCGTCTGGTGCGCCGGTTGTGCCCTTCCTGTCGCACGCAAACCGCCCTGCCCGGGGAGCTAAAAGCCCTGTTGCGTACCCTCGCCCCGGATGCCACCCATTGCTGGCAGGCGGTGGGCTGTAGCGACTGTCGGGGTTCAGGTTACCAGGGGCGACTGGCGATCCACGAGATCATGGTAGTGGATAAGCATATGCGCAGCATTATTCATCGTGATGCCGACGAACATGCGCTGGAGCAGTGCCTGCGCCAGCAAAGCCGCAGCCTGCGGGAAAACGGTCTGCTGCGCGCCCTTGCCGGTGAAACGACCATTGAAGAAGTCATGCGCGTCACCTCAGCGCAGGAAGAACTGCAATGAAATTTCAGTGGCAGGCAATGGATGCCAGCGGCGTGACCCGCCATGGAACTTTAAGCGCGGCCAGCAGTAAAGAGGCCCGTGACACGCTGCGCGCTCAGGGGCTTTACCCGTTGACGCTGCGGGAAAAAAAGTCGGTGTCATGGTTTACCCCCCCGACAAAAACCGCGCGGCTGCGGCTGAGCGGCAACGAACTGGCGCTTTTTACCCGCCAGCTGGCCACCCTCGCCAGCGCCTCCCTGCCGCTGGAGGAAGCGCTGGCCGTTATTGGCCGTCAGAACCAGAACAGCAAGCTCAACCATATCCTGACCGATCTGCGCGAGCATATTCTCGCCGGGCACACGCTTTCCGATGCGCTGGCCGCCTGGCCGCGTATTTTCGACACCATTTACCGCACGCTGGTCAAAGCCGGCGAAAAAAGCGGCCAGCTCGGCACGGTGCTGGAAAAACTCGCGGACTATAACGAGCTGCGGCAAAAAATGCGCAGTAAGCTCATCCAGGCGCTGGTGTATCCCACCATGCTGACCAGCGTCGCGGTGATCGTGGTGACCATTTTGCTGACCACGGTGGTACCTAAAGTCGTGGAGCAGTTTCTGCATATGAAACAGCAGTTACCGCTGTCCACGCGCGCACTCCTTACGATCAGCGATGCGCTTCGCGATTTTGGTCCTTTTTTGCTGGCGGCGCTGGTGGTCGCGCTGCTGCTGTTCCGCCACTGGCTTACCAGACCCGGCAAACGTCATCAGTTCGACCGCTGGCTGCTGGCTTTCCGGCTCAGCCGGGGGCTACTGCGCGCCGTGCACTGCGCCCGTTATCTGCATACCTTAAGCATTTTACATACCAGCGGCGTGCCGCTGCTGGAAGGTATGAGTCTGGCGGCAGAGGGCATTAACAATCGTGAGATCCAGGCCCGACTGCGCGACGCCGCCGACCGTGTGCGTCAGGGATCGGGTTTTCACCTGGCGCTGGATAAATGCGATCTCTTTCCGCCGATGATGCTCTATATGATCGCCTCCGGCGAGAAGAGTGGCCAGCTCAGCGAGCTGATGGCCCGCGCCGCCGAACAGCAGGAAACCTTATTGCAAAACCGCATCGCGCTGGCGCTGGCACTGTTTGAGCCGGGGCTGATTATCACCATGGCGATGATTGTACTGTTCATTATCGTCTCGGTGTTGCAACCAATCTTACAACTCAATTCATTAGTGACTTAAGGAAAAGCAATATGAACACAGAGTCTCAGAAACGGCAGCAGGGGTTTACCCTGCTCGAACTGATGGTGGTAATCGTTATTCTTGGCGTGCTGGCAAGCCTGGTGGTGCCTAACTTAATGGGTAATAAAGAGCGCGCCGACAAGCAGAAAGCCATCAGCGACATTGTGGCGCTGGAAAACGCGCTGGATATGTACAAGCTCGACAACCATCGCTATCCGGTAACGGCTCAGGGGCTGAAAGCGCTGGTTGAAAAGCCCACCAGCTCGCCGATCCCGGAAAATTACAACACCTCCGGCTATATCAAACGCCTGCCGCAGGATCCCTGGGGGAATGATTATCTACTGGTCAGCCCTGGCGAACACGGGGATTACGACATTATCTCTGCGGGCGTTGACGGTGAAGCCGGTACCCAGGATGACATCACGAACTGGGAAATGGATAACGCGAAGCCCTGACCATGAAGGCGGTAAAAGGATTTACCCTGCTGGAAATATTACTGGTGCTGACGCTGCTGGCGTTAAGCGCCACGCTGGTGATGATGGTGAGCGACGACGATCGCAAAAAAGCCATCACCGCCGGTGAGCAGTTGGCGGCGCTGATGGAATACACCGCTGACTGGTCAACCATGGAAGACCGCAGCGCGGGTATTGAGATCCGTGAACGGGGCTGGCGCATTGTGACGCCAGTACGTAACCGCTGGCAGCCCCCTGAAAACTATTTCCGGCTGGCGACCGAAGGCGACTGGCACGACAGCTGGCGGGTCACGCTCTCGCCCGCCTCTCTGGCCAGACAGGCCGCCGGGACGCCGCAAATCCTTATCCGTCCGGACGGCGAAATCACGCCCTTTACGCTGCAAATCCAGGATCGGCAAAGCAGAGCGGTACTTTTCACCCTGACCAGCACCGGCGGCCTGCCGTTGCAATTCAGCAGTGGAGCAACACCATGAGCCGCCAGCAGACCGGCATGACCCTGCTGGAAGTGCTGCTGGCGATGGTGATCTTCGCCTCCGTCTCGCTGACGCTGATCAACAGCCTGAGCGGGCAAATCGCCGCCACCTCCAAGATGGAAGAGCAGGTGTTCGCCAGTTGGGTTGCCGATAATGTGCTGAAAAAGCAGCAGCTATCCGCCACACCGCTGGCCGTCACCGCGCAGGGTAAAAGCCAGATGGGCCAACGAAGCTGGACATGGACGCTAACGGCGTCGGCATCGGACGTGCCGGGTATGCAGCTATTAACGGCGGAAGTTTCTATTGATAACGGGCAGAAAATGCGGCTCCGCCGCTATGTGCCCGCAGAGAAAGGAGCCGCCGATGCCCCGACACGCTAAAGCACAGACCGGCTTCACGCTGCTGGAAGTGCTGCTGGCGATTGCGCTCTTTGCGGTGCTCAGCCTGCTCACCGGCCAGTTACTGAGGGCAACGGTAAACAGCAATGAGGTGACGAAACAGCATCAGCAACGTTTTGCGACCCTGGTTCGCGCGGTCAATCTGCTGGATAAAGATGTCTGGCAGATCGTGCCGCTGATGTCGCCGGAGGGGGAAAAAAGCCGCCTGATGCTCACCACCGCCAGCAACAATGACATGCCGGATATCTGCTGTGCGCCGGATCTGCAGCGCGTCGAGTGGTCGCTTAAAAATCACACCCTTTACCGCGCCATCTGGCGCTATCCGGAGGATGAGCAGCCGTCCATCACGCAGCCCATGTTGACGGACGTGATCGCCTTTACCCTGCGTTATTACCTTAAGGATGCCGTGGTGACCACGCTTCCGCCCGGGGAATACCCGAGGGCGATCGAAGCCGAAATCAATATCAAAGGGTCAGGCACGATCACGCGCCTGCTTCTGCTGCCGGAAAACCGCCGCAACGGAGGCACGCCATGAGATCGCAAAAAGGCGTGGCGCTGCTGGTGGTGTTGATGATCCTCGCGATCATGGCCGCGCTGGCCAGTGAAATGACGCTGCGCTATCAGATCAATATCAAGCGCACCGGTTATACGCGGCAACAGTTGCAGCAGAACTGGCTGCTCGGACTGGCTGAGCATCAGGCGATGCTGACGCTTGCGCAGGATCTGCGCGATAACGCCAAACTGCTGACGCGCGATCAACTGTGGGCGCAGCCACAGCGGCTGGCGCTTGCCAGCGGCGAGACCATCAACTGGCAACTGACTGACCGCCAGGCCTGCTTTAACATCAATGCGCTGGTGAATGCGCCCACTGACATCATGGCGGACGTGCCCGCCAGCGTACAGGTCTTTACCGCCCTGCTCGCCAATCTTGGCGTGACCGGCGCACCAGCCGAAGCGCTTATCGACGCCATTGCTGATTATATCGACAGCGATGAAACGCCGCGCCGTGCCGGTGCGGAAAACGACTATTACCGCACCAGTGGCGATCCCCATACCATCGGCGGACGCCGCCTGTATTCGGTGAGCGAACTCCGGCAGATCAAAGGGATGACGCCTGCGCTGTACCAGCAGCTCATCCCTTTTACGTGTGCGCTGCCGAACGATGAGCTGAAGATCAACATCAGCACTCTGACACGTGACGATGCGCCTCTGCTGGCGGCGATGCTGAATAACGCCGTGCAGGTCAGCGACATTCGCGCCCTGTTTGATAAACAGAAGCGTCAGGGCTGGACGAGCATTGCCGCGCTGAAAGCATCCATCGAAAAATCCTTTCCGGGACGCAAGGAAGAACTGGAGGCGTTCAAAAATATCGCTGCCACCACCAGCCAGTATTTCCGGCTGGAAACCATCGTGGATCAGGGGGAGAGCCGCAGCGGCACGATCAGCGATCTGGAATTTGATACGAAAAAGTCGCAACTCTTTATCACCGCCCGCCGACGCGCGGCGGTCGGGCATTAAAAGGATTTACCTCGTGCAGAAAATTATCTTACGCCCTTTACCAGGAAAACTGGTGTGGTGCATTGCCGGTGAAACACCCGCGCCGACGCTTCACGAACTGGAGGACTATCTTCAGCCGGGCGCGCTGGCACATCTGCCGCCCGCCGATACCGTCTGCCTGTTGCTGTCGCCGGAATATCTCTGTTTTCGCCGCGCCGAACTTCCTGCTGCAAATTACAAAATTACGCCGCAAACCCTGAGCTGGCTGGTGGAAGACAGCGTAACCGGCAACGCCGACGATCTGCTGTGGACGGTACTTTGCCGGGAAGAGAATACGCTGCATCTGGCGGGGATCGCCCGGCGCGCCCTCGCGGAGATGCTGGCGGCGTTCTCCGTGGCGGGCGTGACGCTCACCCATATGGTGCCGGATGGTTTCTGGCTGCCTCATGTGGCGAACGGCTGGAGTCTGAATCGGGAGGCGTCGCGGTGGATGATCCGTTACGACGCCTGGAAAACGGGCGTGCTGGACGAGGCGCTGCTAGGTTATTTGCTCAGCTCCTGCCCGGAGATGCCTGTCGTGAGCGCCAGCCCATTTCCGGTGGAGCACACCGCGGTTGAATATATTCAGGAGCCCGGACACTGGTACGACGCTGACACCCTGCCTGCGGTTAACCTCATTCAGGGCGCGTTTCGCCCGGCCCGGCCTGTGAGACAGGCGCCACGCGCGCTGAAATATGGCGCAGCGGTAATGACAGGCCTGGCAATGGCGCTCTTTTTCGGTCTGAAAGGGCTGACGCTCTGGCAGTTGCATCAGCAAAAACAGGCGCTGGTATCCGAAGGACGGACGCTGTGGAGCCGCTATTTTCCCGGCGAGGATCGCAGTAATAACTTCAAATTTTTCTTCGCCTCCTCCGTTAAAAACCGTCATTCGGACGTGCTGACGTTGCTGACGCAGCTTCAGGAAAAGTTACAGCCCTGGCCGGGGCTGACGCTAAGCCATGTCAGTTACGATCTCGATACTCACCGTTTTGAGGCGATCCTCCACGCGAACGATGCCGGACAGCTCAGCGGATTTATGGCCCAGGCCGCCGGTGAATATACCGTTCTGCAACAACCGGACGGTGTGAAGATCAGCTTAAAGGAGCGCAAATGAATTCTTTCTGGCAATCAAGAAGCGCTGGCGAAAAACGCAGCCTGATGCTGCTCGCGCTGTTCAGCCTGCTGCTGGCGTTCTGGTACGGCGTACTACAGCCGCTGAACAAAGCCATCCTGCAACAACAGCAGGAAAACGCCCGGCTGAAAAGCGAGATCCAGTGGGTGAGCGAGGCCGCACAGCGCAGCGGACTGGTGGGCAGCCAGCCGCTGACCGGTGACGTCCCGACGCTGATACAGCACAGCGCGGCGCAGGCGGGCCTGAACGTGGTGGTGACGCCAGCCACGCCCGGTCGTTTTACCGTCGCGCTTTCCGCTGCCAGCAGCAGCGCGTTTTTCAGCTGGCTGGATGAGATGCAAAACCGGGGTTTGCAGGTATCACGATTAGCCTTCAGCGCTGGCAGCGCGCCGGGCAGCATCACCATTGCAACACTCGAATTCGCTCAGGCAGGCACGCATGATTAACGAAACGTACGTCGCAATGCTGGCGCTGGTAGGGTTACTTACCGGCAGCGTTATGAATGTGGTGGTTTACCGTCTGCCGCTGATGATGGAGAACGACTGCCCGGCAAACTGGCATATCGCCTGGCCGCCCTCGCACTGCCCGCATTGTCAGCACCGCATAAGGTACGTGGATAACATTCCGCTGCTCGGCTGGCTGTTGCTGCATGGCCGCTGCCGGGACTGCCGGCAGCCCATCTCCGCTCGCTATCCTCTGACCGAACTGACCTGCGGCGTCGCTTTCGCGCTGATTGCCGCGCTGTTCCCGGACCATGCCGATGCCTTTGCCGTGATGCTGCTGTTCTGGTTTGTACTGGCGCTGGCGCAAATCGATGCCCGCACGTACTTGCTGCCGGACCGGCTGACGCAGCCGTTGATCTGGCTCGGTATGCTTTATCATGCGCTGTATCAGCAGAACACCTTAACGGATGGGCTGTTCGGCGCGGTGGCAGGCTACCTTTCGCTGTGGCTGGTGTGGTGGATATACCGGCTGATAACCGGTAAAGAAGGGCTGGGACTTGGGGATGCGAAATTGCTGGGGGCGCTGGGAGCCTGGAGTGGCTGGCAGGCGTTACCGACGGTGCTGCTGGGCGCGTCACTGATGGGGATTGTCTGCTGGATGGCGCTGCGCCTGACGCGGGGTACGCAGGTTCCACAAATCGCCTTCGGTCCCTGGCTGGGGCTGGCGGGATGGGTTATTTTCAGCGCACAGTTGTTGGGGTGGGAAATATACTGAAGCAGAGCGGCGAACTGTCGCCGCTCCGTGGATAATGCTTACTCTTCGCGGATCTGGGCCTGCAGGTAATTCTGAATGCCCATTTTCTGGATGAGATCCAGTTCCGTTTCCAGCCAGTCGATATGCCCTTCTTCATCGGCCAGAATTTCAATCATCATGTCACGGCTGACATAGTCATGAACGCTGTCCGCCCAGGCAATGGCTTCGCGCAGATCCTTCGCACCATCAAGTTCAAGGGCAAGGTCAGAGCGCAGTATCTCCTCAACATCTTCACCAATGTTGAGTTTGCCAAGATCCTGGAGATTGGGGATCCCTTCAAGAAACAAAATACGCTCAATATATTTATCGGCGTGTTTCATTTCATCAATGGATTCATGGTACTCGACGTCGTTAAGACGTTTAAGACCCCAGTTTTTAAACATGCGAGCATGTAAAAAATACTGGTTGATTGCGACAAGCTCATTTCCCAATAATTTATTGAGATAATTTATTATCTTAACATCACCTTTCATTTTATCGTTCCTCCGCTTCCACTCTTTACAAGCGTAGTAGATGCAAAGGAAAACGATTAAGAAAAGAACAAATTCAGGCGATTTCTTTAAACTCAGGGAGTTGCATCAACTCATCTTGCATGATTTCACGCGCCGCACGTACGCACTTCCCGCACTGATTGCCAACCGGTATGAACTTCCTCAATTGCTGAAATGACTGAGGACTAAACTGGCGTACCGCCTGACGGATCTTTTTATCGCTCACGCCATTACACAGACAAATGTACATATGCACTCCCGTTCAAAATCTATCCAGATTGTAAATGAGAATGGTTATGATTTCAATGCCAGAAAAGAGGGTGGTATGGAACAGGGCACAACGTAAAAAAGCCGCCTGCAAGCAGGCGGCATAACATTTTATACAAGCTGTTATTTCAGCATATCGGCAGTAACGACAATTTTTGCAATGGTCGCCGGATTCGGGGAGGTACGCTCAACCACCACAGTTTCGCCTACGGAGATATCCCGCTCATCTGATTTCACAACCATAGTGTCGCCCTTATCACTGACGGAACTGTAAAAACAGGAACCATTGTCGCAACTGAAAATGTAATTCCCTTTTTTCTTGTCATCATCGATAACTTTCGCAATATAAGATGAGCCGTCGGCACTCTTCAGCTTATCTTTTGCAAACTCGACAAGAACGTAGGGAATATTATTTTCCTGGATAACTTTCAAGGATTTAACGTCGCCGTCGTTAACAACCGGATTATTTCCTTGCAGCATATCTTCGGTAACGATCAGCTCGCCGATGACGGCTGGGTTAGGCTGAGTACGTTTAACGGTGATTTTGGCCCCGGGGTGCAGGATATAAGCCGCATTACCTGTGCGTAAAGACACCTCTTTACCGTAGTTGTAGCGATATGAGTAGTAAGCTGTTGCCCCTTCCGTGGAGAAGAGATACTGCCCGTCAACTTCCACACGGTAGGCATTACCAGGAGACAACTTAGACGCATCGAGGTTGATAACGACACGCTGTTGATTATCAAACAGGGTGACAAACAACCCTTTCAGATCCGGATCACGCGCAGGCGTCGTGATGATCTCTTTCACAATGTTGCCCAGTTCATGCTCCGGCGTATCGCCGCTCAGATCCCAGACAATAGCGCCGCCGTAGCCTTCCTGATTGATGTAATCAACTTTTTCCCGGATTGACTGCGGATCGTCGTAAGTCAAAAACTCTTTAGTTGCACTATTGTACAAATAAGGCACTCGCGATTCAGGATCCCAATAACGGGTATACTGACCGTTATTCACCAGACCTTTCAGGTAATACCATGGGTTGGTACCAGTGTACTGTCCGTTGTCATCCCACTGGCCATGTATAGTAGCCGTGCCCGGCGCAAACAACCCTGGCAACCCCTTCACAATTTCGGTGGGTTCCACGTTGCCCCAACCACGTCCATACCAGGCCAGTCCCATCATCAGTTTAGATTTAGGCACTTTCCAGGTGGTGCTGTAGGCGGTCATTGCCGATGCTGAGTTGAATTCCAGATCGGCATCCTTGCTGTTGGCGAACAACGGTGAGTTGTGGCCAGTGATCGGATCAAATGCGCCATGGAAGTCATAAGACATGACGTTAACCGAATCAAGCAGCGGTACCGTCTCAGCCGGATTGATATACTGGATCTTATTGTGGTTTGCCGTTACCGCGGCAGAAAGCTGATAGTAGCGATCTTCTTTTACACCCTCGGCGTCCAGTTTAGTGCGCAGGGACTTAATCAGCCTGGTGAACTGGGTTTTCTCGGCGTCGGTATCCGGGTACTCCCAGTCGATATCAACGCCATCAAATCCCCAGGTCATCATGTAAGAGACAATGCTGTTAGCCAGCTTTTCGATACCTGCATCAGTGGCGGTTGCAGCTTCAAACTGGCCCTCTTCGGAGTTGTTCCAACCACCCACGGAGAGAATATTGGTTACGCCCGCCAGCTCCGTGCGCTGATCCAGCTCGCGCATCAAACCAGGCCCTTTTTCGGTGTCATGTGTCACTACAACGCCCTGCTTAACCACCGCAAAGCCATAATTCAGGTGCGTAATGCCAGTATAATCAATTTTATCCGGGGTAAAGTTCTTATGCGCGTCATACACGCCCCACTCCGGGAAGTAACCATAGACTTTTCGTTGTGCAGCCACTTTCCCTTTTTGCTCATTCTGAAAATCCACGGCTGCCTGGCCGGTATAAGGCGTGAAGGTAAAGGTCGCCAGAGTATTGATTTTCACTTCCTTACCCTGCAGCCATACGCTATTGCTGCCGGGCATTTCACCTGGATTTACCCACCACTGGCTGGTCCAGTAATAACCATTGTAACGAACCACCGTGCCTGCTGTAGGGTAAGACTGGGATGGATCATAGGTCTGAGAATTAATTACCTTGTCGTCTTTTACGGCCACCATGACCACGACATTACCCGGGAAGTTATTCTGATTCTCGGTGCTGTACGCCAGCCAGGTATTTCCATTGTCCTTAGATAACATCTGGCTGGCGTCAAGCCCGCTAATAGTATTCGTTTGATCGTTAGCGGCCAAGGTCCCGGCGGATGCGCCAAAAGGGGTACACGCCAGCGCCATTAATAGCGCCAGCGTATGCTTTTTAAAATGCATAATAAAATCCCTCTTAAATATATACAGAAAAATTATGATTAATACTTTCCAGGTGAAAGTAATAAAGAAGACAATATCCTCACACTTTCATCTTTATTTTTTCAGGGTTTATTTAAGAGATCAATTAACCATTACTGCAAGCATAAGGTAAAAATATTAAATATTAAGAACTACCTCATATAGAGGCTGGTGTCGTTAATAATAAAAGAGGAAATATATTTAACAAATGAATAATATACGACAAAGTAATAATCAAATTAATTATCAGGCAAAAAAAATGCCAGCCACATAAGTGGCTGGCATTCATGTCACATTAACCCCGAAAGGTTAAGTTCAGCGGCAATTAGCCCAGAACTTTAGCAACAACGCCC
>NZ_JBNRLQ010000016.1:0-67400 GCF_055804875.1 Enterobacter sp. K510 | reverse complement strand
ACGAAACGCAAAGTGAACGGAACACTACCACTGAACCTACCACTGGACCTGTCCCTGCACCCTGCCAAATGTTATCTGCATCAAGTGCTCGATATATAAGCTTAATGTTTCACCATTCCCCGCCGATAACCGAATAACGTCATGAAATGAGGGAATATCATGCAAGTCCGGTCACCATTGTCCACCACCATCAACAGCCTGCTGGCGCCGCGCGTGCAGCCTCTCCAGGCCAGCCAGAACAAAACCGCCGCGGCGATTCAGGCATCCGCCATTGTCTCGCTGAATAACACCACCACGCTGCCGGCGGTATACAGCCTGAATCCGGCGAAAACCGTTAATACCGCAGGGCTTGATCACAGCCAGCTGAGCATTTTGATCGGCACCAACGTGCGCGGCGCGCAGGCGGATGCCTTCCAGGGCCTCGGAAAAGCGCTGCTCGAAGGGCTAAAAGATCATCCGCAGGGCATCACCCTGTCGGCGACGGTTGACACGCAGGGCGCGCAGGAGCGTCAGCCGGATCGTGCGGTGGCGCTGAATATCACCACCGCCTCCGGTATCAACGTCAGCCTCGGCATGACGCGCAACCAGAACGGCCTGGTCGTGGAGCTGAAAACCGCCGGGGGTGAATTAACTGAAGATGAAACCGCCGCCATCGCCGGTTTAGCGGATGCTTTCCAGAGCACGCTCGATGGCCTGTCTGCTGACACGCCGTCGCTTAACCTGCAGGGGCTGATGAATTTTGACAGCACGCAGCTTAAAGCCGTCGATCTGCAAACGGATGTGCGCAAAGATGCCGATTCGCTGCAGTCGCTGAAATTCCATGCCGACAGCAGCGCCCGCGCGATGAGTTATCAAACCGACAAGGTGGCGTTCGATCTGAGCACCGATCTGTCTCACCCGGAAACGGTGGGCAGCTACGGGCAGGAACAGCAGGCGCTCGCCAGCTGGGCCAGTCAGCTCGACAGCGCCCGTGCACGCGGACAGGGTGATAAAAACCTTATTGATATGTTCAAAAATAGCTTTATGGCGCTGAACAGTCAGTACGGCTCAAATGAAGTGGATAATCGCCTTAATATTATTACGCGTACTAACGATAATGTCGTGCAGGAAAATTTAAGCGGTCTGGCAGATTATTCTGCGAATTTTAAACAGGCCGATAAATCACCAAATCCATTCCGTAAAGATGAGCGCGATAGCTTTGCTTATTCCTCTTCTCAGCGCACAGAACGCGAAAATGCCGGCAGGCTGACGCAGAAAACCACTGCGCATTTGCAGGCCAGTTATCATCAGGCGATTGATAAAACCGTTCCGCTGGCGTTAACCCTTGAAGCCTCGTCGCAAAACTATAGCTATCATCAGATTGACGACAGAAGCAGCACTGAAACGGCGCTGGCATTCAATGAAAAAGGGGAAGTGAAATCCGTCACTCAGGCTGCTGAAAAGCATAATGTCGAGACGGTGAAAAAATATAACGCCGGGCGTCTGATTGAAGAAACCCGCACGCCTTATGATGATGAGCAAACCAGCACCCGCGCGCTGATTGTCGACCATCTCCGGGTGGATCACCACAGCGGCAGATAACCCGCACCCTTCCCACAAAAGCCACGCTAATGCGTGGCTTTTTTATGTAAAAAATACGCATGTAGTAGTGCAGTAATTATATATAAAGGCTAACGTTGGATTAGCGTCATGATAATTATTTTACCCGCTTTAGATGATGCTGGAATAAATTTACATACGACTAAAGTATGATATTTATTTATTTTTGAGAAGAATTTTAAGTCTGGCGTATTGAATTAAAGCCGGTCATATTGCCGCAATAAATTAATGAAAAGCTCATCTCTGGTATAAGGATATAAGGACAGTTATGTTCAGTATTCGACGACGTGAAAATTGCGTAAAGCGCTTTAGTCCCGGAACCTGTTTATTTACAGCAAGTATTCTGTTTCCGGTTTTCGCCTGGGCTGAAACCCCGGTCTACGATCAACTGATTATTCAGGCTCGCAGCGGAGACAGTGCGCCCTTACTCGATTATCTCAAACAGCAGGAAACCCAAACGCGTCTGACGCCGGGTCAGGTCGCCGACTGGCTACAGGTCTCGGCCTGGTCGGATAACGACGCGCAAACCCTGGCCATCTGGTCGCGTTATCAGGGCAGCATGGCGATCCCGGCGCGCGGCCAGCTGGCAGTGGCGCGGGCGCTGCGCAACCAGAAGAAATGGGATGAGTCGCTGGCGGTATGGGACAACGTGCTGCGGGAAATGCCGGACGACAAAGATGCGCGCGCGGGCTGGATCATGACGCTGGCGGACGCCCGTCGTAACCAGGAGGCCATCACCCAGGCCACCGCCTGGGCAAAAAGCACGCCGGGGCCGGAGAGCGATGCGGTGCTGGCTTACGTTTATCACGCGCAGGGCAAAAACTGGGACGCGCTGCTGGCCGCCAGCCGCGCCCAGGCGCTGGATCCGCAGAATAAAAGCGTGCAGCCGACGCTGCTGGCGGCGATGTCGGCGAACCGTATTGCCGGACCGGCGCTCGAACTGTCCGAAACCAGCAAAACCCCTGACGCGCTGGCGCGCAGGCTGGCGCTGGATGCCGCCGCGCAGACGGTGCGCACCGCGTTCACGCCGACGCGTAACGAAGAGGAGCGCTTTCTGGTGGCGGATAAAGCGCTGGCCCGCTACGACCGGCTGATCGCCGCGTGGCAGGATAATCCGCAGGCGGCAGCCGATCTGCGCCGCGCCCGTATTGACCGTCTGGGCGCGCTGGTGATCCGCAAACGCACCGCCGAAGCCATTCGTGAATATGAGTCGCTCACCGCCAATGACAAGCCGGTTCCCGACTATGCGAAGCGTTGGATCGCCTCGGCCTGGCTGACGGAAGAACAGCCCGATAAAGCGGAAGCCATGCTGGAACAGCTCTATTTCCCGCGCGGCCCGCTGCCGGTGACGCCGCTGACCAGCGACGATGAGCAGGAGCTGTTTTACGCTCGTCTTGATAATAACCATTTTGAAGAAGCCAAAGCGCAGGTCGATACGCTGATCAAAGACAGCCCTTATCTGAAACGGATCTACGGCTCGCCGACGCCGCAGCCGAACGATAACTGGCTGCTAGGGCAGACGCTGCTGACCGAATATGAGATCGCCACCAACGATCTGCCCGCCGCCGAAAGCCACGCGGAAAGGCTGGCGCGTACCGGGTCCGGCAACCAGGCGCTGCGCATTACCTACGCCGCGGTGCTGCTGGCGCGCGGCCTGCCCCGCGAGTCGGAACGGGAACTGAAACTGGCGGAAGTGATCGAGCCGAGCAACCTGGCGCTTGAGCGTCAGCAGGCCGCCACTGCGCTGGAACTACAGGAGTGGCGGCAGGCGAAAGAACTGACGGCGGATGTTATCGCCCGCAGCCCGGACGATGCCGCCAGTCTGCGGCTCAAGCGCATCATCGATGTGCACGAGAAAGCCGAGCTGCGTATCAGCGGCGGTCAGGGTATCGATTCCGACAGCCCGATCAGCGGCCAGCACGATTTCACGCTTAACTCCGCGCTCTACAGCCCGCCGATCAACGATAACTGGCGCTTGTTCACCGGCTTCAACTTTGCCACCGGCGAGTTCGAAGAAGGTAAGGGCATCAGCCGGGATATTGCCGCCGGGGCCGAGTGGACCTCACGCAATAACTGGGCGGAACTGGAGATCTCCGGGCGCAACTACGGCGACGGGCAAAAGATCGGCGCACGCTTTTCCGGCTGGCACGACTTTAACGACAACTGGCGCATCGGCGGCTCCGCCGAACGGCTGTCGCGCAATACCCCGCTGCGCGCCCTGCGCAACGGCGTCAGCGCCGACGGCGGCGATCTGTGGCTGCGCTGGTACAAGAACGAACGCCGCGAATATTCAGTTTCGGTGTCCGCCGCGCATTTCTCCGATGGCAACGATCGCCTGGAATACAGCCTGAGCGGAAAAGAGCGGCTGTGGACCACGCCACGCTTCACGCTGGATTTCACGCCGGGGCTGAGCGGCAGTCACAACACTAAAGAAGACGTGCCCTATTACAACCCGCAGCGGGATTTCTCGCTGGCGCCGGGTCTGAGCGCGGAGCATGTGATTTATCGCCATTACGACACGGTATGGAAACAGCAGTTTCAGGCCGGGGCGGGGCGCTACTGGCAGAAAGGCCAGTCCAGCGGCGCGATAACGCAGTTCAGTTACGGGCAACGGGTGCAATGGAATAACGTGGTGGATACCGGGGTGATGCTCACCTGGGATAAGCGTCCCTACGATGGTAAGCGGGAGCGCAACATTGCCCTCGCTTTTGATTTGAATGTCAGGTTTTGAGGACGTTTCATGTTTAGACGATGGCTGCACGCCGGGATCATTTTCGCGGGATTGCTGATGATCACCGCGTGCGGGAGCGCCGAGACGCCCCGCTATATTCCCCCCGCCGACCGGGTACCGCTTAATGCGGATCACGCCTGGCCGAAAAACAGTTTCCTCGTTCTGGGGTATCACGATGTGGAAGATGACGCCGCGGATCAGCGCTATCTGTCGGTGCGCACCAGCGCGCTGAACGATCAGCTGGCCTGGCTGCGTGACAACGGCTATCACCCGATCAGCGTACAGCAGATAGCGGATGCTCACGCCGGGAAGATTGTCCTGCCGGAAAAAGCGGTGCTGTTAACCTTCGATGACGGTTACAGCAGTTTTTATACCCGTGTCTGGCCGCTGCTGGAGCGCTATAAATTTCCGGCGTTATGGGCGCCCGTCGGCAGCTGGGTGGACGCGCCAGCCAATCAGCCGGTGGATTTTGGCGGCCTGAAAACCGCGCGCGATAAGTTCGCCACCTGGGAGATGGTGCGCGAAGTCAGCAAATCGCCGTTAGTGGAAATCGGCGCGCATACCTGGGCATCGCACTACGGCGTACAGGCGAATCCACAGGGCAGTAAAGAACCGGCGGTGGCGAACCGGTTATATGACAAAAATACCGGTCAGTACGAAACCGATGCGCAGTATGAAGCGCGCATCAATGCCGATCTGGAACGCGTCACCAAAAAGATCGCCGAGGTGACCGGTAAGCCGCCGCGCGCCTGGGTCTGGCCTTACGGCGCGGCCAACGGCACGACGCTGAAACTGGCGCGCCAGCATGGTTATCAGATGGCTTTTACTCTGAATCCTGGCCTTGCCAATGCCGCCAGTCTCGACGATGTGCCGCGCATTCTGATCTCTGATAACCCGTCGCTGCGCAACTTTGCCAGCCAGGTCGCGCAGGTGCGCGAGGAGCAGACAATGCGCGTGATGCATATCGATCTGGATTATGTCTATGACAAGGATCCCGTGCAGCAGCGCAAGAACATCGACAAGCTGATCCAGCGCGTTTACGACATGCGCATCTCCCACGTCTTTTTACAGGCGTACGCCGATCCCGAGGGCGATGGCAATATCCGCGAGCTTTATTTCCCTAACCGCTGGCTGCCGATGCGCGCCGATCTGTTCAACTTTATCGCCTGGCAGTTGCAGACCCGTGGCGGGGTGAACGTCTATGCCTGGATGCCGGTGCTGGCCTTCGATCTGGATGCCTCGGTGCCGCGCGTTGCGGCCTGGTCGCCGGAGAGCGGACGGGCGGCGGTGGATCGTCAGCATTATGTGCGGCTGTCGCCCTGGAGCCCGGTGGCGCGCCAGCGCATTAAGGATATCTACGAGGATCTGGCCCGGCACGCCTCCTTCCACGGCATTTTGTTCCACGATGACGCCATGCTGACTGATTTCGAGGATGCGTCACCGGACGCGATGCGCGCCTATCAGGCCGCCGGATTCCCCGCCAGCATTGCGGAGATCCGCAGCAATCCGCAAACGATGGAACGCTGGACGCGCTTCAAGAGCCGGGCGCTGATCGATTTCACGAAACAGCTGACGGAAACCGTACGCGCCATTCGTGGCCCGCAGGTGAAAACCGCGCGCAATATCTACGCCATGCCGGTGCTCGATCCCGCCAGCGAAGCCTGGTTTGCGCAAAACCTGAACGATTTCCTCGGCGCGTACGACTGGACCGCGCCAATGGCGATGCCGCTGATGGAAAACGTGCCCGCCGGACAGGACGACGCCTGGCTCGACAGCCTCGTTAACCGCGTGGCGCAGATCCCCGGCGCGCTGGATAAAACCGTCTTTGAGCTGCAGGCCCGCGACTGGCGCAAAACCGGCGAACATGCCGATATCAGCGGTGAGCAGCTGGCTCACTGGATGCGTCAGCTGAAGCTCAGCGGCGCAAAAAATTACGGCTATTACCCCGACGATTTCATTAACGATCACCCTGAAATGTCGGCAATACGCCCCACCTTTTCCTCTTACTGGTACCCGCAAAAATGACCGATCGCATCGTCGCGTTTCTGATCCTTTGCCTGATGTTCAGCTTCCCGCTGGGCGTGGCTGCCATTTTCACGGGTGAAGTGATCCTCAATTTCGTGTTTTTCTGGCCGCTGTTTATGTCCGCGCTGTGGATCAGCGGCGGGCTGTATTTCTGGTTCTACCGCGAGCGGCACTGGCCCTGGGGGAAAGGGACGCCCGCGCCGGAACTGCCGGGCAACCCGCTGATCTCCATTCTTATCCCCTGTTATAACGAAGGGCTGAACGCGCGGGAAACCATCGAGGCGGCGCTGGCGCAGCGCTATCAGAACATCGAGGTGATCGCCATTAATGACGGTTCGAAAGATAACACCGGGGCGGTGCTGGATGGACTGGCGGAAGAGTTTCCGCGCCTGCGGGTGATCCATCTGGCGGAAAACCAGGGCAAGGCGGTGGCGCTACAGGCGGGCGCGGCGGCGGCAAACAGCGATTTCCTCGTCTGTATTGATGGCGATGCGCTGCTGGATCGCGACGCCGCGGCTTATCTGGTGACGCCGTTGCTGCTTTACCCGCGGGTCGGGGCGGTGACGGGCAATCCGCGCATCCGTACCCGCTCCACGCTGATTGGCCGCGTCCAGGTGGGGGAATTCACGTCGATCATCGGACTTATCAAACGCACCCAGCGGATCTACGGTCAGGTGTTTACCGTCTCCGGCGTGATCGCCGCCTTTCGCCGCCGTGCGCTGGCGGAAGTGGGCTACTGGAGTCCGGACATGATCACCGAGGACATCGACATCAGCTGGAAGCTGCAACTGCGTCACTGGTCAGTATTTTTTGAGCCGCGGGCGCTGTGCTGGATCCTGATGCCGGAAACCCTAAAAGGCCTGTGGAAGCAGCGGTTGCGCTGGGCGCAGGGCGGCGCCGAAGTGTTTATCGTCAACATGCGTCGCCTGTGGGCGTGGGAATATCGCCGCATGTGGCCGCTGTTTCTGGAGTTTTGCTTATCGACGATTTGGGCCTTCGCCTATGCGATCAGCATTTTGCTGTTCCTCTTCGGCATGGTGCTGCCTATGCCGGATTCCTTACATGTTCAACATCTGTTTCCACCGGCGTTTACCGGGCTGATGCTCGGCGTGGTGTGTCTGTTGCAGTTTATGGTCAGTTTGCTGATCGAACGGCGTTACGAAAAGGGCATTGCGGCGTCGCTGTTCTGGATCATCTGGTTCCCGGTGGTCTACTGGATGTTGAGTTTATTTACCACCCTGGTGGCTTTCCCTAAGGTCATGCTGGCGCGTAAGCGCAGCAGGGCACGCTGGGTCAGCCCGGATCGCGGTATCGGGAGAATTGAATCATGAATGAACCTCTGATTTTTACTGAACAGCGGGTCTTCCCGCGGGTGATGGACGCCGTGCTGACGCTGGTGGCCTGGCTGGGCTTTTCGTATCTGATCTATACCGGGCTGATGGTCGCGCTGGCGGAGTCGCCTGACAGCGGTGTGCGGCCTTTTTACAGCACTTACGGTACGGTGATGCTGTATATGGCTGTGGCATTACTGATCGGCGCGGTGCTGATTGGCTGGGCGAAATATAATCAGCACCGTTTTCGCGTCGAGCGCCGCCGCCGCCGTCCGGGGCTGGAAAAGCACGAAGTCGCCGCCAGTTTTTCTATCACGCCTGAGCTGGCGCTGGAGCTGAGCAAAGCGCGGGTGCTGACGCTGGCGCATTACGATACCGGGGCGATTGATCGCGTGTATATGGCAAAACTGCTGGCGGACGAGCCGGAGTATGAGGTTCGGCGGTAGCGTGGTGCGGGATGCCGGGTGGCGGCTACACCTTACCCGGCCTGCGGGTCAGCGCTCATTTGTAGGCCCGGCAAGCCTGCGCCGCCGGGCGATGCGACCCGGTTAAACCGGCTGACGTTTTTCGCGGCGGCGATACAGGGTACTGCGCGAGATGCCTAATTTACGGGCGGCGAGACTCATGTTGCCCTGCGCTTCGGCAATGGCGATCTCTTCGCTGCGGGCTGGCATCGGGGCATTTTCCGGCAGATCCGCAAGCGTGATGTGCTCGCCATCGTCAGCCAGCGCCATCAGCACCCGCAGCTGGCTTAGCAACTGGCGTACGTTGCCCGGCCACGGGCGCGACGCCAGCTCACTGACCACTCCTTCGCTCAGCGTCAACCGGCGTTTTGCTGCGCCGAGATCATGCCAGAGTTTCAGGATAAAAGCGTCGCGGTCAGGCCACTCCCGTAGTGGCGGCATACGCAGCTGGTATTCCTGAATGCGATAGAGCAGATCTTCGCGGAACGCCCCGGCCGCCGCGCGGGCAACCAGATCCTGATGCGTGGCGCAGATCAGCGCAAAATTCACGTCACGGCTGGTGCTGGCCCCGAGCGGCGTGACTTTTTTCTCCTGCAATACCCGCAGCAGCCGCGTTTGCAGCGTCAGTGGCATATCGCCGATCTCATCCAGAAACAGCACGCCGCCATTGGCCTCGCACAGCTTACCGCTGTAACCGCGCGGACTCGCGCCGGTAAACGCACCGGGCGCATAGCCGAACAGCTCGGATTCGATCAGATTTTCCGGCAGGGCGGCGCAGTTGATCGCCACAAACGGGCCAGTGCGCCACTGGCTGCTGGCGTGCAGCTCGCGGCTCAGATGTTCTTTGCCGCAGCCGGTTTCCCCGGTCACGCACAGGGCGATCCCGGCGTTCAGTACGCGCAGCGCTTTGGCTTTTTGCGGATCGACCACGGCCTGTGGCGCAGCGATGCCGCGTCCGGGATAACGGCGGGCGGGCGGCGTCTGGCGCAGGGTGTAGTGACGCTGGTTGCAGGCGATGGTGCGGGTGGTCCCGCCTGTCAGGGCGATCTGCGGCAGCAGTGTGCTGATGGCGGTGCTGCCAAAATGCCCCGGCAGCAGGGCGAACTCTTTCATTGCCAGGCGATTCGCGCCGAGCAGGACATTATCCTCAACGATAAACAGCAGCTCCCCGTCGCTGCCGGGCAGGGCGGCATCTGCATGCAGACTCAGCAGCCAGCGCTGCGTACCGGCGGCGCTGGTAGTCCAGGCGTGTTCGATCTGACAAACGGCGCGTCGCACAATGGCCGCCGCATCGGGGCGCGGTGCGTGGGCGGGCGTCGAGAGATCCAGCACCCCGGCGATCAGTCCGTCCGGGCGGAACACCGGCGAGGCGGAGCAAAACAGCCCGGCGTTACGGCTGAGGTAGTGCTCGCCGCCGGAGACTTCGCAGTGCTGTTGCAGCGCCAGCGCCGTGCCGATGGCGTTAGTGCCGCGGGCATGCTCGCCCCACAAATTGCCGGGGGACAGGGCATAGCGCTGGGCTTTATGCAGAAAATCGCTGTTGCCGTGCGTTTCCAGCACCAGCCCGCTGGCGTCGGAGAGCACCATAATCGACGGATGGCTGGCGAGTTCCGGATGCAGCCGCGCCAGCAGCGGATCCGCCAGGCGGCTGATCCAGGTGTTTTCCGCCCGCGCCTCTTTCAGTTGTCCGGATGCGACCCACGGCTGGCTGTCGTCGTCACGTTGCAGACCATAATTCAGGCTGCGTTGCCAGGAGGCTTCCACCTGGCAGGGTACGGGTTGCGGCATCGCTGACTCCGGAATAAGGAATGTTAAGAATGTGTAGCATAAAGGTGTCTCACGTGTAGCGACGTGCAACACACTTCCGTAACAGGTGTCCGGATCGGCGCATACTAATATGAGGAGGGAAAATCGTAAGTAACTAATAGTTAATATAAAAATAAACATGATGCTTCATGCCGCTGAACTGGCATAAGAACTGCTTATTCCATAAGGTCCGCCACCGGCGAGACGCCTCACCTGTACTTATAAAAACAGAGGAACATCTTATGCTCTACGCTCATCCTGGCCTGAACGGCGCGAAAGTCTCGTTTAAAAAACGTTATGGCAACTATATTGGCGGCGAATTTGTCGATCCGGTCGAAGGGCGCTGGTTCGATAACACCACGCCGGTGACGGGTGAAGCGATCGCACAGTTTCCCCGTTCGGGCGCGGCGGATATTGAAAAAGCGCTGGACGCCGCTCATGCCGCCGCCGACGCCTGGGGTAAAACCAGCGCGCAGGAGCGCGCGAATGTGCTGCTGGCGATCGCCGATCGCATTGAGGAAAATCTGGAGCTGCTGGCGCTGACGGAGACCTGGGATAATGGCAAACCGATCCGCGAAACCCTGGGGGCGGATTTACCGCTGGCGGTGGATCATTTCCGCTATTTTGCCGGTTGTATCCGCGCCCAGGAGGGTACCGCGGCAGAAATCGACAGCACCACGGTCGCGTACCATATTTATGAACCGCTCGGCGTGGTCGGTCAGATCATTCCGTGGAACTTTCCGCTGCTGATGGCAGCATGGAAACTCGGCCCGGCGCTGGCGGCGGGCAACTGCGTGGTGCTGAAACCGGCGGAGCAGACGCCGCTCGGCATCAGCGTGCTGATGGAACTGATTGGCGATCTGCTGCCGAAAGGCGTGCTTAACGTGGTGCACGGTTTCGGTACTGAAGCGGGTGAGCCGCTGGCGCGCAGCAAGCGTATCGAGAAAATCGCTTTCACCGGATCCACTTCTATCGGGCGGCATATTCTCTCCTGTGCGGCGGAAAATATTATTCCCAGCACCGTGGAGCTGGGTGGGAAATCGCCGAATATTTTCTTTGAGGACATCATGAACGGCGACGCGGAGTTTATCGACAAAGCCGTTGAGGGCGCGGTGCTCGGCTTCTTCAACCAGGGAGAAGTCTGTACCTGTCCGTCGCGCGTGCTGGTGCAGGAATCGATCTATCCGCAGTTCGTGGAAAAAGTCATCGCCCGCATGGAAACCATCCGCAAGGGCGATCCCTTTGATACGGACACCATGATCGGCGCGCAGGCTTCCCGCGAGCAGTACGACAAGATCCTCTCCTACATTGAGATCGCCAGGGAAGAGGGCGGCGAGATCATCACCGGCGGGGCGCATATCGATCATGGCGACACCCTGCAAAACGGCTTCTATATCCAGCCGACGCTGATCAAAGGCCACAACAGTATGCGCTGCTTCCAGGAGGAGATTTTTGGACCGGTACTGGGCATTACGACCTTTAAGGATGAAGAAGAAGCGCTGCGCATTGCCAACGATACAGAGTACGGTCTCGGGGCGGGGCTGTGGACGCTGGATATTAACCGTGCGTGGCGTATGGGACGGGCGATCAAAGCCGGTCGCGTGTGGACCAACTGCTACCACCTGTATCCGGCGCATGCGGCCTTCGGCGGGTATAAAAATTCCGGCGTCGGACGTGAAACGCACAAAATGGCGCTGAGCCAGTATCAGCAGATCAAAAACCTGCTGGTCAGCTACAGCGGTAAGCCGCTGGGCCTGTTTTAAAATCGAAATGCCCGGCGGCGCAGGCTTGCCGGGCCTACATGTGCATCGTTAAGACATGTAGGCCGGGTAAGGCGCAGCCGCCACCCGGCATTAACGTATCAATCACAACCCGCGTTTCGCCATCAACCGCGCCAGATCCACCAGCCGGTTCGAGAAGCCCCATTCGTTATCATACCAGGCGAGGATTTTCACCAGATTGCCGCCAATCACCAGCGTGGACAGGCCGTCGATAATGGATGAGCGGGGATCGCCACGGTAATCGCTCGACACCAGCGGTTCGTCGCTGTAACCCAGAATCCCCTGTAGCGGACCGGATGCGGCAGCCTCGCGGAAGGCGGCGTTCACTTCTTCAACGGTGACGTCGCGTTTCAGGGTGACGGTCAAATCGACAATGGACACCACCGGCACCGGAACGCGCAGCGAGTACCCGGTCAGGCGACCGTCCAGTTCAGGGATCACTTTCCCAAGGGCTTTCGCCGCGCCGCTGGAGTAAGGCACAATCGACTCTGCCGCTGCTCGTGCGCCGCGCAGATCCTTTTCCGGCTGATCGTGCAGCGCCTGGCTGTTGGTGTAAGCGTGGGTGGTATTCATCAGCCCGTGCTCGATACCAAAATGCTGATGTAAAACCTGGGCGGCAGGGGCGAGGCCGTTAGTAGTGCAGCTGCCATTGCTGACCACAAAGTGTTTTTCTGGATCGTAATTTTCATGGTTAACGCCCAGCACCACGGTCAGGTCGTCGTTTTTCGCCGGGGCGGAGATGATCACGCGTTTCGCGCCGCCGTGGGTGATATGCACTTCGGCTTTTTCACGCTCGGTGAAGAAACCAGTGGCTTCAATCACTATCTCAACACCCACGCTGCTCCACGGAATGTTCGCCGGATCGCGCTCGGAGAAGACGCGGATGGAGTTTCCGTCTACTTTCAGCTCGCCTTCGCTGGCTTCCACCGGCGCGGCAAGGGTGCCAAGCAGGGTGTCGTATTTCAGCAAATGCGCGAGAGTTTTGCTGTCGGTGAGGTCGTTGATCGCCACGACCTGAATGTCGTCGCTACCCAGCGCGGCACGCAGCATATTGCGTCCGATCCTGCCGAAGCCATTAATACCGATCTTAACCATGATTGCCTCCTGTTATGCGGTTTCTGCATTCAGAGTAGGCCGGGTCAGGGGTGGCGTAAATGACAAAAATGGATCACATTACGCCAGATTGCGGCTGTGAAATCGCTGCCGGTATTCGCCGGGCGTCAGCTTGAGTTGCTTCTCGAAAATGCGGCGCAGATTGATGCTGGAGCCAAAGCCCGTGCTGATGGCGACCCGCTCCAGGGTGTCGCGGGTCTGCTCCAGCTGGTGGCGAGCTGCGGCCAGCCGCGCTTCCGCCACGAAGCGCGCGGGAGACACACCCGCGTCGCGGGTAAAGACACGGGTGAAATTGCGCGGGCTCATTGCCACCCGATCCGCCAGATTTTCAACGGATAAATCAGCAGAGAGGTTATTGAGGATCCAGCGTTGTAATTCACCTATCGGGCCGGGAAGATCGCAGTTTTGCAGCTGGAAACGGCTGAACTGCATCTGTCCGCCGGGGCGACGCAGATACATCACCAGATCCTGAGCCACTTCACGGGCGAGGGTAAATCCGTAATCATCCTCTACCAGCGCAAGCGTCAGATCAAACCCGGAACTCACGCCGCCGGAGGTCCAGATCGGGCCGTCCTGAACATAGAGCGGGCCGCTTTCCACTGCCACCAGCGGATAGCGGGATTTCATCTCCTCCAGCAGCTTCCAGTGTGTCGTGGCACGTCGTCCGTTCAGCAGGCCAGCCTGCGCCAGTAGCATCGCGCCGCCGCAAACAGACACTACCCGCCTGGCGTGCGGGGCGGCAAGACGCAGCCAGTCGACCACCGCCACGCCTTCATCTTCATTTGTGCCGCGCCCGGTGATCATAATGGTGTCGCGGGGCTCACGCGGATCGAGCTGCGGCAGACGATAATCCGCCAGCAGGTTCAACCCCGACTGCCCGTGGATCACCTGGTGCGGCTGAGTGGTGGCAATGGTGATCTGATAGCGCGGCGGCGCGTGCTGCTCTGCCTGCACGCGGTTGGCCTGCATCAGGATATCGGCGATACCGGCAGCTTCGAACAACATGCCGCCATCGGGAACAATAATCAAAAAAGTTTTCATGTCCTGAAAAGTACGCTGATAACAAAATAAGTCAATATGGGTATGGCTGGAAGAGAGAAAAGAAACGGGTGCATTGAGAATTCAACCCGGCAACCAGACACGCGGGGACTGAGCCCCCGCGTTCAGGCTACTTCTTCGGTTCGTAAGCGAGAACGGCCTTAAACTCCATACCACGCTCTTTGATGCTCAGTTCACAGAGTGAATCGCGCACCATCAGCGTGAATCCCAGCGCTGTCAAACACAGCACAATGATCGCCACCAGGGCGTACTTTGTCAGCATGTCTTGCCTCTGTGCGAAGAAGAGACTAACATCTGAATTGCTTAGGTTCATACGTTGGCCTCAGGTTGATTAACATCTCCTGGGGCTTTCGTCTTTCCGGACCTTGCAAATGCTCAAAGCCAGAAAGCCTCAAGCACCCACCCGCGATCCTATATGGCGATATTGTGAAAGCTATCACGATTGAAGGTCGTTATTTGCTTTTAGGAATATATAAAGGTGGGGCAGTAACAGAAAAGAAACGGGTGCATTGAGGATCTAACCCGGCAACCAGATACGCGGGGACCAGGCCCCGCGTTCAGGCTACTTCTTCGGTTCGTAAGCGAGAACGGCCTTAAACTCCATACCACGCTCTTTGATGCTCAGTTCACAAAGTGAATCGCGCACCATCAGCATGAATCCCAGCGCTGTGAAACACAGCACGATGATTGCCACCAGGGCGTACTTTGTCAGCATGTCTTGCCTCCGTGCGAAGAAGAGACTAACATCTGAATTGCGAAGTTCATACGTTGGCCTCAGGTTGATTAACATCTCCTGGGGCTTTTGTCTTTCTGAACCTTGCAAATGCTCAAAGCCAGAAAGCCTCAAGCACCCACCGGCAGTTTACCTTCCCCCCACCAGAAATTTGTTACCTCCTGACCCTTCACCTTACTTTTAGGAATTCATCAAGTTTTTTGCGCGTAATTATTAAGGAGTAATATTTTTCTACTCAAGTTACTGGCTTGCCTTATTGCAATAGTTAATAAGGGGTATATAGCAGCATTTTATATTAATTATCCTTTTATGCTCAGCGGCAGGACAAATGACAGCACGTGTTAATAAACGCTGTAAATATTTAACATTAAGAGCGGAAAATTATTTCTAAAAAGTAGTCCACAAATTATAAAACAGGTATATGATATGCAACATAAGGTTTTCCCCTCCCGTTAAGCCGCGCTTAACGAAATGAACGAGGTTGAAACATGCAACGTATCGTTATACCCGCTAATTATATTCACACCCGCAGTACGCCTTTCTGGACTAAAGAGACAGCACCTTCTTCTATCTGGCGTCGGCATCTGGATGCCGGAACGCGACAGGGCGTCTATCCCCGTCTGAGCGTGATGCGCGGCATTATTCGTTATTACGGTTACGCCGATGAAACCAGCCCGCAACCCATTGAGACGTTAACAATTAACGCCGGTGAGTTTGGGGTATTTCCGCCCGAGAAATGGCATAACATCGAAGCGCTAACCGATGATACCCTGTTCTGCGTGGATTTTTACGTTGATCCGCAAATTTTGATTGAAGGTTAAGGAAAGTATGATGGCACCTGATAATAAAGGCTATTCTTTAGCAGTGGAAAATCGCCGCTGTAAAGAGGTTCAGGAAAAAATCTATCTCAAACCGATGGCGTTATATGTCCCGGATATTGCCGTGCAGGCGGTAACAGAATTGGTTGCAGGATTATCTGACAGCAAAGAAAACGATAAGGATTTTGTGCTGACTGTTACCAATAATAATAATGGCGTATCCGTGGATAAAGATTTTGACAGCATTGACGAACTCAGGAATCCCCTTGTTGTTGCTGATGCCGTTAAAGACCTGATTAATATCGTTCGTGGCTACGAGTCAGATGAAGAGACTAATGTTTGTGGCTGGTAACACGACTAAAATCGGAGGTTCCCGTTATGGCTTTACAAATTCCCGTTCATTTTCGTCACACCCGTTCCACCCCGTTCTGGACTAAAGAGACGGTGCCGCAGGCGCTGTTAACGCACCATAACACCAAAAAAGGCGTTTATGGCCGGTTATCCGTGATGCAGGGCGCGGTGAAGTACTATGGCTTCGCCAGCGCACATGACGCGACGCCGGAAATCGAAGTGGTTATCGAGGCCGGGCATTTTGGCATCAGCCCACCGGAATACTGGCATCACGTCGAACTGCTGACCGACGATACGTACTTTAATATTGATTTCTTTGCCGATCCGCAGGAAACGCTGGAAGGTAAGGGTATTGGTCAGGTAGTCAATACTCATCGCAGCTAAGTCCGGGGTAAAAGACGCAGGCCGGTCAGGGCGGACTGGTCTGTAAATATCCTTATTTTTACTAAGTTAACCATACCATTTGCCGATAACTGCTGATGACGCTCTTCATTCTGAGGCGTTAGTTTTTACATAGCACTATTATGCAAGGGTATATCATGTCAGTAAGGCGTTTTTCAGTACTCGTTTTCACTTTTTTACTCTGTATTTTTCTCGCCAGCGCGGCCTCCAGTCTCTGGTCACTCACCCGTAGTAATCAGTCGCTTGATAATGTGAACAAGGAAATTCGTGTCGTCCTTTCCGTTATCGATCCTATTAACCACAGCCGCACGCTGCGGGTGCGTTTAATGGAGGCGATGATTAACGCGTCCCTGGGCGATAACCAGAAAGCGCAGGCGTCGCTGACCAGCGCGAATGAGACAATGCAAAAAGCGACAGCGGCGTTTAATAACTATCAGGCCGCGCCGCGCGTGGCTGGCGAAGAAGAATTCGCCGCGCCTTACCGTCTCGCCTGGCAGACCTATGTTGATGAGGGACTGCGCCCGCTGATGGACGCCGCAAGCCGCAACGATAGCGCCCGCTTTAATCAGCTGGTCAGCACCTCTATTCCGCAGCTCGATCGTCAGTTTGAAATTACGCTGGATAACCTGCTGGCGTTCCGCGAAAAATACGCTCAGCGTCTGAATAATGAAGCACAGAATCGCTTTATGAACAGCATGCTGACGATTGGTATTTTTGCGCTGGTATTTACGCTGATCATCGCTGCCATTTACGTCCTGCTGCGCCGCCGAGTGTTGTCGCCGCTGGACAGGGCGCGTCTGCACTGTCAGAAAATGGCGGCGGGCGAACTGCATGTCCCGGTGATTTCCCATGCACGGGATGAAATTGGAGACATGTTGTCGTCGCTGGATCAGATGCGTCTTGCGCTGGTGGAGATTATTGCCCAGGTGCGTCACTCCAGCCAGAGCGTGGCCCATGCAGCCGAAGAAATTGCCGCCGGGAATACCGATCTGTCGGCGCGTACGGAGGAGCAGGCCGCGTCGCTGGGGCAGACTGCAGCCAGCATGGAACAGCTTACCTCAACGGTGAAACATACTTCAGAAAACACCCTCCAGGCTAACGCGCTCGCCAGCAACATGCGCAGCGCCGCGCAGGAAGGCAACGCCATTGTAGAAGAAGCGGTGGTATCCATGAAGGAAATCGAATCCAGCTCCGGCAAAATCGACACCATCATAGGCATCATTGAAGACATCGCCTTCCAGACCAATATCCTGGCGCTTAACGCGGCGGTGGAAGCGGCCCGCGCAGGGGAGCAGGGGCGTGGTTTTGCGGTGGTGGCGAGTGAAGTGCGTAACCTGGCGCAGCGCTCATCCGTGGCGGCAAAAGAGATCAAAGAGCTTATTGAGCAATCCGGTAAGCAGGTACTGCTGGGCAGCGAACGCGTGACCAGCGCGGGGGCAAGCATGCAGCGTATTATTACCTCGGTGAGGCAGGTTTCCGAACTGATGTCTGAAATTGCCCTGTCAACCGGCGAGCAAAGCCGCGGCATTGAGCAGATCAATCAGGCGGTGGCGCAGATGGATACGGTGACGCAACAAAACGCCGCGCTGGTGGAAGAGGCTTCTGCGGCCGCGCATTCTCTCCAGGAGCAGTCAAAAGTTCTGGAAGAAACCGTGGCCGTATTTAAACTCAACTGATCGCTTACAAAGAAAAATCCACGCAACCGCGTGGATTTTTTATTTATGGTGCCGGGATCCAGCGCTGCTGCGTTGTGCCGTCGTCACAATTCACCCCGGCAGGCAGGGAAATCAGTTCGATTAACACGCCAAACGGCGTCATGCCAAACCAGGTCTGATTCCCCTGGCCTTCTTCCTGACCAAAGCAGTCTGAAGGCCCGTCGAACATCTTAGCGCCGTGCGTGCGCATCTGTACGCCCGCTTTCTGAATATCGTCGACGTATACGGAAAAATGATTAATACCCGGCAGGCCAGGATGTGCAGGGCGATCGTTGACCGCAGGCGCAGTCTGGAACAACTCTACATTGCTTCCATTTGCCAGGCGCAGCATCGACAGGCCAATCACGTTCATTTCAGGCGGAAAACCATTCAGGGGATTCATATTTTCACCTTCCACCCGTTTACTGTCATCCCCGGGCGGGATCATTCTGTACAGTACAGAAGCCCCCAGCGCGCCGATAAAAAATTGTTCTGCCTGGGCTAAATCAGAAACCGTGATGCCAATGTGTTCGATACCGCGAATAGACATTCTTTCTCCTGTGATGTGTTACCTGATTGATTAATCCACATATTTTAATCCTGGCAGAAAGGTGACCATTGTCACAGGCGACAGGAAATTTTCCTGAGGCCATTAATCTCAGGTGAACAAAAATAATACTGGATAAATACACAGCAATTGTTTATTATTTCCTCAGTTTGGTGGTTATTGTGTCAATGAAGTGAGTGGTGAACCCTATGATGATTTCTGTAGATACTCTCCAGGCGCAGAATCGGGCCGTGACAATGAGCAGCCGTGAGCTGGCGAAGTTGATGGGCGTTGCCCACACTGAAGTGAAGCGTATGGTCAAAAGCCTGGAAACCGCGCAACGTCTCTCATCGCCTGTCACGGGCAACCAGTACGAATCCGACGGTGAGATGCGCGAAGAGTTCTTGTTGAATAAACGGGACTCGCTGCTGACGGTGGCACGCATTTCTCCAGCCTACACCGCAGAGATGCTGGATCGCTGGCAGGAGCGTGAAAAAGACATCAGCCTGCCGGATTTCACCAATCCGGCTGCGGCGGCGCGTGCCTGGGCCGAACAGTATGAGCGGTGCCAGCGTGCGGAAAAGCAGCTTGAGCTGTTTGCCCCAAAGGCGGCCTTTTTCGATGAGTTTGTGCAGGTAAATGAGTCGCTGGGTTTTCGTCAGCTGTGCAAAATGCTGAAGGCGAAAGAAGTGGATTTTCGTAATTTCCTGCTGGAGCGCAACATTATGATGCGCACCAACGGCACGCTGACGCCGCCGCTGCATCATATCCAGGCAGGCTATTTTACTCTGCATGGCGGTACCGGTGAGAACCGGCATACCTGGTCACAGGCGCGCTTTACGCAAAAAGGGGTGAAGTGGGTCGCGGATCTGTGGGCGAAGCATCTCGCCGCCCGTCCGATTGACACCCGGCCGCCTGAGCGTAAAGAGCTGGCACAGGGGCCGGGCTGGTTTTAAGGCGCAGGACAAACGGCTGCATCAGTAACTGATGCAGCCGTTTTTTTATTCAGGAATATTTGCGCCATCCTGCTGTGATGGCCATTTCCATCCCTGTACCTCCGGCAGATCCTCGCCGTATTCCCGCACATAACGGTGATGGTCGGCGATTTTTTCCGCCAGCGCATCAAGAATGGCATCCGCTTTTCCTGCCAGCGAAGGGATATGCTGAATGGCATCCTGCGCCAGATGGAAGCGGTCCAGTTCATTGAGCACCGTCATGTCAAACGGCGTGGTTGTGGTGCCTTCTTCAATAAATCCATGCACGTGGAAATGCTGCTGGTTCTTGCGCTTATAGGCCAGGCGGTGGATCAATCCCGGATAACCGTGGAACGCAAAAATCACCGGCGTATCCGACGGGAACAGCGCCTCAAAAGCCTCGTCATCCAGACCGTGCGGATGCTGATCCTTTGTCTGTAATGCCATCAGATCCACCACGTTCACCACCTGAATGCGCAACTCCGGCAGATAGCCGCGCAGCAGATCAACCGCCGCCAGCGCCTCCATTGTCGGCACATCCCCCGCACAACCAATCACCACATCCGGCTTTTCACCTTCCTGAACGGTACCGGCCCAGTGCCAGATCCCCATGCCCGCCGCGCAGTGTTTTTCCGCTTCCTCCAGCGTCAACCACTGAGGCGAAGGCTGTTTCCCGGCGACAATCACGTTAATGCGATCCCAGGTTTTCAGGCAGTGATCGGCGACGCAGAGCAGGGTATTGGCATCAGGCGGCAGATAGATGCGCACAATATCGGCTTTTTTATTCGCCACATGATCAATAAATCCCGGATCCTGATGGCTGTAGCCATTATGATCCTGCCGCCATACGTGTGATGAAAGCAGATAGTTAAGCGAGGAAACCGGTTTACGCCAGGGAAGCTTACGCGTGACTTTCAGCCATTTCGCGTGCTGGTTAAACATCGAATCGACAATATGTATAAAGGCTTCATAGCAGTTAAACAGACCGTGGCGGCCGGTAAGCAGATACCCCTCCAGCCAGCCCTGACACTGATGCTCGCTCAGGATCTCCATTACCCGGCCATCCGCCGCCAGTTGCTCATCATAGCTTTTTTTCGGCAGCAGCCAGGTACGACTGGTGACATCGAAAACTTTGCCCAGCCGGTTCGATTCGGTTTCATCCGGCCCGAACAGGCGGAAGTTATCCGGGTTTTGCTGAAAAATTCCCGCCAGATAAGCCCCCAGCGCGGCGGTGGTGCCGGTTTGCGTCTCGCCGGGTGAGGCGACATCAACCGCAAATTCCCGCAGCGGCGGTGTGTTCAGCTCACGGCGCAGCAGCCCCCCGTTTGCCCAGGGCGACGCCCCCATGCGCTTCTCACCGGACGGTGCGAGGGCGCGCAGCTCTTGTTTCAGCAGGCCTTTCTCGTCAAAGAGATCGTCCGGCTGATAGCTGCGCATCCACTGTTCAAGGATGTGACGGTGATCGTCGTTTTCCCGGCAGGCGGAGACAGGCACCTGATGCGCGCGCCAGAAATCTTCCACCTTTTTATCATCCACGCTCTGTGGACCCGTCCAGCCTTTTGGACTGCGCAGGATTATCATCGGCCAGCGGGGCAGCGTGGAAGACGCCGTACCCGCTCGCGCCTGCTGCTGATAATCGCGGATAGCATTGAGGGCATTATCGAGGGTTTCCGCCATCTGGCGATGCATTTTTTCCGGCTCGTGACCGCTTACCAGCAGCGGCTCATAACCATAACCCCGGAAAAGATCCTCTAAATCCTCATCGCTGGCGCGACCGAGGATCGTCGGATTGGCAATTTTATAGCCATTCAGGTGCAGGATCGGCAACACCGCGCCATCGCGCGCCGCATTGATAAATTTATTGCCGAACCAGCTGGACGCCAGCGGGCCGGTTTCCGCTTCGCCATCGCCAATGACGCAGGCAGCGATCAATGAAGGGTTGTCAAACACCGCGCCAAAAGCATGCGACAGAGAGTAGCCCAGCTCGCCCCCTTCGTTAATCGACCCCGGCGTTTCCGGCGCGGCGTGGCTTGGAATACCGCCCGGGAAGGAAAACTGTTTAAACAGCTTCTGCATTCCTGCGGCGTCCTGGCTGACGTCCGGATAAATTTCGCTGTAGCTGCCTTCAAGCCAGGTGTTCGCCACCATGCCCGGCCCGCCATGCCCGGGGCCGCAGATATAGATCATATTCAGGTCGCGCTCGCGGATGGCGCGGTTGAGATGGGCGTAAATGAAATTCAGGCCTGGGGTGGTGCCCCAGTGCCCCAGCAGGCGCGGTTTGATATGTTCCGGTTTAAGCGGCTCGCGCAGTAAGGGGTTATCCATCAGATAAATTTGCCCGACGGAGAGATAATTCGCGGCTCGCCAGTAGCGATCGATGAGTGCAATGTCATGGTCAGAAAGAGAAGATGTCTGTGTCATGCGTTCCCCGGATGGTTAGCGGTGCCAGTAAAACAGAAGGTAGTACAAGCCTGGCATAAATCAGGAAGAGGGTAAGGCGGGTATGGCAGGGGATAGTCTGAAAAGAAAACCCTCGTTTGATCTTTATGTCATGGGGGGGGGCATAAATCGCAGCATCAGAGAAGATGGATTTTCTGTTTAATGTTATGTTATAACATAGTGCATGTGTTTCTTGATCAGTAAACAGCATCGTGAAAAACAACAGCGCTATCCCGCAAACAGGCCATGCGGATGCACAGGATTGCATTCTGAGTGTCGATATCCGGTCTTCCGGGCGACCGGGGGGCGGAAGGTTACTTTCAGACATCCGTTTTACGGTTAAAACCGGGGAATGCCTGGCCATTATCGGGCCTAACGGTAGCGGGAAATCGTCATTATTACGGGCCATCAGTCAGGAACTGACGCCTCTTCACGGCGACATTCGTCTGCGGGGCCGTTCTTTATCCGCTTTATCTCCTCAACAACGGGCCAGACAGGTAGCTGTACTGGCGCAAAATGATACGCCTGATTTACGGCTTTCCCTGGAAGACTATGTGGCGCTGGGGCGTATTCCTCATGCCGGACGTGTGCCGCGCCATGAAGATGACGCGATTATCGCCAGCGCCATTAAAGAAAGCGGATTGCAGCACCTGCGCAGGCGATCGCTGTTTGCCCTTTCTGGCGGCGAAAGGCAGCGGGCGGCGCTGGCACGTGTACTGGCGCAGACGCCTGATCTGGTCCTGCTGGATGAACCGACCAATCATCTCGATCCCCCCGGGCGCGAGGAATTACTGTCGCTGGTGAAAAGTAAGGGGATGGCGGTGGTGGCGGTTTTGCACGATCTGACCCTTACGGGATCCTTTGCCGATCGGGTACTTCTCCTGTCACAGGGGCGTTCCACAATCTGCGACACCCCGGATAAGGTTCTGATTTCAGAACACCTGTATCCCGTCTTTGGATTAACCAGCTTTACCGTACCGCACCCTGAGACAGGAAGGGCGTTGCGTATTTTTGAAGTGCCGCATTGTGCGTAAATGAATTCTGAGAGTCAGTCATGAAAAAAATGCTTATCACCCTACTGGCCGTGCTGTCTGTTTCTGCAGCCAGCGCGGCCGATTTTCCGGTGACTATCGAGAGTTGCGGAACGCCGGTGACTTTCACCGGCCCGCCGAAAAGAGCGATTATCAACGATCTGAATATGGCGGAAATGGCCTTTGCGCTGCATCTGCAGGATCGCATTGTCGGGCTGACGGGGATCAGCGGCTGGTACAAGATGACGCCGCAATTTAAACAGGCGATGGGGACGATCCCAGAACTGGCGCCAAAGTATCCCGGGCTTGAGGTCTTACTGGCCGCGGAACCTGATTTCTTTTTTGCCGGCTGGAACTATGGCATGAAGCCCGGCGGTGAAGTGACGCCGGATACCTTAGCCAGATACGGCATCAGGACCTTTGTTCTCAGTGAAAGCTGCGTATTCACCACCGCACACAAAAATAAAGCCACTATGGATCTGTTGTATAACGACGTCCTCACGCTGGGTAAGATTTTTGGTAAGCGCGAAGAGGCGCAGGCGCTGGTCAGCGGCTGGAAAAAAAGACTAAATGCCTTACCAGAGCGGGCCGCGGGAACCCGACCTTTAAAGGTCTTTGTTTATGATTCAGGCGAGGATAAGCCCTTTACCAGCGGCAAATACGCTATGCCTGAAGCCATCATTGAGGCGGCTGGCGGCAAAAATGCGCTGGACGCGCTGGAGACCAGCTGGGGCACGACCTCCTGGGAAAGCGTCGCGGCGACGGCGCCGGACTTTATCATTTTGCTGGATTACCAGACGGGCAGCGGCGCGGACGCGCTGCGTCATTTTCTGGAAAATCATCCGCTAATGAACCAAACCCCCGCGGTTCAGCATCAGCGCTACCTTAAACTTCAGTATGCCGAACTGACGCCGGGACCGGCTAACGTTGAGGCGGTGGAAAAACTGGCGCGGGCGATGTACCCGACGGCGGCAAATTAATGCGTATGGCCTACCGCTATCACTGGGCGATGTGGGGCGCGCTGGCGGTGTTGATCGGCTTAATGCTGTTCAGTATTACCCGCGGCGCGGTTCCACTCACGCTGTGGCAGGTGCTGGGAGCGCTGAAGGTGGTGGAGGTACCGGTAACAGCTATGGTCACCACTATCGTCACGGATTTGCGCTTACCCAGGACACTCCTTGCGGCACTGACCGGGGCGGGGCTGGCGATGGTCGGGGCGCTATTGCAGACCACCACGCGTAATGACCTGGCGGATCCCTTCCTGTTTGGCCTCTCATCCGGCGCATCAGCCGGGGCTGTTCTGGTGATCACCCGTTTTGGCGATCGGCTGGGTGCCCTGACGCTGCCCGTCGCGGCCTTTGCCGGGGGGCTTTGTTCGGCAATCGCGGTACTGCTCCTGTTCCATTTTAAAAAACAACGCGGCGCTGAGCATCTGGTGCTTTGCGGGCTGGCCATCTCGTTTTTATTTGGCGCGCTCACCAGCTATTTGATTTTTTCCGGCGATCAGCGGGCAGCCAGTTCCGTGCTGTTCTGGTCACTGGGCGGGCTGGGGTTAGCCACCTGGAGTAATCTTCCCTTCGCGCTGCTCAGCCTGCTGGTGATCGTTATTTTTGTCCTGTTCCGCTGGCGCGCCCTGGATGGCGTACTGGCCGGAGAACAGACCGCGCTCTCGCTGGGTATTAACGTCAGCCGCCTGCGCATCGAGATATTTCTCTGCTGTGCACTGGCGACCTCACTGCTGGTGGCATTAACCGGCGTAATTGGCTTCGTGGGATTAATGGTGCCGCACCTGTGCCGGCATTTCGCGGGGGTAAAGCATCTGCGCTTGCTGCCGTTATGCGGCATCTGGGGGGCGATCCTGTTGTGCGGCGGAGATATTGTCAGCCGGACAATGCTGGCACCGCAGGAGTTGCCGATTGGCATTATCACGGCGGGTATCGGTGGCGTGTTTATTATCACCTTACTGGCACGGAACGCACCCTGAAGCGCGGGCAAAAAAAATCCACGCCGGAGCGTGGATTTGAGCAGGTATAACGCGATCGTCAGACGTTGAACAGGAAGTTCATCACGTCGCCATCTTTCACGATGTAGTCTTTGCCTTCCGCACGCATCTTACCGGCTTCTTTCGCGCCCTGTTCGCCTTTGTAGGCGATGAAGTCTTCAAACGCGATAGTCTGGGCGCGGATAAAGCCTTTTTCGAAATCGGTATGGATCTTACCGGCAGCCTGCGGGGCAGTGGCGCCAACCGGGATGGTCCAGGCACGTACTTCTTTCACGCCAGCGGTGAAGTAAGTTTGCAGGTTCAGCAGTTCGTAACCGGCACGGATCACACGGTTCAGGCCCGGCTCTTCCAGACCCATTTCCGCCATAAATTCAGCGCGATCGGCATCGTCCAGCTCAGCGATATCAGCTTCAACCGCCGCACAAACGGCAACCACCACTGAACCTTCTTTGGCGGCGATTTCGCGCACTTTATCGAGGTACGGGTTATTTTCAAAACCGTCTTCGTTAACGTTGGCGATGTACATGGTCGGTTTCAGCGTCAGGAAGCTCAGGTAGCGGATCGCGGCTTTGTCTTCGTCGGTCAGGTTCAGGGAACGCAGCATGCCCGCTTCAGCAAGGTGAGGCAGACATTTTTCCAGCGCCGCCTGTTCAGCCTTCGCGTCTTTATCGCCGCCTTTGGCTTTTTTCTGCACGCGGTGCAGGGCGCGCTCGCAGGTGTCGAGATCGGACAGCGCCAGCTCGGTGTTGATGACGTCGATATCCTCAGCCGGATCGACTTTATTATTCACGTGGATAATGTTGTCGTTTTCGAAGCAACGCACCACGTGACCAATAGCTTCGGTTTCACGGATGTTGGTCAGGAACTGGTTGCCCAGGCCTTCACCTTTGGAAGCGCCTTTAACCAGGCCTGCGATGTCCACGAATTCCATGGTGGTCGGCAGAATGCGCTGCGGCTTGACGATTTCAGCCAGCTGATCCAGACGCGGGTCAGGCATCGGCACAACGCCGGTATTCGGCTCAATGGTACAGAACGGGAAGTTCGCCGCTTCGATGCCCGCTTTGGTGAGCGCATTGAACAGGGTAGATTTACCGACGTTCGGCAAGCCGACGATACCGCATTTGAATCCCATGGTTTAAATCACCTTAATGTCTTGATATTCAACCCGTTAGAGATAACAGATTGTAGAAAAGTTAATAACTCTGCCTATTATACACGTAACCATCATCGTGCGGGGCAAAAAAGCCATGCACCGCGCTTACTGGGCCTTAAAAGTATGCAGCCGGTTGGTCGCTTTGGTTAACCCATCCGTAAGCCAGATTTCGGTACAGCGCGCCGCTTCGTCTACCGCATCGTCGATCAGCTTCTGTTCGGAGACGGGCGGTTTGCCCAGCACGAAGCCAACAACTTTGTTTTTATCGCCCGGATGACCAATTCCCACCCGTAAGCGATGAAAATTGGGGTTATTGCCCAGCTTGCTGATAATGTCTTTCAGGCCGTTATGCCCGCCATGCCCGCCGCCCAGTTTGAATTTTGCCACGCCCGGCGGCAGGTCCAGCTCATCATGCGCCACCAGGATCTCATCCGGATTGATGCGATAGAAGGTGGCCATCGCCGCCACGGCTTTACCGCTCAGGTTCATAAAGGTGGTGGGCACCAGCAGGCGCACATCGGCGCCGGCAACATTAATGCGCGAGGTGAAACCGAAGAATTTTGGCTCTTCACGCAGCGGCGCGCGAAAGCGTTCGGCCAGTAAATCAACATACCAAGCACCCGCATTGTGGCGGGTGGCAGCATACTCAGCGCCTGGATTGGCCAGGCCGACAATGAGTTTAATCGTCACGTCTTCGTTCCTGAAGGGATCACATTCTGGGGCGTAGTTTACGTGGTGCGGGGCCGGTTGACAAAGTTCTGCTGCGGTTATCAGGAAATCCCAATAATTCAGAGTGTGAACTATTAGAAAATCAAGCAGTTCAGCGGTTTATATGTAAAGTTGTGTTTATCTGATGTTAATAACTGTGATCGTCGCCGCAACCGTTCTGTGGGGTGTTGCCTATACTTTACACACAAGGAACAGGGACTTTTCCCTGCAACCCGGCATCCCGGAGGTGACAGATGAAACGCAAAAACGCGTCGTTGCTCGGTAACGTATTAATGGGTTTAGGACTGGTGGTGATGGTGGTTGGCGTGGGCTACTCCATACTGAATCAGCTTCCGCAGTTTGACCTGCCGCAATACTTCGCCCATGGCGCTATTTTAAGCATCTTCGTCGGTGCGATCCTGTGGCTGGCGGGGGCGCGCGTCGGCGGGCATGAGCAGGTATGCGATAAGTACTGGTGGGTGCGTCACTACGATAAACGCTGCCGCCGCGACCAGAATCATCGCCACAGCTGATAACATTGGTTCTGGCCTTCAGGCCCGGCAAGCTTGCGCCGCCGGGCCATAGCGTCACAGATCGGCCAGCGCCGCAGTTTTATCCGGATAGAATGACAGACGCCCTTCAATCGGCTTAATACCTGCGCGCGCCATTGTGCGTAGCGGCTGGAACTCCAGATTACTCACCCGCAGTTCGCAACCTTCCGGCAGACGTTCCACAAAGCGCTTAAATGCATCCAGCCCGCCTGCGTCCAGCACCGGTACCGCATCACATTTCAGCACCACTATGCGTTTGCCCACGCAGCGCGTCGCCAGATCGGTAAACAGGCTGTCTGCAGCCGCGAAAAATAACGGCCCGATCACCCGCAGCACCAGTACATCTTCCGGCACTTCCACATTTACCGGTGCCAGCCGCGTCATGCGCGCAATACGGCGCATAAACAGCAGCGAGGCGAGAACGATGCCGACGCTGATGGCGATCACCATATCGAACAGCACGGTCAGGGACATGCACAGCAGCATCACAATAATGTCGTCTTGCGGGCCAGTGCGCAGCAGGTTCACCACTTTATGCGCTTCACTCATATTCCATGCCACCATCAGCAGCAGAGCGGCCATCGCCGACAGCGGCAGCCAGGAGAGCAGCGGGGCTAAGATCAGCAGCGCGAGGATCACCAGCAAAGCGTGAATAACAGAGGAAACAGGAGAGGTTGCTCCGGCGCGCACGTTGGCCGCCGAGCGGGCGATAGCGGCGGTGGCGGTAATGCCGCCAAAGAAAGGCGCCACCAGGTTTCCCAGCCCCTGGCCAATGAGTTCGCCGTTGGCTTTATGCCGTGTGCCGGTCATGCCGTCGAGCACGACCGCGCAGAGCAATGATTCGATCGCGCCGAGCATCGCCATAGAAAAAGCAGCCGGAAGCAGGGCGCGCAGGGAGGCCCAGCTCAGGGTAAAGTCCGATCCCGGCATATCCCACGGCAGCACCAGCTGCGGCAGCAGTTGCGGAATACCGTTGCCCCGGGTGCCGTCCGCCAGCACATAATGGAACTGCGAGCCGATGGTCGCCACATGGCCGCCCGCGAGGTTAACCACCACCATCACGGCGCAACCTGCCAGCAGCGCGGGCAGATGGCCGGGCAGGCGGATCCCAAGCCGGGGCCAGAAAATCAGCGTGCCAAGGGTCACCACGCCGATGGCGGCATCCCCCGGATTGAGTGTCGGCAGCGCGCCTGCCAGCGCGCCCACTTTCTGCAGATAGTGCTCGGGGACCTGCGTCAGGTGCAAACCGAGAAAATCTTTGATCTGCATGGTGGCGATGGTAATGCCGATCCCCGAGGTAAACCCGAGGGTAACCGACAGTGGAATATACTCAATCAGGCGACCAAAACGGGCGAGGCCAAACAGGATCAGGAATACGCCGGACATCAGGGTGGCGACCAGCAGCCCCGCCAGTCCGAACTGTTGAGATACCGGATAAAGGATCACCACAAAAGCGGCAGTAGGACCGGAGACGCTGAAGCGCGAGCCGCCGGTCAGCGCAATGACAATCCCGGCAACCGCCGACGTGTACAGACCATACTGCGGGGCCACGCCGCTGCCTATCGCCAGCGCCATCGCCAGCGGGATGGCAATAATGCCAACGGTGATCCCGGCAATCAGATCGCGGGTAAAGCGCGACAGAGAGTATTTTTCTTTCCAGCAGGCGTCGATAAGGGCGCGAAAAGGAAGAGCATCAAAAGACGTCAATTTTTTCACTGTTTTCATTTCATTCAGGCGCAATCCATTTATTTCATGAATAATTAAAATGGAAAGCATTAATCATACAAATAAAAATCACAGACAAAAAAACCCGCCGCGGCGGGTTTTTACGCTGTGTCCGATTAGTGCTCGAACATCGCAGAGATGGATTCTTCGTTGCTGATACGACGAATCGCTTCCGCCAGCATACCTGACAGGGTCAGGGTACGGACGTTCGGCAGAGATTTGATTTCGTCAGTCAGCGGAATGGTGTCGCAAACCACCACTTCGTCGATGACGGAATGACGCAGATTGTTAGCCGCATTGCCGGAGAAGATCGGGTGAGTCGCGTAGGCGAATACACGCTTGGCGCCACGTTCTTTCAGGGCTTCAGCCGCTTTACACAGGGTACCGCCGGTATCGATCATATCGTCAACCAGCACGCAGTCACGACCGGCCACGTCACCAATAATATGCATCACCTGGGAGACGTTCGCGCGCGGGCGACGTTTGTCGATGATAGCCATATCGGTATCGTTAAGCAGTTTGGCGATAGCACGGGCACGCACCACGCCGCCGATGTCCGGAGAAACCACAATCGGGTTATCCAGATTCAGTTGCAGCATGTCTTCCAGCAGGATCGGGCTGCCGAACACGTTATCAACCGGCACATCAAAGAAGCCCTGGATCTGTTCAGCATGCAGGTCAACGGTCAGTACGCGGTCAACGCCCACGCTGGAGAGGAAATCGGCGACAACTTTTGCGGTGATAGGCACACGCGCGGAACGCACGCGGCGATCCTGACGGGCATAGCCAAAATAAGGAATAACAGCGGTGATACGACCTGCAGAAGCACGACGCAGCGCATCAACCATAACAACCAACTCCATGAGGTTGTCATTGGTGGGAGCACAAGTGGACTGGATGATGAAAATATCACCACCGCGTACATTTTCATTAATTTGTACGCTGACTTCGCCGTCGCTAAAGCGACCTACAGCGGCGTCGCCGAGGGAAGTGTACAGGCGGTTGGCAATACGTTGTGCTAGTTCCGGGGTGGCGTTACCAGCAAAAAGCTTCATATCAGGCACGAGAAGAACCTCAGGCATGCGTCCAGTGGTGGATAGCGTCGCCAAAAACTGTGCGGGCCAGGCAAAACACTATCCAGCGGTGTATTAAAGAGCGCGATGCAACGTCTGGAACAGGGTGACGTTGTCACCGGAGCTCAGGTTGCCCAAACATAGCCTGGTGCAGTGGAGAAAGGTTTACACCTTTCGCGACAAAACCATGTAGCCAGTCCGGGGCTTGCTCCAGCACCTGACGCGCAGAGGACTCGGTGTCAAATTCAGCAAAGACACAAGCTCCTGTGCCAGTCAGGCGCGACGGCGCGTATTCTAACAGCCAGGAAAGCGCGGCATCAACCTCGCGAAAACGTTTTCTTGCGATAACCTCGCAATCGTTGCCGAATTCACAATTTAGCAACGTATTAATTGACCTTTTCGGCGTGTCTCTTGGCAAATCAGGATCTTTGAAAATAACCGGGGTAGGAATACTGACGCCGGGATGCATCACCAGATACCATTTTTCCGGCGGATCGACCGGGATCAACTGCTCACCGACGCCCTCTGCGAAGGCCGCATGACCGCGCACAAATACCGGCACATCCGCGCCAAGTTGCAGGCCCAGATCCGCCAGTTCATCCACCGACAAGCCGCAGCCCCAGAGATGATTCAGCGCCACCAGCACGGTGGCGGCATTAGATGAGCCGCCGCCCAGACCGCCGCCCATGGGCAGACGTTTTTCAATGCGGATGTCAGCGCCGCTCCCGGCTGGCAGACAATCGCGCTGACGGGCGGCGTCCATTAATAACCGCGCCGCGCGCACGATGAGGTTTTCCTCATCCGGCACGCCAGCCACCGGCGTCAGCAGGCGGATAGCGCCATCGTGACGGGGCGCGATACTGAGGGTGTCACCATAATCCAGAAACTGAAACAGCGTCTGAAGCTCGTGATAACCATCGCTGCGCTGACCGGTAATGTATAAAAAGAGATTAAGTTTTGCCGGAGAGGGCCACTGGGTCATCATTTCACAATCCAGTTATCCATTTTAAGTTTGATGCGCTGCCCGTCCTGCGTCAGCTCCATGCTGGCGGGCAGGCTCGGTTTGGTTTTCTCGTCATAATCGCCGTAAACCACTTTCCAGGTTTTGCCGCCTTCAGAGTAGTTCAGTTCGCTCAGACGGTACTGGCTGTCGAGTTTGTAGTCTGTCGCCTCGCCCGGCAGACCCAGGATCCACTGGCGCAGGCTATTGAGCGGGATCGGCATGCCGGTCAGCTTGCTGATGGTCTCTTCCGCATCGGTCGCGGTATAGCGCTGGCCTTTATTATCGACGATCTGCACGTTACCTGGACGAGCGCTCAGCTCCAGCTCCGTACTGCCCAGCGGATTGGTCAACAGCAGACGGTAGTTATCCTGGCCGGTTTGCTGCCAGAAATAGCGGGCATACACTTTCTGCTCAGGGGAAATATAGGCAAAGGCGCCGCGGGTCTGATACTGGTTCAGATTACGCACCTCCTGCTGATGCTGCCGCCACTGCGGGGAGTCAGGGCTTTTACCCGGTCCTTTTGGCGCGGTGAGTGTACAGGCGGTCAGCACAAGGCTGGCGAGCGGCATAAGGCGGAGCAGGCGGGTATTGGCTGACATCATAATGAGGAAAAATCCTTGTAATACGTTGCAGTTATATCGTTAATGCTAGCGCCGCGGCGGCACAGCGTCTACGTTCAACTTGTCTTAAATCATTATATTATCGATTACTCCAAAAGGGGGCGCTCTCTTTTATTGACCTCACGCATCCTGTATGATGCGCACAGACTAACCTTATCAACGCTGGTACTACTCCCGCTGACATGACCCTTTTAGCGCTCGGCATCAACCACAAAACTGCACCTGTTGCGTTGCGAGAACGTGTTTCGTTTTCGCCGGATACGCTCGACCAGGCGCTGGAAAGCCTGCTGGCTCAGCCAATGGTGCAGGGCGGCGTGGTGCTCTCGACGTGCAACCGCACCGAGCTTTACCTCAGCGTGGAAGAGCGTGACGATTTACAGGAAGCGTTGATCCGCTGGCTGTGCGATTACCATCATCTTAATGAAGAAGAACTGCGTAAAAGCCTCTACTGGCATCAGGACAACGACGCCGTCAGCCATCTGATGCGCGTCGCCAGCGGGCTGGATTCACTGGTGCTGGGCGAGCCGCAGATCCTGGGCCAGGTTAAGAAAGCCTTCGCCGATTCCAGCCGCGGGCATCACAACGCCACCGAACTGGAGCGCATGTTCCAGAAATCCTTCTCGGTGGCCAAACGCGTACGCACGGAGACCGACATCGGCGCCAGCGCTGTCTCTGTCGCCTTCGCCGCCTGTACGCTGGCGCGTCAAATCTTCGAATCCTTATCCACCGTCACGGTAATGCTGGTCGGCGCGGGTGAAACCATCGAACTGGTGGCGCGTCATCTGCGCGAGCATAAAGTGAAAAACATGATCATCGCCAACCGCACCCGCGAACGCGCACAGGTGCTGGCGGATGAAGTGGGTGCCGAGGTGATTTCGCTCAGCGATATCGATGAGCGCCTGAAAGACGCCGACATTATTATCAGCTCCACGGCCAGCCCGCTGCCCATCATCGGCAAAGGCATGGTGGAACGCGCCCTGAAAGCCCGCCGCAACCAGCCGATGCTGCTGGTGGATATCGCCGTGCCGCGCGACGTCGAGCCGGACGTCAGCAAGCTGGCGAACGCCTATCTGTACAGCGTCGATGATTTACAGAGTATCATTTCCCACAACCTGGCGCAGCGCAAAGCCGCCGCCGTGGAAGCGGAAACCATCGTTGAACAGGAAACCAGCGAATTTATGGCCTGGCTGCGTGCGCAAAGCGCCAGCGAGACCATTCGCGAATACCGCAGCCAGGCCGAACAGGTGCGGGATGAACTGACAGCAAAAGCCCTCGCAGCCCTGGAAAAGGGCGGCGATGCGCAAGCCATCATGCAGGATCTGGCGTGGAAACTGACCAACAAGCTGATCCACGCCCCAACCAAATCTCTTCAGCAGGCTGCCCGTAACGGGGATGACGAACGCCTGCATATTCTGCGCAACAGCCTCGGGCTGGAGTAGCACAACAACCTCTAATAACAGAACAGGGTGCATTTACGCCTATGAAGCCTTCTATCGTTGCCAAACTGGAAGCCCTGCACGAGCGTCATGAAGAAGTACAGGCGCTGCTGGGCGACGCAGGGATCATTGCCGACCAGGATCGTTTTCGTGCCTTATCGCGCGAATACGCTCAGTTGAGCGATGTCTCACGCTGCTTTACTGACTGGCGACAGGTTCAGGAAGACATGGAAACCGCGCAGCTGATGCTCGAGGATCCGGAAATGCGCGACATGGCGCAGGAAGAACTGCGCGAGCTGAAAGAGAAAACCGAACAACTGGAACAGCATCTGCAGGTGCTGTTGCTGCCGACCGATCCGGATGATGAACGTAACGCCTACCTTGAAGTGCGTGCCGGAACCGGCGGCGATGAAGCCGCGCTCTTTGCCGGCGATCTGTTCCGCATGTACAGCCGTTACGCGGAATCCCGCCGCTGGCGCGTGGAGATCATGAGCGCCAACGAAGGCGAGCATGGCGGTTATAAAGAAATTATCGCTAAAATCAGCGGCGAAGGCGTCTATGGCCGACTGAAATTTGAATCCGGCGGTCATCGCGTACAGCGCGTACCGGCCACCGAATCCCAGGGGCGCATTCACACTTCCGCCTGTACCGTGGCGCTGATGCCGGAATTGCCGGAAGCGGAACTGCCGGACATCAACCCGGCGGATCTGCGTATTGATACCTTCCGCTCCTCCGGCGCGGGCGGTCAGCACGTTAACACCACCGATTCGGCGATCCGTATCACCCACATTCCGACCGGGATCGTCGTGGAGTGTCAGGACGAACGTTCCCAGCACAAAAACAAAGCCAAAGCGCTTTCCGTGCTGGGTTCGCGTATTCGCGCCGCCGAAATCGCCAAACGCCAGCAGGCGGAAGCGTCCACGCGCCGTAACCTGCTGGGCAGCGGCGACCGTAGCGACCGCAACCGCACCTATAACTTCCCGCAGGGTCGCGTCACCGACCACCGCATCAACCTGACGCTCTACCGTCTGGATGAAGTGATGGAAGGAAAACTGGATATGCTGATCGAGCCTATCGTCCAGGAATACCAGGCCGATCAGCTCGCCGCGCTTTCCGAGCAGGACTGATGGATTACCACGCCTGGCTTCGCCTTGCCATTGAACAGCTTGCGGGCAGCGACAGCCCGCGGCGCGATGCCGAGATCCTGCTGGGATTTGTCACCGGACGCGCCCGCACTTTTATTCTTGCCTTCGGCGAGACGCTGCTGACGGACGCAGAACAGGCGCAGCTCAGCGAACTGCTGGCGCGCCGCGCGCAGGGCGAGCCGGTGGCGCATCTGGTGGGCGTGCGGGAGTTCTGGTCGCTGCCGCTTTTCGTCTCACCCGCCACGCTGATACCCCGTCCGGACACCGAATGTCTGGTGGAACAGGCGCTGGCGCGTCTGCCTGACTCACCCTGTCGTATTCTGGATCTGGGCACCGGCACCGGCGCAATCGCGCTGGCGCTGGCAAGCGAACGCCCGGACTGCGATGTGATTGCCGTCGATATGATGCCAGACGCCGTGGTCCTTGCCCGGCGTAACGCGGAGCATCTGCGTATCCGCAACGTCAGTGTGCTGCAAAGCCACTGGTTCAGCGCGCTGGACGGCGAGCGGTTTGCGATGATCGTCAGTAACCCGCCCTACATTGATGAGCAGGATCCGCACCTGTCGCAGGGGGATGTGCGCTTTGAACCGCGCACCGCGCTGGTGGCGGGCGATCAGGGCATGGCGGATCTGGCGTGGATTATCCATCACGCACAATCATTCTTACTACCCGGCGGAACGCTGCTACTGGAGCATGGCTGGCAGCAGGGCGCCGCCGTTCGCGCCTGTTTTGCCGCAGAGGGTTATGCGCAGATCGAAACCTGTCGCGATTATGGCGGTAACGAGCGCATCACGCTTGGCCGGTTGCCGCTACAGGAATAAGCGCGGTGAATGCTTTAACCCGTCTCGTCATGACTTTTCTCGTCGCTGTTGTCACGATGATGAAAGCGGCATGGCTGACGCAGGCGTCATTTGGCGTTATCATCACAGCGTTTTGGGTTTTCTTGCGCAGGGGTAATGTTGCCCTCGCAGCCAGCAGGCCGGGTTTATCGCGCTTCTGCTGGGGCTGGTGGTGCTGTACATCATCATTAAACTCGCCACCACAAAAATACCGTTACTGGGGTAAATGATGAAGTCGTTGGCAGATTTCGAATTTAATAAAGCGCCGTTATGTGACGGGATGATCCTCGTATCGGAGTTGATCCGCGATGATTTCCCCTCACAGTATGTCTACGACGAGCTGGAAGGGCTGGTCAGTCTGGCCCGGGAAGAGATTAGCGAGGCGAAGCCTCAGGACTGGCAACTGGAGAAACTCATCGAGCTGTTTTACGGTGAGTGGGGCTTTCGGGACACGCGCGGCGTCTACCGCCTGTCAGATGCTCTGTGGCTGGATCACGTGCTGAAAAATCGTCAGGGCAGCGCCGTTTCACTGGGCGCCATTTTGCTGTGGGTCGCGGACAGGCTGGATATTCCGCTGATGCCGGTGATCTTCCCGACGCAGTTAATTTTACGCGCCGAATGGATGGACAGCGAAATGTGGCTGATCAATCCGTTCAACGGCGACACGCTGGACGAGCACACCCTCGAAGTGTGGCTCAAGGGTAATATCAGCCCGATTGCGGAACTCTTTACTGAAGATCTGGACGAGGCCGACAACGCCGAAGTGATCCGCAAACTGCTGGATACGCTGAAATCGGCGCTGATGGAAGAGCAGCAAATGGAGCTGGCCCTGCGCGCCAGCGAAGCGCTGTTACAGTTCAATCCTGAAGATCCGTATGAAATTCGCGACCGCGGCCTGATTTATGCCCAGCTCGACTGCGACCATGTCGCGCTCAATGATTTAAGTTATTTTGTAGAACAATGTCCGGAAGATCCGATCAGCGAAATGATCCGCGCGCAGATTAACAACATCGCGCACAAGCAGATCACGCTGCACTGATACCTCCCGATCCAAACCTGATAAGGCGATCCTATGAAACAAAAAGTGGTTAGCATTGGCGATATTAACGTGGCAAACGACCTGCCGTTCGTGCTGTTTGGCGGTATGAACGTGCTGGAGTCACGCGATCTTGCTATGCGTATTTGTGAACACTACGTGACCGTTACGCAGAAAATGGGTATTCCGTACGTGTTCAAGGCCTCTTTTGACAAAGCCAACCGCTCGTCTATTCACTCCTACCGTGGCCCGGGCCTCGAAGAAGGGATGAAAATCTTCCAGGAGCTGAAGCAGACCTTTGGCGTGAAAGTGATCACCGACGTGCATGAAGCCAGCCAGGCGCAGCCGGTTTCCGAAGTGGTTGACGTGATCCAGCTGCCGGCCTTCCTCGCCCGTCAGACCGACCTGGTGGAAGCCATGGCGAAAACCGGTGCGGTGATCAACGTGAAGAAACCGCAGTTCGTAAGCCCTGGCCAGATGGGCAATATCGTGGATAAATTCCGCGAAGGCGGTAACGAGAAGGTGATCCTGTGCGACCGTGGCGCTAACTTCGGCTACGACAACCTGGTGGTGGACATGCTGGGCTTTAGCGTGATGAAGAAAGTCTCCGGCAACTCCCCGGTGATTTTCGACGTGACCCACGCCCTGCAGTGCCGCGATCCCTTTGGCGCGGCGTCCAGCGGTCGTCGCGGTCAGGTGACCGAGCTGGCACGCGCCGGCATGGCAACGGGGCTTGCTGGTCTGTTTATCGAAGCGCACCCGGACCCGGATAACGCGAAGTGCGACGGCCCGTCCGCACTGCCGCTGGCGAAGCTGGAACAGTTCCTTACCCAGATCAAAGCCATTGACGATCTGGTAAAAAGCTTCCCTGAGCTGGATACCGAGCACTAATCTTCCTCTTTAAACGCCATGCCGTTCAGTAAAAACAAACGGCATGGCTTTTTCATTTGTTTCACTCCATTTTGCGTAACCTCTCGCACCCCCCGTAAATACAGGCCTCGGCGCTTGTTTCTGCTTTTTCGGTTCATTAACCTATTTGCATAATTTGGCATTCAGGTTAATAATCATGACCGAAAAAGGAACCCCGCATACCCGTCTGGACGTTGTGAAAGCGCTGGTGCGCGCGGGAAAAATCCGCACGACGCTCAGTGCGCTTAATGACGCAGCGGCGTTGGGATTCAGTAGCCTGGAGGAGATGCTTGTTGTCATTCTGGCGCTGGAAACAAAGGATTTTTATAAGAGCATGACGGCTTATCACGATCATACGTGCTGGCATGACGTTTACCGTCCTGTTTTTAACGGGCTGCGTATCTACATGAAATTCATCGTCAGAGATGACGTGCTGATCGTATCGTTTAAGGAGCGATAACCATGAAATGCCCGATTTGCGGCGGCGCGGAACTGCAACATTTAACCCGCGATGTCGACTATGAATATAAGGGCCGTAAGACGCTGGTGCGCAATATCACCGGTGATTTTTGCGGAACCTGCGGTGAAATGATCCTGAATGAAGAGACGAGCGCGGCTTATATGGCTGCCATCAGCGCTTTTAATCGCGCCGTCAATGCCGAAGCGGTGGATCCGCATTTTATCGCCAGAGTACGCAAGCGTTTTAAACTCGACCAGCGTCAGGCGGCGGAAATTTTTGGCGGCGGGGCAAATGCTTTCAGTCGCTATGAAACAGGGCGGGTGGCACCGCCAAAACCGCTTATTCTGCTGTTTAAAGCGCTGGATAAGCATCCGGAACTCTTTGATGAGCTAATGCAGGCATAGCGCTAAGGGAAGCCGTATATACCGGCCTCCCTGCAGGCTATTGCGTCAGGCGAATATCGTCATCAGATAGGCGATAAACAGCGCCAGATGCGCCGCGCCGTTCAGCACATTGGTGCGACCGGTCGAGAATGACAGCTGACACAGCAACAGCGCGGACAGCATAACAATCATCTCCGGCCCGCCCAGGCTGAACACCAGATCGTTACCCGTCGCCCAGGCGATCAGCGTCACTACCGGTACGGTCAGAGAAATGGTCGCCAGCACTGAACCGAAGAACAGGTTCATCGCACGCTGCACCTGATTATTCAGCACCGCGCGCAGCGCGCCCAGGCCTTCCGGCGAGAGGATCAGCAGCGCCACCAGGAAACCGGTAAAGGCGACAGGGGCGTTAAGCTCCGTCAGCAGCGTTTCCAGCGGATTCGCGTTCATTTTGGTGACGGCGATAACCGCAACCAGATGAATAATCAGCCACAGCGCGTGCCACAGATTACTGTGCGCGGAGGGCTTGCCGTGGTGCGGATCGTCATCATCGCCATCATCTTCATGCTCGTAAACAAACAGGCTCTGGTGCGTTTTGGTCTGGATCAGCAGGAAAACGCCGTACATGGCGGCGGAAATCAGCGCGACCAGCAGGGCTTGCGAAGTGCTGAAATTACCGCCCGGCAGCGCCATGGGGAAGACCAGCACAATCACCGCCAGCGGGAAGAGGGCGATCAGATACTGTTTAATGCCAAACAGATTCATATACTGGGTGGCGAATTTCTGACCGCCCAGCAGCAGTGAAAAGCCCACCAGACCACCGGTCACAATCATAATGATGGAATAGAGCGTATCGCGCATCAGCGTCGGCGCGGCATCGCCGGTCGCCATCAGGGCGGAAATAAGGCTCACTTCGAGAATAACGACGGAAAGACTTAAAATTAATGAACCGTATGGCTCGCCGAGGCGGTGTGCCAGAACATCGGCATGGCGTACCACACTAAATGCGCTGCTTAATATCCCGACCAGCGCCAGCAGGTTGATACCAATGACCACTGGCAGTGACTGGCTGCTTCCCCACAGCAGCAGCACTGCCAGGGCCACTACCGGGAAAATGAGGGAGGTCTCCTTGTGGCGGTTTTTAACCGCCTCGATCGTTGTCGGCATTATCCATCTCCATGTTTGCAGGTGCGTAATAAGTTTAGTTTGAAAATTCAGCAGACCGGTAAAATAACAGATCCTGTTAATAAGCGGTGTTATTTTTACCTAATTTTACGGGAAAATCAGATTATCAATATGAAGTGGCTATATTTATAAGGTATTTTATTTATACCCATTAATAACAGTGATTTATATCGTTTGATTTTCAAAAATACCTCTGCGCTGGCAGCAATGCCGGTTGTCGTCCACACTTAGGTTTTATCCCTGAATGAGGACTTATCATGCCGTTTAAATCCCGAACCGACTTACCGGACAGCGTACAACATGTGCTACCTGCCCATGCGCAGGATATCTATAAAGAAGCCTTCAACAGCGCCTGGGATCAGTACAAAGATAAAGAGGATCGCAAGGGCGATGCCAGCCGTGAAGAGACCGCCCACAAAGTGGCGTGGGCAGCGGTGAAACATGACTATGAAAAGGGTGATGACGACAAATGGCACAAAAAGAAATAATCAGCTGAAATAAATACGCTTTAGATTTTCCTCCACCGCCCGATAACCATAAGTGAGCCGCTTACGCCTGCGTCTGGCTTGCAAGCGGCCCGTGAATTGCATATCGTCGTAGCGGGTTGCTTTCTTAAAAAGCACCAAAAAAGCCTGGAAGGCGTCAAAAAAGTAGTCGCATGGATGCACGCAGTGGTGGAGGTAAACGATGTTAACGCGTGATTTTCTGATGAACGCCGATTGTAAAACGGCGTTTGGCGAGATAGAAGAAGCTCTGCTCTGGTCGGCGGAACAGCGGGCGGCCTCACTGGCGGCGACCCTGGCCTGCCGCCCGGACGACGGCCCGGTATGGATCTTCGGCTACGGCTCCCTGATGTGGAACCCGGCGCTGGAATACACCGAGTCCTGTACCGGCACCCTGGTGGGCTGGCATCGCGCCTTCTGCCTGCGGCTGACCGCCGGACGGGGCAGCGCCTGCCAGCCGGGGCGTATGCTTGCCCTGAAAGAGGGCGGACGCACCACGGGCGTGGCCTACCGGCTCGCCGATGACACCCTGCACGACGAACTTTCGCTGCTGTGGAAGCGCGAGATGATCACCGGCTGCTATCTGCCGAGCTGGTGCAAACTCACCCTCGACGATGGCCGTACCATTAACGCGCTGGTCTTTATTATGGATCCGCGACATGCGCTTTATGAATCCGATACCCGCGCCCAGGTGATCGCCCCGCTGATTGCCGCCGCCAGCGGCCCGCTCGGCACCAACGCGCAGTATCTTTTCTCGCTGGAGCAGGAGCTGATTAAGCTCGGCATGCACGACGACTGCTTAAACGATCTGGTGGGCAAAGTGCGCCGCTTATTATGCGACGAAAAACCCGGCCCGGAGATGCAGCCAGGTTTTGCCTGATGTGACCGGCAGCGCAGGCGTCTGCGCTGCCTGACCATTAAATGCGGAAATGTCCCGCCGTTTCCGCCAGCTCCGCCGCCTGCAATTGCAGCGCATCCGCCGCTGCCGCAGATTCCACTACCAGCTCAGCGTTCTGCTGCACCATACGGTCAAGGTCGATCACCGCGTGGTTAATTTCCTGAATGCCTTTCATCTGCTCGCTGGTGGCGACGGTGATTTCACGCATGATCACCGACACGCTGTCGATGCCCGATACAATATCCCCCATGCTTTCCCCCGCCAGCCGCACATAACGTGAGCCGGTGGACACGCTCTGGGTGGTGGATTCGATCAGTGATTTGATCTCCTTCGCCGCCTGCGCGCTGCGGCTGGCAAGGGTACGCACTTCCCCGGCCACCACGGCGAAACCGCGGCCCTGTTCCCCGGCACGCGCCGCTTCCACCGCGGCGTTCAGCGCCAGAATATTGGTCTGGAAGGCAATGCCGTCGATGACGCTGGTAATATCGCCGATTTTTGACGACGCCTCTTCGATAGACTGCATGGTGGTGATCGCCTGTTTCACCACTTCGCCGCCGCGTGATGCGGCTTCAGAGGCGGCCTGCGCCTGGCCATTGGCCTGGGCGGCGGAATCGGTAGACTGGCCCACCGAGGCGGTGATCTGCTCGATGGCGCTGGCGGTGCCGCGCAGACTTGAAGCGGCCTGTTCGGTACGTCCGGAGAGATCCTGGTTACCGGCGGCAATCTCCTGAGCGGCAAATTTTACCGAGGTACTGGAATCCCGCAGTTTGACCATCACTACCGCCAGCTTATCGCTGAAGGCGTTAAAGGCACGGGCGATCTCCGCCACCTCATCGTTGCCGTTTTCCGGCAGACGCTGGGACAGATCGTCGGTGCCGTTGCTGATGGCGTGCATCGCATCGCGGATGGTGACCAGGCGTTTAAGCAGGGTCGCCACCAGCCAGTGCATCACCGCGCCGCCAGTAAGCACCAGCACGACAAGCGACAGCGCCGAAGCTTTAAGCTGGGCGCTCAGTCCGCTGGTGGCATCATTGTCATCCAGCGCCACCACCAGCAGCCACTGTGTGCCTTTCACCGGCGAGGCGAGCAGGGTTTTGTCGGCACCGGCCAGCGTGCCGTCTTCAGCGTGACCCGCTTTAAGGGCGCTGAATTCCACGCCCTGGATGGCGTCGCTGAAGGGTTTTAAGGTCAGCGCGGGGTCGCTGGCGGCGATCACCGTGCCGTCGCTGTCCAGCAGCAGGCCGCTGCTTTGCGGCGTGGGCTGAATACCCTGTACGTTCGCCACCACGCTGTCCATGGTCACATCACCGGCCACCACCGCCGTCAGCGTACCGTTCACTTTCACCGGCACCGCAAAGGTCACCACCAACTTACCGGTGCCCGCGTCCACATAGGGCGCGGTGACCACTGGCGCATCGGCTTTCAGCACCTGCTGATACCAGGGGCGGATAGTGGGATCGTAATCTGCGGGCACGCCGGTGGGATCGGAGAATTTGGCGGTTTTCGCCGCATTGCCGACATAAACGTTAGTAAAACCGCCCGCCTGAGCGATCTGTTTGAAGACCGGCACCGGATCGTCCTGCACCGCCACGCTCTGTAACGAGGCGATCATCGTCATCTTGCTGTTCACCCAGTCGGCGATTGCCAGACTGTGGCTGTTACTCGTGCTGGTTAAAATATCCTGCCGGGTCTGCTGGTTGTCCTGACGGGCCACCTGATAATTAATAATAGTGTTAAGAAGCAAAGCGATAGCCAGACAGCCTGCTGTCGCCACAATAATGCGCGCGCGAATGGACCTGATCATGATGTTGTACCTGCTGTGTTGTTATAAAAAAGCTATCGGCAACGCAGCAGGCAAACTTGATGCCCGTATGACATCTATAAGAAATATATATTAAAGCAGCGTGATTATTAAAAAGTCAGCACTTTGTCTGCCGCCAGCGTCCACTGCGCCAGCTCCACCAGGGTGCCGATTTCCACACCCTCTACCAGCGGCAACGCGCTGATGCCGCGTCCATCGGTGCAGGTTTTGCACAGCTTCACCGGCACGTTTTGCGCGGTGAGGATCTCCAGCATCTGCTGAATGTTATAGCCTTCGGCAGGACGCTGGCCGCGCAGCCCGGCGGTGACGGCATCGGACATTAAAAACAGCCGCAGTTCGGGGGCAGGATCCTGCTCACGCAGGGCGATAGCCAGACGCAGACTGTTAAACAGGGATTCACTGCCGTACGCCGCGCCGCTGGCGACGATCACTATCTTTTGCATTTTCACTCCTTCGACAAGGCATGATTATTGCTTTATTCAGCGGACACATTGACCGGGAGAATAAGCATGACCATAAATGCTGACCGCGCGAACAGCGCCATCGACTGGTTTCGTTACGCGCGCCAGATCCAGAAACAACAACTCCGCCAGCTGGCGCAGTCGGGTGAGCTGGCAAGCAGGATCTGCCATCTGGTGCATATGCTACAGTGCGAACGCGGCGCTTCCAACATCTGGCTCTGTTCGCAGGGGCGATTATATGAAGCCGAGTGCCGCGCCAGCCGCGCGCTGGTGGATGAACAACGGCAGGCGCTGCTGCCGCTGCTGCGTTTTGAGCAGCAGCTGAACAGCAGCGCCCTGTGCCAGCGTATCGCCGCCGCGCTCTGGGGGCTGGAACAGCTGCCTGAATTACGTCAGCGCGTGCACGAACAACGAACAGAAGCAGCGGAAGCCATGGAGCAGTTCAGCGCCACCATCCGTCATCTGTTAAGTATTGTGCCGCAGCTGAACGACACCCTCGACGATCCGCGCATTGTGCAGCCGCTGGTGGCGCTCTACAGCCTGATGCAGGGTAAAGAGCTGGCGGGGCAGGAGCGGGCGCTAGGGGCGCTTGGTTTTACCCTCGGTCATTTCAGCGACGCCCTGCGCCAGCGGCTGGTGGATCGCATCGACGGTCAGCAGCCCTGTTTTGATACTTTCCTTTCGCTCACCACCGGCGAACTGAGCGACATTTTTCACGCCCGCTGCGGGGCGACGCTGGAGATCGAACAGCTGCGTCGTCTGGCCTGTACCCGTCAGCCGCCGCAGGATCAGGGGGAAAACGCGCTGCGCTGGTTTGTGCTGCACACGCAGCGGCTGGAACAGCTACGCGCGCTGGAAGAATCACTGATCGACGCCCTGATGCATACCGTGGCGACCTTACTGGCGGAAGAGGATCAGGCCCCGCCGCTAAGCGCCGCCTTTCTTGAACCCGCCGGGGAGGGGCTGTCGCTGTGCTCTGATCATCAGCTGTTGCCGCTGGTGCGCCAGCAGGCGCGCGAACTGGATCAGCTCACTACGCAGCTGGCGTCGCTGAAAGCCTCCCTCGACGAGCGCAAGGTGATCGACAGCGCCAAGCACGTGCTGATGACACACCAGAATATGACCGAAGAGCAGGCATGGCAGTGCCTGCGCAAAATGGCGATGGACAAAAACCAGCGCATGGTGGAGATCGCCCGGGCGCTGTTAACGGTGAAAAATCTCTGGCAGTAATCCAAAAGGAGTAGTTGCACGGTTTACGGGCAAAAGATGCACATGCCCGGTGCGCGGGATTCAGTGTAGGCCGGGTAAGCGCAGCGCCACCCGGCAACAGACATCGTGCCGTCCGTCCCGCCCGGCGGCGCAGGCTTGCCGGGCCTACGATCTGCGGAGACGGCCGGGGTGAGGGGTTGAAACCTGGCATCCCCTTTGCATTACTACTATCACAACATACTGAACCGGCCCGCCAATGGCGGCAGGCAGGTTTTGAGGATAAAGGCGTCCTGCGGTGCGAAAGCACTGCCGGGCGCTTTTTTTTTTGCTTCAGGAGTGGTGATGGCTGATTCAACCTTTTCTCTTTCCCGCCGACGCCTGTTACAGGCCACCGCCGTTATGGGCGGCAGCCTGTTGTTACCGGGCGTGCTGCAGGCGGCTTATGCGGCAGGCTCTGACAAGCCGGAGCAGCAGACCGTGCGCGTCGGTTTTATCCCGCTTACCGACTGCGCGCCGCTGGTGATCGCCGCCCTTAAAGGCTTCGATAAAAAATATGGCATCACCCTTGTACCAACCAAAGAAGCCAGTTGGGCGGCGGTGCGCGACAAACTTACTTCCGGCGAGCTGGATGCGGCGCACGTGCTGTACGGGCTGCTTTACGGGCTGGAGATGGGCATCGGCCCCAAACCCCAGGCGATGGCGAACCTGATGACGCTGAACCAGAACGGCCAGGCGATTACCCTGTCGGCGGAGTTGCAGGAGAAAGGCATTCGTGATGCCGCCGGACTGAAATCCCTGATCGGCCAGAGCGCGCCGGGCAGCTATACCTTCGCGCACACCTTTCCGACCGGCACCCATGCCATGTGGCTCTACTACTGGCTGGCTAACGCCGGGATCAACCCCTTTGACGATATCCGCACCGTGGTGGTGCCGCCGCCGCAGATGGTGATGAACATGCGCATCGGCAACATGGTCGGGTTTTGCGTCGGCGAGCCGTGGAATACCCGCGCCATTAACGATCGTATCGGTTTTACCGCCGCCACCTCGCAGGAGATCTGGCCCGATCACCCGGAAAAAATCCTCGGCACCCGCCGCGCCTGGGTGGAGCAGAATCCGCACACCGCGCGGGCGCTGGTGGCGGCGGTGCTGGAAGCCGCCCGCTGGATCGACGCCTCGGCGGAAAACAAACGCGAAACCGCGCGCATTCTTGCCCGTCGCGCCTGGCTTAATACCAAAGAACAGTTTCTTACCGGCCGTCTGCTGGGGGAGTACGACAACGGCGCAGGCCGCCGCTGGCAGGACGCCCACGCCATCCGTTTCTTCAATGAGGGACAGGTTAACTATCCGTGGCACTCCGACGGCATGTGGTTCCTGACCCAGTTCAGACGCTGGGGACTGCTTAAAACCGCACCGGACTATGCCGCCATCGCGGCTCGCATCAACCGCACCGACATCTTCAGCGATGCCGCCGCCCAGGTCGGGGGGATTTCGCTGCCTTCTTCACCACTGCGCGCCAGCACGCTTATTGACGGCACCGTCTGGAACGGCACCGATCCGGAAGGGTATGCCAGCCGTTTTGCCATTCAACGTAAAGGGGCATGACATGACACTTGCACAGAAAAAAATCACCGTTAAGCCGGAAACCACCCAGGGCGAAGTGATCGTCCTGCCGCCGGTCCAGGTGCGTCGCCGTACGCCGCGCCTGAATCGCCATCTGCGCGATGTTGCGCAGCGTATTATCCCCGCGCTGCTCGGTCTGGGACTGCTGGTGGTCGCCTGGCAGCTGGCCGCCATTAACAGCAAAGGCTTCCCGACGCCGCTCTCCACCCTGGATTCCGCCCTGACATTGTTTGCCGATCCCTTCTACAACGACGGGCCTAACGACATGGGCATCGGCTGGAACGTGCTGGCCTCCCTGCAGCGGGTGGCGATAGGTTTCGGGCTGGCGGCGCTGGTGGGGATCCCGCTCGGCTTTTTGATTGGCCGCTTTGTCTTTTTCTCGCGCATGTTCACACCGCTGATCGCGCTGCTGCGTCCGGTCAGCCCGCTGGCCTGGCTGCCGATTGGCCTGCTGCTGTTTCAGAAAGCCGAACCCGCCTCCAGCTGGACCATTTTTATCTGCTCCATCTGGCCGATGGTGATCAACACCGCCGAAGGGGTGAAGCGCATTCCTGCGGACTACCTCAACGTCGCCCGCGTGTTACAGCTTTCTGAATGGACGGTGCTGCGCCGCATTCTGTTCCCGGCGGTGCTGCCTGCGGTGCTCACCGGCGTGCGGCTGTCCATTGGCATCGCCTGGCTGGTGATTGTCGCCGCTGAAATGCTCACCGGCGGCGCAGGTATCGGCTTCTGGATCTGGAACGAGTGGAACAACCTCAACGTGGAAAACATTCTCATCGCCATCGTCATCATCGGCGTCGTCGGCCTGCTGCTGGAGCAGGGCCTGATGCTCATCGCCCGCCGTTTCAGCTGGCAGGATAAATAAGGAGTCGCGTATGAAACCCATTATTCAGGTGCAGGCCGTCAGCCAGCGTTTCGCCACCGCCAGCGGTGAATTCCTCGCGCTGCAAAACGTCTCTTTTGATATTCACGAAGGGGAGACCGTCAGTCTGATTGGTCACTCCGGCTGCGGCAAATCGACGCTGCTCAATTTGATCGCCGGTATTACGCTGCCCACAGAGGGCGGGCTGATCTGCGATAACCGCGAAATCGCCGGGCCTGGCCCGGAGCGCGCGGTAGTGTTCCAGAACCACTCGCTGCTGCCGTGGCTGACCTGCTTTGACAACGTGGCGCTGGCGGTGGATCAGGTATTTCGCCGCACCATGAGCAAAGCCGAGCGCCGCGAGTGGATCGAGCACAATCTTGAGCGCGTACAGATGGGCCATGCGCTGCACAAGCGCCCGGATGAGGTGTCCGGCGGCATGAAGCAGCGCGTCGGCATTGCCCGTGCGCTGGCGATAAAGCCAAAAGTGCTGCTGATGGATGAACCCTTCGGCGCGCTGGATGCGCTGACCCGCGCCCATTTGCAGGACACGGTGATGCAGATCCAGCAGTCGCTGAACACCACCATCGTGCTGATCACTCACGATGTGGATGAAGCGGTGCTGCTCTCGGATCGCGTAATGATGATGACCAACGGCCCGGCGGCGACGGTGGGGGAAGTGCTGGCGGTAAACCTGCCGCGTCCGCGACACCGCGTGGCGCTGGCGGAAGACAGCCGCTACCACCATCTGCGTCAGCAAATCCTGCATTTCCTCTACGAAAAACAGCCGAAAGCGGCGTAAGGGGCAGCGATGATGCGGCAACTGATCATTATCGGCAACGGCATGGCGGCGACCCGGCTGGCGCAGGCGCTTATCAGCCGCGATGCGGCGCGCTTTGCCATCACCCTTATCGGCGACGAGCCCTGCGCGGCCTATAACCGCATCCAGCTTTCACCGGTGCTCAGCGGGGAAAAGCCCTTTGCCGATACCCGGCTGCTGCCCGCGGACTGGTACGCCGCTAATCGCATCAGCGTGCTGTCCGGCGAGCGGGTGCTGGCGGTGGATCACGCGGCGCACACCCTGCACACCGACCGGCGTCAGCTTCACTGGGACGAACTGGTGTTCGCCACCGGTTCGCAGCCCTTTATCCCGCCTATTCCCGGACACCATCAGCCGCACGTTTTCGCCTTCCGCACGCTGGCGGACGTCAACGCCATGCTGGCAATGAGCGGGCCAGTGGTGGTGCTCGGTGGCGGCGTGCTGGGGGTGGAAGCGGCGGCGGCCTTTGCCCGTCGTGGTGACAGTGTCACGCTGGTGCACCGCGCCGATCGCCTGATGGAGCAGCAGCTGGATCTCCGGGCGGGGGATCTGCTGGCGGCACACCTGCGGGCGCGCGGTATTACCTGCGAACTGAACAGCGGTATCACGGACATCGGGCAGGATGCCGTCACGCTGACCGACGGGCGCACCGTTCCGGCGTCGCGCGTGGTCATCGCCACCGGCGTGAAACCCAACGCGTCGCTGGCGCAGGCCAGCGGCATCCCGTGCCGGCGCGGTATTGTGGTGGATCGTCAGCTGCGCACCACTATGAGCGGTATCAGCGCCCTCGGCGAATGTTGCGAAATCGACGGCCAGACCTGGGGACTGGTGGCCCCCTGTCTGCAACAGGCCGACGTGCTGGCGGCCCGTCTGTGCGGCCAGCCCGGCGAGGATTTTCACTGGCACGACAGCGGCACGCGTTTAAAAGTCACCGGCATCGATCTGTTCAGCGCCGGTCTGGTAAATGCCGACGCCGGAGATCAAACCTGGCACAGCTTCGATCCGCTGTCCGGGCATTACCGCCGTCTGCTGATCCGCGACGGCAGGCTCGCAGGCGTGCTGCTGATGGGCGACTGCCGGAGCGCGGCCACCCTTACCGAACTGCTCGCCATCCCGCAACCCGCCAGCGCTGACTGGCTCTTTGACCGTTTCACAACCCGGCCGCAGGCTGAAGGACATAAGACAATGACAAAACCAACGCTGGTAGTGGCAGGACACGGCATGGTCGGCCACCATTTTTTAGAACAGTGCGTCAGCCGCGATCTGCATCTGGCGTATCAGATCGTGGTGCTGTGTGAGGAACGTTACGCCGCTTACGATCGTGTGCATCTGTCAGAATACTTTTCCGGGCGCAGCGCGGGATCCCTGTCGCTGGTGGAGGACGATTTCTTCACCCGCTACGGCATTGAGTTACGTTTGTCCTGCCGGGTGGCGGAAATCGACCGCGATCTGCGTGTGGTGCGCGATACCGCCGGGCATGAAACCCATTTCGACAAGCTGGTGCTGGCCACCGGCTCGTATCCTTTTGTACCGCCAGTGCCGGGGCGCGATCTGCCGGGCTGCTTTGTCTATCGCACCCTTGACGATCTGGACCGCATCCGTGAAAGCGCCGCCACCGCCACACGCGGCGTGGTGATCGGCGGTGGTCTGCTGGGGCTGGAAGCGGCGAATGCCTTAAAACAGCTTGGCCTGGAAACCCATGTCGTGGAGTTCGCCCCCAGCCTGATGGCGGTGCAGCTGGACGCTCCGGGCGCGGAGATGCTGCGCAGGAAAATCACTGCGCTGGGCGTCGGCGTGCACACCAGTAAATCCACCACCGCCATTGTCGAAACCGACAGCGGCATGGCGTTACAGTTCGCCGACGGCGGGACGCTGGACACCGATATGGTGGTGTTCTCCGCAGGCATCCGTCCGCAGGATGCGCTGGCGCGGGGCTGCGACCTCGCCATCGGCGAGCGCGGCGGCATTTGCATCGACGACGCCTGCCGCACCAGCGATGACGACATTTTCGCCATCGGCGAATGCGCCCTGTGGGAGGGCAAAATTTACGGTCTGGTTGCTCCGGGCTATCAGATGGCGCGGGTGGCCGCCGCTCAGCTGGCAGGCGAAAACGCCGTCTTCAGCGGCGCGGACATGAGCACCAAACTCAAGCTGCTGGGGGTGGACGTGGCCTCCTTTGGCGATGCGCAGGGGCGCACGCCGGAGTGCCTCAGCTACCAGTGGACCGACGGCCCGCACCAGACCTACAAAAAGATCGTCATCAGCCAGGACAGCAAAAAATTGCTCGGCGGCGTGCTGGTGGGCGATGCCAGCGACTACGCCACGCTGTTACAGATGATGCTTAACGATCTGCCGCTGCCCGCGCAGCCGGAAAGCCTGATTTTACCGCAGCTGGCAGGCAGCCCGGCGAAAGGCCTCGGCGTGGCAGCGCTGCCGGAGAGCGCGCAGATCTGCTCCTGCCATAACGTCAGCAAGGCAGACATCTGCCAGGCGGTCAGCGCCGGGGCGTCTGATATGGGGGCAATCAAAAGCTGCACCAGAGCGGCGACCGGCTGCGGCGGCTGTAGCGCGCTGGTGAAACAGGTAATGGAATTTCAGCTCGCCGCCCAGGGCGTGGAGGTTAAAAAAGACATCTGCGAACACTTTGCTTACTCCCGGCAGGAGATCTACCACCTGGTGCGCGTCAATCATATCCACACCTTTGATCAGCTGATTTCCCGCTACGGTCAGGGGCAGGGCTGCGAGATCTGCAAACCGCTGGTCGGCTCGGTGCTGGCGTCCTGTTGGAACGATTATCTGCGCAAACCTGTCCATCTGCCGTTGCAGGACACTAACGACCGCTTCTTTGCCAATATCCAGAAAGACGGCACCTATTCCGTGGTGCCGCGCATGCCCGCCGGGGAGGTCACTGCCGACGGGCTGATTGCCGTCGGGCAGATCGCCAAAAAATACCAGCTGTACAGCAAAGTCACCGGCGGGCAGCGTATCGATCTGTTTGGCGCGCAGCTCGATCAACTGCCTGACATCTGGCGGGAACTGGCGGACGCCGGTTTTGAAACCGGGCACGCCTACGGCAAATCCCTGCGTACGGTGAAATCCTGCGTCGGCTCCACCTGGTGCCGTTACGGCGTACAGGATTCCACCGGGCTGGCGGTGACCGTGGAGCATCGCTACAAAGGCCTGCGCGCGCCGCACAAAATCAAAATGGCGGTGTCGGGCTGTACCCGGGAATGCGCCGAAGCGCAGAGTAAAGACATCGGCGTTATCGCCACCGAAAACGGCTGGAACCTGTACGTGTGCGGTAACGGCGGCATGAAGCCGCGCCACGCGGATCTCTTTGCCAGCGATATGGATGAAGCGGCGCTGATCCGCACCGTCGATCGTCTGCTGATGTTCTATATCCGCACCGCCGACCGTTTACAGCGCACCAGCGTGTGGATGGATAACCTGGAAGGCGGCATCGACTATCTGCGCGAGGTGATCCTGGAGGATTCGCTGGGGCTGGGGGCAGAGCTGGAGCAGGAGATGGCGCGTATCGTCGAAACCTACCAGTGCGAGTGGCAGACCACGCTTAACGATCCGCAGCAGCTGGCGCAGTTTAAAACCTCCATTAATGGCGATGCGCCCTCCAGCGGCAAACCCTGGCAGGCGATTTGCGGCGTCGAGGAGATCCCGGAGCAGGCAGGGATCGGCGCGCGTATCGGCGAGCGGCAGATCGCGCTGTTCCGCTGCGGGCACTCGGTGTATGCGCTGGACGATCTGGAGCCGGGCAGCGAGGCGAACGTCCTGTCACGCGGTCTGATCGGTGACGCGGCGGGCGAGCCGATTGTCATTTCGCCGCTCTACAAACAGCGCATTCGTCTGCGGGACGGGCGTGCGCCGGACAACGGCGAGCCGCTGGTTCGCGCCTGGCCGGTAAAAATTGAAAACGGCAAAGTGTGGGTGGGCAATCAGGCCCTGCTGCTGCGCGCGGAGGCATCATGACGGAAACCCGGACAACCTGCCCGTACTGCGGCGTCGGCTGCGGCGTCATTGCCCGCGTGGATCAGGGCGAGGTCAGCGTGCGCGGCGATGAAAACCATCCGGCAAACGTCGGGCGGCTGTGTGTTAAAGGCGCGGCGCTGGGGGAAACCACCGGCCTTGCCGGACGGCTGCTGCACCCGCAGGTTGACGGCGAGCGCTGCGACTGGGAGCAGGCGCTGGCCACAACAGGCGAGCGCCTGCGCAGCATTATTGATGAATTCGGCCCGCAGGCGGTGGCGTTTTACGCCTCCGGCCAGCTGCTGACCGAGGATTATTACGCCGCCAACAAACTGATGAAGGGCTTTATCGGCGCGGCAAATATCGACACTAACTCACGCCTGTGCATGTCCTCGGCGGTGACCGGCTATAAGCGGGCGTTCGGCGCGGATGTGGTGCCGTGCAGCTATCAGGATGTGGAGCAGAGCGATCTGGTGGTGCTGGTGGGATCCAACGCCGCCTGGGCGCACCCGGTGCTTTATCAGCGGCTGGCGCAGGCGAAACGTGAACGCCCGCAGATGAAAATTGTGGTCATCGATCCGCGCCGCACTGCCACCTGCGACATCGCCGATCTGCACCTGGCGCTGGCGCCCGGCAGCGATGGCGGGCTGTTTGTCGGCCTGCTGCACGCCATTATGCAGCGCGGCGGCGAGGCAGGGGCGTTTGATGAGGGGGAACAGGCAGCTGCCGCGGCCGCTGACTGGCCGCCGGAACGGGTGGCGCAGTTTTGCGAGCTGCCACTTATGGAGGTCAATACCTTTTTTGACTGGTTTATCTCCGCGCCGCGCGCCATCACGCTTTACACCATGGGGATTAACCAGTCCGCCAGCGGCAGCGACAAATGCAACGCCATCATTAACGTGCATCTGGCGAGCGGTAAAATACACCGCCCCGGCTGCGGGCCGTTTTCGCTGACCGGTCAGCCAAATGCCATGGGCGGGCGCGAGGTGGGCGGGCTGGCGACGCAACTGGCGGCGCACATGAATTTTGAACCTGAGGATCTGGCCCGCGTGGCGCGCTTCTGGGGTACGGAGCGGCTGGCGCAGACGCCGGGGCTGATGGCGGTAGAGCTGTTTGAGGCCATCGGACGTGGCGAGGTGAAAGCGGTATGGATCATGGGTACTAATCCGGCGGTATCGCTGCCGGACAGTCTCGCGGTCTGCCAGGCGCTGGCGACATGCCCGCTGGTCATCGTCTCGGAGGTGGCGGCGGATACCGACACCAGCCGCTTTGCGCATATCCGGTTTCCGGCGCAGGCGTGGGGTGAAAAAAACGGCACCGTGACCAACTCCGAGCGGCGCATTTCGCGTCAGCGGGCGTTTTTGCCGTCGCCCGGCGAGGCGCGCCCCGACTGGTGGATCGTCGCGCAAATTGCCCGGCAACTGGGCTACGGCGAGGCTTTTGCCTGGCAGCACGTCCATGAGGTGTTCAGCGAGCATGCCGCGCTCTCCGGCTATGAAAACAACGGCAGGCGGGCGTTTGATATCAGTCGGCTGGCTAACCTCACCCGTGAACAATGGGATGAGATGACGCCGGTGCAGTGGCCGGTGGGAAAACCCCTCGATCTGACCCGGGGCTGGCGCGACAGCGGGCGGTTGCGTATGTTGCCGGTATTGCCGGAACGCACCCGCGCCCGGCCCGACGCGTGCTATCCTTTCATCCTCAACAGCGGTCGCATTCGCGATCAGTGGCACACCATGACCCGCACCGGCACGGTGGCGCGGCTGATGCAGCACATCGCCGAACCGCGGGTGGAGATCGCGCCTTCAGACGCGGCACTGCATGGCGTTCAAAGCGGCGATCTGCTGCGTATCAGCTCCCCGCGCGGCCTGATGGTGGCGCGGGCTTTCGTCAGCGAGGCGCAGCGGCCCGGATCCTTATTTGTCCCCATGCACTGGAACGCGGTGTTCGCCCGCCAGGGCAAGGTCAATACGCTGGTCGCGCCGGTATGCTGTCCGCAGTCGGGGCAACCGGAAAGCAAACAGACCGCTGTGCGTATCAGTGTCTGGCAACCCGCCTGGCAGGGGGAGCTGTTCAGTCGTGACAATGTCACTCTTCCGCCGTCGGTGCACTGGCTGCGTAAGGCCGCGTCGGTGACGCACTATACGCTGGCAGGCGATAAACCGGCGCAGCCGTGGCTGATGGCATTTTGCGAGGCGCAGGGCTGGCAATTACAACAGGCGCGGGGCGGAACCACGTGGCATCTGCTTGCCTGGCACAACGGGGAGTTAATGCTTGCCTTCTGGAGCGATCGTCATCTGCCGGAAACAGACAGCGCGCGGGTGGAAGCAGCCTTTGCCCGTGCCCCCGCGACCGCATATGAACGACATGCGCTGTTAAGCGGTCAGGCGGCGGACGCGCAGACAGCGCCGGGCCGCACCGTGTGCAGTTGTTACGGCGTGGGGGAAAATACCATTCAGGAGGTGATCCGCAACGGCTGCCATTCCGTCGCCGCGCTCGGCAGGACGTTGCGCTGCGGCACCAATTGCGGATCCTGTATTCCTGAACTTAACGCTCTGCTGGCGAGCGCGTTACTGCCCGAAGCGGCCGATTAACCCGGCGGCGCCCAGCGCTTTACCTTTCAGTTTTTCCAGCAGCTCCTCACGGGTTAACCCGGCAGGCAGATCGGGTGCCTGTTCGGTGGCGATCAGCGTAAAGGTATAGTGGTGCGCGCCTGTGCCCGGCGGCGGGCAGGGCCCATGCCATTTATCGGTGCCGGGGGTATTTTTTCCGCCGGTAAAGTTTTTGCCGTCCCGCAGATCGTTGGCCGCAAGGCCGGTAGCGGACGGCGAAATGTTATAGGCCACCAGATGCGTGACGCCTAAACCCTTCGCGCCTTCCGGATCGTGGACGATCAGCGCAAAGCTTTTGGTATTGGCCGGCGGGTTACTCCAGATCAGCGCCGGTGATTCGTTATCGCCGGTGCAGTTAGGATTATTGTCAGCCTTACCGGCGAAGCGTTTTTCCAGTAAGGCGTTATCCCCAAAGGCGGGGGATTGCAGCATAAAGAGTTCGCTGGCGCTGGCGGCGGCACCATAAAACATCAACGAACTCCATAAAGCCCATTTCAGCGTTTTATTCATGACCAGATCTCGTGCATAAGCGGTTCTATAACTGTAGTCCTGACGAAGCGGGAGCGATTAAGGATTTTCCTGGAATTTGTCAGAAAGCTGAAACCACGGGTAAAAAACGTTAGCATTGACTTTTATAACCGCTCAACTACCCGGCAGGTGAGACGTCGCTGAAGATATTGATGCGTAAAGCGTTAAGACCATTTCATCCTTTCCTGTTATTTCTGCTGCTGACAGGCGGCAGCCACGCGGCTACGCCCGGCTGGAACCAGCAGGCGCAAAATCCCTTTGATAATGATGCAGACGGCCTGCCCGATCTGGGCATGGCGCCGCCCACCAACAACGGCGAAAAGCATCTGGCAGAGATGGCGAAGGCCTTCGGTGAAGCCAGCCAGAGCGACAGTACGTTGAGCGCCGGACAGCAAGCGCGGCAGTTTGCGCTGGATAAGGTGCGCGATGCGGTGAGTGGCGAAGTGAACGAGCAGGTGGAGTCGTTACTGTCACCCTGGGGCAACGCCAGCGTCAACGTGCAGGTCAATGATGAAGGGCGCTTTACCGGCAGTTCCGGCAGCTGGTTTATTCCCTGGCAGGACAATAACCGCTATTTAAGCTGGAGCCAGCTGGGGTTGACCCAGCAGGAAGATGGGCTGGTCAGCAACGCGGGCATCGGCCAGCGCTGGATGGCAGGCAACTGGCTGCTGGGCTACAACACCTTTTACGACAACCAGATTGACACCCATCTGCAACGCGCGGGCGTCGGTGCGGAAGCCTGGGGGGAATACCTGCGGCTGTCGGCCAACTACTATGAGCCGCTGTCCGGCTGGCATGATGACGGCGCGACCCTGCAACAGCGCATGGCGCGCGGCTACGATATTACCGCTCAGGCGCGGATGCCCTTTTATCAGCATCTCAATACCAGCCTTAGCCTTGAGCAGTATTTTGGCGACAGCGTCGATCTCTTTGACTCCGGCACCGGTTATCACAACCCGATGGCGGTGAAAGTGGGGCTGAACTATACCCCGGTGCCGCTGGTCACGCTCACTGCGCAGCATAAGCAGGGGGAGAGCGGCGACAGCCAGAACGATCTGGGGCTTAAGCTGAATTATCGTTTCGGCGTTCCGCTGAAAAAGCAGCTTTCCGCCAGCGAAGTGGCGCAAACCAGCTCGCTACGCGGCAGTCGCTATGACAGCCCGACGCGCAACAATCTGCCGTTGGTGGAACAGCGCCAGCGTAAAACCCTGTCAGTGTTTCTTGCCACGCCGCCCTGGGATCTCTCCCCCGGCGAAACGGTGGAGCTGAAAGTGCAGGTGCGCAGCGTTCATGGCATTCGTAACGTTGTCTGGGAGGGCGATACTCAGGCGCTGAGCCTGACGCCGCCGGTCAATGCTCATCAGCCTGAAGGCTGGAGCATTATTATGCCTGCCTGGGATGCCCGTGAAGGCGCGAGCAATCGCTGGACTCTGTCGCTGACGGTGGAAGATGAGAAGGGGCAGCGCGTTTCATCCAACGAAATCACGCTGGTGCTGACGCAACCGCTGACCAGTGAACCTGTCAGCGATCCGCGCTGGGAGCTGCTGCCCGCGCCCTGATCAGAAAATCCGGTCCTGATGTACCCACACGGCGGCTTCGACACGGGATTTCAGCTTCATTTTCTTCAGCATATGCTTCACGTGCACTTTGACGGTGCTTTCGGTGATGTCCAGACGGCGGGCGATCATTTTGTTCGGCAACCCCTGGGCGATGAGTTTGAGAATATCGCGCTCGCGCGGCGTTAACTGACTGACGTCACGGTCAGAAGTGGCGCGGTTGGCGCGCAGGCTGGCGGCCAGCACCGGCGTCAGCGCTTCGCTGAGCACCATTTCTCCTGCGGCAGCCTGTTGCAGCGCCTTCAGCAGATCCTCCGGCTCCATATCTTTTAACAGATAACCGTCCGCGCCGCGTTTCAGCGCCGTCACTACGTCTTCTTCATGATTCGACACGCTGAATACCACGATGCGCCCGGAGAGGGTTTTCTCCCGCAGCTTATCGAGGGTTTCCAGGCCGTTCATGCCCGGCATATTCAGATCCAGCAAAATCAAGTCCGGATCTAACGCCTCGGCCAGTTCAATGCCCTGTTCGCCGTTACTGGCTTCGCCAGCCACCGTGATGTCGTTTGCCATGCTGATGAGCTGCTTAACGCCGGTGCGCAGCATCGGATGATCGTCAATCAGCAGGATAGTGGCGGGTTCCGGATTAGTCATCGTTATCTCCTGGTCGTGATGAGAGAAGCTTTTCAGGTATGAAGGTGATTATCACTTCGGTTCCACCGGCCTCCCGGCGGCGGATCACACAGTCGCCGCGCAAACTCTGGGCGCGGTCACGCATGATAATCAGGCCATAATGGTTGGTGCGCTCGGCATGTTCCGGGATGCCGCACCCGTTGTCTGTCACGCACAGCGTTACCCGCTGCGCCTGTTGGGTCACCGACACGGTTACTTCAGTGGCCCCGGCGTGTTTAAGGGCGTTGCTCAGGGCTTCACGGGCAATTTGCAGCAGATGGATCGCCTGATGCGAGGGCACAAAGCGGGGCGGCAGCTGGTAATCGAGCGTGACCGGGAAGCCAAAATGGGCGCTGTATTCCTGACAGCTGGCCTGCAGTGCCGGGCGCAGACCGGGCTCAGTGAGCTGTAAGCGGAAGGTGGTAAGCAACTCCCGCAGTTGCGCCCAGGAGGTATTGAGCTCATTGCGGATCTGACCCAGCAGCTGGCGGCTGTTTTCCGGCAGCGTATCCCCCTGCATTTGCAGACAGCTGACCTGTATTTTCATACAGGAGAGCGACTGGGCGATGGAGTCATGCAGTTCCCGCGCAATGGTGGCGCGCTCCTCCATCACCATCATCTGCTGCTGGCGCTCCTGATGACGCTCCAGCGCCAGGGTGGCGGTGAGCTGTTCCACCAGCGTATCCACCAGTTGTTGCTGATCGTGGCTGAGATGACGGCCCGGCGGCAGCTGAGCCAGCAGCAGGCCATATTGCATATGGGCATCCGCCAGCCGCCACTTGAGGGTTATACCCCCTGCGGGGGACGCTTCCTGGCTGCGTGGGCAGAGATTGCAGCCGATATTGTCGCAGCTGGCGTCCGACTGGCAGGTAAATTCCTGATGATTAGCCTCATCTTCAATATCGTAAATACGCAGTTCGATATCATGCAGCAGCGTCAGACTTTGCAGGCCGTTCAGCACCGGCGAAATACGCTCGCACATAGGCACCTGGGAGTGCAGGCGGCGGTTGGCCTGCCACAGGAAGGAGAGGATCTGATTTTTTTGCTCAAGCCCGGCGGTTTTTTCCTGCACCCGCTGCTCCAGCACGGCGTAGCTTTCCGCCAGCTCCGCGGACATATTATTGAGCGCCATGCCCAGCGTCGCCATTTCATTGCGTCCGCTGATATTCGCCCGGCGGGTGAAATCCCGGTGGCTGACCGCCCGCGCCATGCGCACCAGCTGTTGCCACGGACGCAGCAGGCGGGCGCGCAGCCAGACAATAGTGAATACCAGCAGGCAACCCATCACCGCCGCCATAGCCCACTGCATCACCACCACGCGCTCAATACGCTGTTCGGTACTGTGATCAAAAGCGGTCACCAGCATATCAATGCGATTAACAAAGGTGGCGATTTCCGCGGAAACCTCCTGCGGTTCGCGGGCGCGTTTTAAGCCCGGCTCGACATCGCTGCGCCAGAAATTTTGCAGGGCGATCAGCTGTGATTGTTGGTCGTCACGCACAGCGGCCTGCGCCAGCTCCGGGCTGAAGGCGGTCTTCGACATTTCATCCAGCAGCGGCTGATCGTCGGCGGTCAACGGGATGGCCGCCAGCAGGCGGTAGCTCTGCATTCGCAGTGAACCGGCTTTATTGATGGCATGGGCGCTGCCCTGGACACCCTGCGCCAGCGAGCCGGAAATCGCCATGCCCGTCACGCCGATAAGGGTGGACAGCAGCATGATCAGCGCCAGTTGATTAACCAGCGTGAGGGGAGAAAACAGGCGTTTTAACATCGTCAGGGCAGCTCCAGACCTGGGACAGGTGCGAGTGAGGCGGTATTGTCGGACATACCCCGGAGTATACCCATACCTAAAAAGAGTTACCTCTTTATTGCCCATGCCGGATGACAAAGATCCATGCATGCGGCGAATACCTACAGCGCCGTGAAAAACCACACTATTTTTGACGCTATTAAGTGCCCATTAGGGAGTAGGGTTGATTTTTGTGCCGCTGACCGTCAACTTTTCCTTTGATTTATATCAACTTAAGCGCCGCTGTAAACCCTAAGGTGGCAGGCGTTGAATTGATTATCAGAGGTGTCTATGAGTCACTCTTCCGTTCCTGAAAGGGCTACCGGATCCGTCATTACTGAATGGCGTCCGGAAGATCCTGCTTTCTGGCAACAAAAAGGCCATCGTGTGGCGAGCCGCAATTTGTGGATCTCCGTGCCTTGCCTGTTGCTGGCGTTTTGCGTGTGGATGTTGTTTAGTGCGGTCGCGGTAAACCTGAATAAAGTGGGTTTTAACTTTACGACCGATCAGCTGTTTATGTTAACCGCGCTGCCGTCCGTATCCGGGGCGTTGCTGCGTGTGCCGTACGCCTTTATGGTGCCGATCTTTGGTGGCCGCCGCTGGACGGCGTTCAGCACCGGGATCATGATCATTCCCTGCGTATGGTTAGGTTTTGTGGTGCAGGATCCGACCACGCCGTTCAGTACTTTCATCATCATTGCGCTGCTGTGCGGTTTTGCCGGGGCGAACTTTGCTTCCAGCATGGCGAACATCAGCTTCTTCTATCCGAAAGAGAAGCAGGGTGGTGCGCTGGGCATTAATGGCGGCATGGGCAACCTGGGCGTGAGCGTGATGCAGCTGGTGGCACCGCTGGCGATCTCCATGTCCATATTCGCGGCTTTTGGCGGCACGGGCGTTGAACAGGCCGACGGTTCCCGTCTGTATCTGGAAAACGCCGCATGGATTTGGGTGCCGTTCCTGGTGGTCTTTACCCTCGCGGCCTGGTTCGGCATGAACGAGCTGGCGACCTCGAAGGCCTCGCTCCGTGCGCAGCTGCCGGTATTAAAACGCGCCCATCTGTGGATCCTCGGCTTCCTGTATCTGGCAACTTTCGGCTCCTTTATTGGTTTCTCTGCCGGATTTGCGATGCTGGCGAAAACCCAGTTCCCGGATGTTAATGTGCTGCATTATGCCTTCTTTGGCCCGCTGATTGGCGCCATTGCCCGCTCCTGTGGCGGGGCGCTGTCGGATCGTCTGGGCGGGACCCGCGTCACGCTGGTGAACTTCATCGTTATGGCCATTTTCAGCGCGCTGCTGTTCCTGACGCTGCCGACGGCGACCAGCGCCGGTCATTTCGAAGCCTTCTTCGGCGTGTTTATGGTGCTGTTCCTGACGGCCGGGCTGGGCAGTGGTTCCAGCTTCCAGATGATTTCGGTGATTTTCCGCAAGATGACCGTTGAGCGCGTGAAAGCGCAGGGCGGCGATGATGCCCAGGCGCTGCGCGAAGCGGCAACCGACACCGCAGCCGCGCTGGGCTTTATCTCGGCGATTGGCGCGATCGGCGGCTTCTTTATCCCGAAAGCCTTTGGCACCTCGCTGGCGCTGACCGGTTCCCCGGCCGATGCCATGAAAGTGTTCCTCGTGTTCTATGTTGCCTGTGTAATTATCACCTGGGCGGTGTATGGCCGTAATTCTAATAAAAAGTAAGTACTGTTGATTATCCTTGCGCGGCCTCGCCGCGCTTTTTTTACCCTTAATATAGTTACAACATACTTTAGTTTTTCACCCGTTGCACCGTGGCAAAACGTTGCGCGGCGTCACAGGGTGAAATCATCTACCCCCTAATACCCCGCATGGCTGAATATCGGCAGTAAAATTACGGGTTAATTTAAAAATAACTTATATTTCATAAAGTTATTGAAATAAAGATTATCCCCCTTTGGTGGTATGGCGTTTAACGACCGCCATGACTAAGCCGATGTGCCTTGATCGTCATCAATTCCCGCCATCATTCAGCGCGTTACCTTCGCCGCAACTTGCAGCAATGTCGATTTACCAGAGAGCCGCACAGGCTCCTTACAGGAGAAACCCGATGAGTAAATTCCTGGACCGGTTTCGCTACTTCAAACAGAAGGGCGAAACCTTTGCCGATGGGCATGGCCAGATTCATGAATCAAACCGGGACTGGGAGGACGGATACCGTAACCGCTGGTCGCACGACAAAGTGGTGCGCTCCACGCACGGTGTAAACTGTACCGGTTCTTGCAGCTGGAAGATTTTTGTTAAAAACGGCCTGGTCACCTGGGAAACCCAGCAGACTGACTATCCGCGTACCCGTCCGGATATGCCGAACCACGAACCGCGCGGCTGCCCGCGTGGCGCGAGCTACTCCTGGTATCTCTACAGCGCAAACCGTCTGAAATACCCGCTGATGCGTAAGCGTCTGATGAAACTGTGGCGTGAAGCGAAAACCCGTCACAGCGATCCGGTGAATGCCTGGGCGTCGATTATCGAAGACGCGGAGAAAGCCAAAAGCTTTAAACAGGCGCGTGGACGCGGCGGCTTTGTGCGCTCCTCCTGGCAGGAAGTGAACGAGCTGATCGCCGCCTCTAACGTCTATACCGTGAAAACCTACGGCCCGGACCGTGTCGCGGGCTTCTCGCCGATCCCGGCGATGTCGATGGTGTCTTATGCCTCTGGCGCGCGTTACCTGTCGCTGATTGGCGGCACCTGTCTGAGCTTCTACGACTGGTACTGCGACCTGCCGCCTGCATCCCCGCAGACCTGGGGCGAGCAGACGGACGTGCCGGAATCCGCCGACTGGTATAACTCCAGCTATATCATTGCCTGGGGCTCTAACGTTCCGCAGACCCGTACCCCGGACGCGCACTTCTTTACGGAAGTTCGCTACAAAGGCACCAAAACCGTCGCCATTACCCCGGACTACGCGGAAATCGCCAAACTGTGCGACCTGTGGCTGGCCCCGAAACAGGGCACCGATGCCGCGATGGCGCTGGCGATGGGCCACGTGATGCTGCGTGAGTTCCACCTCGATAACCCAAGCCAGTACTTCACCGATTACGTGCGCCGTTACACCGACATGCCGATGCTGGTGATGCTGGAAGAGCGTGAAGGTTACTACGCCGCAGGCCGTATGCTGCGCGCCGCCGATCTGGTGGATGCCCTCGGCCAGGAAAATAACCCGGAATGGAAAACCGTTGCCGTTAACGACAACGACGAACTGATCGCGCCGAACGGCTCCATCGGTTACCGCTGGGGCGAGAAAGGCAAGTGGAACCTCGAACAGCGCGACGGCACAACCGGTGACGAGGCGCATCTGCGTCTGAGCCTGCTCGGCAATCACGATGACATCGCTGACGTTGGCTTCCCGTACTTTGGCGGCGACGGCACCGAGCACTTCAACAGCGTGGCGCTGGACAACGTGCTGACCCATAAACTGCCGGTCAAGCGTCTGCAACTGGCCGACGGCAGCACCGCGCTGGTGACCACGGTTTACGATCTGACGCTGGCGAACTATGGCCTCGATCGCGGCCTGGACGATGCCAACTGCGCCACCAGTTACGATGAGGTCAAAGCTTATACCCCGGCATGGGCCGAGCAAATCACCGGCGTGCCGCGCGCGCAGATCATCCGTACCGCCCGCGAGTTTGCCGATAACGCCGATAAAACCCATGGCCGTTCCATGATCATCGTCGGCGCGGGTCTGAACCACTGGTATCACCTCGATATGAACTATCGCGGCCTGATCAACATGCTGATCTTCTGCGGCTGTATCGGTCAGAGCGGCGGCGGCTGGGCACACTATGTCGGCCAGGAAAAACTACGTCCGCAGACCGGCTGGCAGCCGCTGGCATTTGCCCTTGACTGGCAGCGTCCGGCGCGTCATATGAACAGCACCTCCTACTTCTATAACCACTCCAGCCAGTGGCGCTATGAGTCGCTGACCGCGCAGGAGCTGCTTTCACCGCTGGCGGACAAATCCCGCTACAGCGGCAACCTGATCGACTTTAACGTTCGCGCCGAGCGTATGGGCTGGCTGCCGTCCGCGCCGCAGTTAGGCACCAACCCGCTGCGCATCGCTGCCGAAGCGGAAAAAGCCGGGATGAACCCGGTGGATTACACCGTGAAGGCGCTGAAAGAGGGCACCATCCGTTTCGCGGCAGAACAGCCGGAAAACGGCAAAAACCATCCGCGCAACCTGTTTGTCTGGCGCTCCAACCTGCTGGGTTCTTCCGGTAAAGGCCATGAGTACATGCTGAAGTACCTGCTGGGTACCGAGCACGGTATTCAGGGGCTGGATCTCGGTCAGCAGGGCAGCGTGAAGCCGGAAGAAGTGGAATGGGTGGATAACGGTCTCGACGGCAAACTGGATCTGGTGGTGACGCTCGACTTCCGTCTGTCCAGCACCTGCCTCTATTCCGACATCGTGCTGCCGACCGCCACCTGGTACGAAAAAGACGACATGAATACTTCGGATATGCATCCCTTTATTCATCCGCTGTCTGCGGCCGTCGATCCGGCGTGGGAGTCAAAAAGCGACTGGGAAATCTATAAAGGCATCGCGAAGTCCTTCTCTGAAGTGTGCGTCGGCCATCTCGGTAAAGAGACAGATATTGTGACGCTGCCAATCCAGCACGACTCTGCCGCCGAACTGGCGCAGCCGCTGGATGTGAAGGACTGGAAAAAAGGCGAATGTGATCTCATCCCGGGTAAAACCGCGCCGCACATTATTCCGGTTGAACGCGACTACCCGGCCACCTGGGAGCGCTTCACCTCTATCGGCCCGTTGATGGAGAAAATCGGCAACGGCGGCAAAGGCATCGCCTGGAATACCCAGAGCGAAATGGATTTGCTGCGTAAGCTCAATTACACCAAAGCGGACGGCCCGGCCAAAGGCCAGCCGATGCTGAATACGGCCATTGACGCCGCAGAAATGATCCTCACACTTGCGCCGGAAACCAACGGTCATGTGGCGGTAAAAGCCTGGGCGGCGCTCAGTGAGTTTACCGGTCGTGATCATACGCATCTGGCGACCAATAAAGAGGAAGAGAAGATCCGCTTCCGCGATATTCAGGCTCAGCCGCGCAAAATCATCTCCAGCCCGACCTGGTCTGGCCTGGAAGACGAGCACGTCTCCTATAACGCGGGTTACACCAACGTTCATGAGCTGATCCCGTGGCGTACGCTGTCCGGCCGTCAGCAGCTGTATCAGGATCATCAGTGGATGCGTGACTTCGGCGAAAGCCTGCTGGTGTACCGTCCGCCGATCGACACCCGCTCGGTAAAAGCGGTGATGGGCAAGAAATCCAACGGCAATCCGGAGAAAGCGCTGAACTTCCTGACGCCGCACCAGAAATGGGGCATTCACTCCACTTACAGCGACAACCTGCTGATGCTGACCCTGTCACGCGGCGGCCCGATTGTCTGGATGAGTGAGAGTGACGCCAAAGATCTGGGCATTGAGGATAACGACTGGATCGAAGTCTTCAACAGCAATGGCGCGCTGACGGCGCGTGCGGTGGTGAGCCAGCGTGTCCCGTCCGGCATGACCATGATGTATCACGCGCAGGAACGTATTGTGAACCTGCCGGGATCGGAAATCACCGGTCAGCGCGGCGGCATTCATAACTCCGTCACCCGTATCAGCCCGAAACCGACCCATATGATCGGCGGCTATGCACAGCTGGCCTACGGCTTTAACTATTACGGCACGGTCGGCTCTAACCGCGATGAATTCGTAGTGGTACGTAAGATGAAAAATATTAACTGGCTGGATGGCGAAGGCAACGACCAGGTACAGGAGAGCGTAAAATGAAAATTCGTTCACAAGTCGGCATGGTGCTGAATCTTGATAAATGCATCGGCTGCCATACCTGTTCAGTCACCTGTAAAAACGTCTGGACCAGCCGTGAAGGCATGGAGTACGCGTGGTTTAACAACGTGGAATCCAAACCCGGCATCGGCTATCCCAATGACTGGGAAAACCAGGAAAAATGGAAGGGTGGCTGGATCCGTAAAATCAACGGCAAAATCCAGCCGCGCATGGGTAACCGTGCGACGCTGCTGGGTAAAATCTTCGCTAACCCGCATCTGCCGGGCATCGACGATTACTACGAGCCCTTTGACTACGATTATCAGCACCTGCATAACGCGCCGGAAAGCAAACATCAGCCGATCGCCCGTCCGCGCTCGCTGATTTCCGGCCAGCGCATGAACAAAATCGAGCACGGTCCGAACTGGGAAGAGATCCTCGGCGGCGAGTTTGAAAAACGCGCCAAAGATCAGAACTTCGAGAACATGCAGAAGGCAATGTACGGCCAGTTCGAAAACACCTTCATGATGTACCTGCCGCGTCTGTGTGAGCACTGCCTGAACCCGGCGTGCGTGGCAACCTGTCCGAGCGGAGCGATCTATAAGCGTGAAGAAGATGGCATTGTGCTGATCGACCAGGATAAATGCCGCGGCTGGCGCATGTGCATCACCGGCTGCCCGTACAAAAAGATCTACTTCAACTGGAAGAGCGGTAAATCCGAGAAGTGCATTTTCTGCTACCCGCGTATTGAAGCCGGTATGCCGACGGTGTGTTCCGAAACCTGCGTTGGCCGCATTCGCTATCTGGGCGTGCTGCTGTATGACGCGGACGCTATTGAAAATGCGGCGAGCACTGAGAACGAAAAAGATCTCTATCAGCGTCAGCTGGACGTATTCCTCGATCCGAACGATCCGGCAGTGATCGCCCAGGCGCTGAAAGACGGCGTGCCGCAGAGCGTGATCGACGCGGCGCAAAACTCGCCGGTGTACAAAATGGCGATGGACTGGAAGCTGGCGCTGCCGCTGCATCCGGAATACCGCACGCTGCCGATGGTCTGGTACGTGCCGCCTCTGTCACCGATCCAGTCCGCTGCCGATGCGGGCGAGCTGAGCAGCAACGGTATTCTGCCGGACGTCGACAGTCTGCGTATTCCGGTGCAGTACCTGGCGAACCTGCTGACCGCAGGCGACACCCAGCCGGTACTGCTGGCGCTGAAACGTATGCTGGCGATGCGTCACTTCAAACGTGCTGAAACCGTGGACGGCGTGCTCGATACCCGTGCGCTGGAAGAGGTGGGGCTGACCGAAGCCCAGGCGCAGGAGATGTACCGTTATCTGGCCATCGCCAACTACGAAGATCGTTTCGTGGTGCCGTCCAGCCACCGTGAACTGGCGCGCGATGCCTTCCCGGAAAAAAGCGGCTGTGGATTCACCTTTGGCGATGGCTGCCACGGATCTGACAGCTCCTTTAACCTGTTCAACAGCCGTCGCATCGACGCGGTCGATGTGACCAGCAAAACGGAGCCGCACCCATGATCGAACTGGTGATGATTTCCCGCCTGCTGGAATACCCGGATGCTGCCCTGTGGCAGCATCAGCAGGAATTATTTGATGGTTTCGCCTCCTCTGAAAATCTGGAGAAAAGCGACGCTCAGGCGCTGACGGTGTTTCTGCGTGATTTGACGCAGCAGGACATGCTGGATGTCCAGTCCCGCTACAGCGAACTTTTCGATCGTGGCCGCGCGACCTCGCTGTTGCTGTTCGAGCATGTGCACGGTGAATCACGCGACCGGGGCCAGGCGATGGTGGATCTGATGGCGCAGTATGAGCGCCACGGTCTGCAGCTCGACAGCCGCGAACTGCCGGATCATCTGCCGCTGTATCTGGAATATCTGGCGCAGCTGCCAAAAGACGAGGCGCTGGGTGGCTTGCAGGACATCGCCCCGATCCTCGCGCTGTTAAGCGCGCGTCTGCAACAGCGTGAAAGCCCATACGCGACGCTGTTCGGCGTGCTGCTGAATCTGGCGAACACCACCATTGACAGCGACAAAGTGGCCGAGAAAATCGCCGGTGAAGCCCGTGATGACACCCCGCAGGCGCTCGACGCCGTCTGGGAAGAAGAGCAGGTGAAATTCTTTGCTGAACAGAGCTGTGGCGAGTCGGAGATCAGCGCCCATCAGCGTCGTTTTGCGGGGGCTGTCGCTCCGCAGTATCTGAATATTTCTAACGGGGGGCAGCAATAATGCATTTCCTGAATATGTTCTTCTTTGACATCTACCCGTACATTGCGGGGACCGTCTTCCTGGTCGGTAGCTGGCTGCGTTATGACTATGGTCAGTACACCTGGCGGGCAGGCTCCAGCCAGATGCTAGATCGCAAGGGCATGAATCTTGCGTCTAACCTGTTCCATATCGGTATTCTCGGCATTTTTGCCGGGCATTTACTGGGGATGCTGACGCCGCACTGGATGTACGAATCTTTCCTGCCGATTGACGTTAAGCAGAAGATGGCAATGATCGCCGGCGGCGCCTGTGGCGTGCTGACGCTGGTGGGCGGCCTGCTACTGCTGAAACGCCGTCTGTTCAGCCCGCGCGTACGGGCGACCACCACCGGGGCGGATATTCTGATCCTTTCCCTGCTGATGGTGCAGTGCGCGCTGGGCCTGCTGACCATTCCGTTCTCGGCGCAGCATATGGACGGCAGTGAAATGATGAAACTGGTGGGCTGGGCGCAATCCGTGGTGACCTTCCACGGCGGCGCGTCAGCGCATCTGGACGGCGTGGCCTTTATTTTCCGTGTGCATCTGGTGCTGGGCATGACGCTGTTCGTCCTGTTCCCGTTCTCGCGCCTGGTACACATCTGGAGCGCGCCGGTAGAGTATTTAACGCGTAAGTATCAGGTAGTGCGCGCGCGTCGCTAAGAACGCACTCAGCGCCTTTAAAACCCCGCTCATGCGGGGTTTTTTATTGGGTTTCGCCGGATGGCGGCTACGCCTTATCCGGCCTACAGGGAAATCTTTGGAGGATATTCGTAGGCCCGGTAAGCGCAGCGCCACCGGGCAAAAAGCATATTGTCGGTGTTTGATTTAATTATGAGGGGATGAAACAGAGATGGTGGTGGGGGAAGGATT
>NZ_JBNRLQ010000015.1:0-109820 GCF_055804875.1 Enterobacter sp. K510 | reverse complement strand
TTGCGCGCTCTCGCCATCCGGTGTTCCGTTGTTCCGCAATATTAATAAGAGCGCAACCTACCACCATCAATAAAAGCGCAACCTGCCGCATGCAAGAGATCATTACGCGATCTTTACGGCGCTGCTCACAAAACCAGCACCCTCTCTTTGCCTGCCTTATCCGCATCCGCTATATGACTAGTCATATAAACTAAATGACTTTACATAATCACCAGCGGAGATCAGATGATGACTAAATCCTTACCGGCGGGTTTTTTGTGGGGTAACTCGGTATCCAGTATGCAGACGGAAGGGGCGTGGGACGAAGGGGGAAAAGGGCCGTCGGTTTACGATATTCGCGAAGCCAGCGAATTTGCCTCTGACTGGAAAGTGGCGACCGACTCCTACCATCGCTATGCCGAAGATTTCGACCTGATGCAGGATCTCGGCATGAACTGCTACCGCTTCCAGATCGCCTGGAGCCGCGTCTGCCCGCAGGGCGACGGAGAGTTCAATGACGAGGGCATCGCCTTTTACGATCGTTTTATCAACGAGCTGCTGGCGCGCGGCATCGAGCCGATGATCTGCCTGTATCACTTCGATATGCCGCTGGCGCTGGCGCAGACGTACAACGGGTTTACCGATCGTCACGTCATGGAGGCGTTCGTTCGCTACGGTAAAAAGATGATCGACTGCTTTGGCGACCGCGTGAAGTACTGGCTGACCTTTAACGAGCAGAATATCTACCACATGCCGGAAGCCTTTAAGGTTGGCGGCTATCTCGAAGGCGAGAAAACGCTGCGCGAGCTGTACCAGATTTCGCATCACGTGATGATGGCCCACGTCCGCCTCACACACTATCTGCATGACACCAAACCGGGGCAGCTGATGGGCGGCATGCTGGCGCATCAGCTGATCTATCCCGCCACCTGTAAGCCGCAGGATATTTTCTGCGCCCAGCAGTATGACGAATTCCTCAACCAGAACCTGCTGCGCGTCTTTGCCGGTCAGGGCTACAGCCCGGCGGTGATGGCGGTGGTGGAGCGCGAAGGCTTCGGGGATATTTTCCGCGACGAGGATCTGGAAGAAATCGCCCGGGTGAAAAATGATTATATGGCGTTCAGCTACTACGCCAGTAAAACGCTGGACAGCGATGCCATCCCTGACGGGACGCCGGTGAACTATTACCTGTTGCACGGCGATAAAAATAACCCGTTCCTGAAGGCCACCGAATGGAACTGGCAGATCGATCCGCTCGGCTTTCGCACCATTATCACCCGTTATTACAACGACTGGCGGCTGCCGGTGTTCCCCATTGAAAACGGCATCGGCGTGATCGAATCCTGGGACGGCGTAAACCCCATCGACGACCAGTACCGCATCGAGTATCACCGCGCCCATTTGCAGGCCATGAAAGACGCCATTTTTGAGGACGGCGCGCAGGTGATTGGCTATCTCGGCTGGGGGCTGATTGACATTCTCAGCTCGCAGGGGGACATGCGTAAGCGCTACGGCGTGGTGTATGTGAACCGGGAAAACCACGATCTGAAAGATCTGAAACGGGTGCCGAAAAAGAGCTACGCCTGGTTTAAACGTGTGATCCACAGTAACGGCGACGAGATGTGATCCCGCCTGCCGGACCGTTTTGTGACTGATTGAAGGGAAGGTATCTGCGATGTCTGATGCAAACATGAAACCGAATATGCAGTCGTTTGTTGATCGATTTGTTGAGTTCTCCGCCCGTATCGCCAACCAGGTGCATCTGCGCTCGCTGCGCGATGCCTTTGCGGCGGTGATGCCCATTTTCATTCTCGCCGGGCTGGCGGTGCTGGTGAATAACGTGGTGTTTCCCTGGGTGATGGACGGGGAGCTGCTCACGCGCTTTAAAGTGTGGGGCGATGTCATTATCAACGGCACGCTGAACATTGCGGCGCTGTTGATCGCGCCGATGATCGCCTGGTCGCTGGCGCGCAACAAAAATTTCGACAACCCGGTCTCGGCAGTGGTGATCGCCTTATCCAGCTTTATCATTATGATGCCGATCCAGCTCGACGTGGTGCCGGTGGGCGGCAAGACGACGGTAACCGTCGGCCAGCTGCTGTCGTTCGCCAACATTGGCACCACCGGGATTTTCGCCGGGGTGATCATCGGCCTGCTGTCCACCGAGCTGTTTATCCGCATTGCCGGGATCAAAAAGCTCGATATTTCTCTGGGCGAAAACGTGCCGCCGGCGGTGAGCAAATCCTTTTCCGCGCTGCTGCCGACCATTTTTACGCTCTCCACCTTCGCCATCATCGCGGCGCTGCTGTCGAACGTGCTGCATACCGATCTGATCCACCTGATCACCACGCTCATCCAGCAGCCACTGCGTCTGATCAACACCAGTCTGCCGGGTACGCTCTTTATCTACAGCTTCGGCAACTTTCTCTTTACGCTGGGGATCCATCAGTCGGTGGTTAACGCCGTGGTGCTGGAGCCGTTCCTGCTGATTAACACCAACGAAAATATGATCGCCTTTGCCAACGGGCAGCCGATCCCGCATATCATCAACAATATCTTTGTGCCGACCTTCGGCATGATTGGCGGCACCGGCAGCACGCTGTCGCTGCTTATCGCCATCTTTCTGTTCTCGCGCCAGAAGGCGGCGAAACAGGTGGCGCGCCTGTCCATTTCGCCGGGACTGTTTAACATCAACGAGCCGGTAATTTTCGGGCTGCCGATTGTGTTTAACATTCCGCTGATGATCCCCTTTGTGCTCCTGCCTGCAATCGGGATTTTCTTTGCCTGGATCTGCACCACCCTCGGGTTGATGTCGCGCTGCGTGGTGATGATCCCCTGGACCACGCCGCCGGTTTTAAGCGCCTGGCTGGCGACGGCGGGGGACTGGCGGGCGGTGGTCGTTCAGTTGATAATCATCGTCTTTGGTGTATTCTTCTACCTGCCTTTCCTCAAGATAGCCGAGCGAGTGGCCTTAAAAAACAGTGGGATAGTCGAATAATAAAAGGAACGGGCAATGTCGGCGAAATACGTTTCTATCGCGCGGGAAATTAAGCAGCGCATCATGAGCGGGCAGTATTCTGCCAGCGAGCCGCTGCCCGATCAGTTCGCTCTGGCGGCGGAGTTCAGCACCAGCCGCATGACTATCCAGCAGGCGATACGCCAGCTGATCGTCGAAGGGCTGGTGTATACCCGTCAGGGGCAGGGCACCTTTATCCGCAAGAACTTCCTTCAGCTCTCGCAGTGGGATCTGCCCGGCAGCGACTATTTCGGCGCGACCAAAACCTGGGAAAACGTCGGCACCGTCACCAGCGAGATCATCCGCTTCGATTTACGCTTTGCCGATGAAAAAGAGCAGGCCTCGCTGCTGATCGACGCCGATGCGCCGGTCTATGACTTCGTGCGCCTGCGGCTGCTTGACGGCGAACCGGTCTCGCTGGAGTTTACGCTGATGCCGGTGGCGCTGGTGCCCGGCCTTAACCGCGGCCATCTGCAAAGTTCCGTGTTTCGCTATGTGCAGGACACCCTGGCGCTGAAACTTATGGGCTCGTACCGCGTGGTGCGCGCCCTGAAGCCGAACGCCGAGGATAAACGTTACCTGAGCTGCGATGACACCGATCCGGTGCTGGAAGTGGAGCAGGTGGTTTATCTGGAAGATGGCACGCCGCTGGAGTATGCCCACTGCCATTATCGCTACGATCATGGCGGCATTATCATGGTCAATCACGGATAAAAAAAGCGATGGTTTCCCATCGCTTTTTTTGTTTACCGCCGGGGCAGGATCAGTTCAGACGAACCGGCATCCCGGAGCGGTTTTCAATTGCCTGCTCAACAACAGCCTGGTCAACGTCAGCCTGGCTGGTCACGCTCTGCACGCTCTTGGTCAGGGTGATCGGCACGATTTCCCCGCCTTCAAACTGCGCTTCGGTGGTGGACAGCGGATTGTGCACTTCCACATAACGGCTGCCATCCGGCTCGGTGGTGGCTTTCACCGGCTCATCGATAAACTGAACGCGGGTGCCGACCGGCACGTTCTGGAACAGGAACTTAATGTCTTCGTTACGCAGACGCACGCAGCCATGGCTTACGCGCAGGCCGATACCAAAGTTGGCGTTGGTGCCGTGAATGGCATACAGACGGCCAATGTAGAGCGCGTACAGACCCATCGGGTTATCCGGGCCAGCCGGAACTACTGCGGGCAGCGGGTTGCCGGCGGCAATATATTCCGCATGCATTTTGGCAGTCGGCGTCCAGGTCGGGCCGGCTTTTTTACGCTCAACTTTAGTGGTCCAGTTGATCGGCGTATCTTTGCCTAACTGACCGATACCAATCGGCAGCACGATCACCGTGTTGGTGCCTTTCGGGTAGTAGTAGAGGCGCATTTCGGCGCTGTTGATCACAATGCCTTCATGAACGGTGTCCGGCAGGATCAGCTGCTGCGGGATATTCAGTACGCTACCGCCTTTCGGCAGGTAAGTGTCCACGCCCGGGTTCGCTTCCAGCAGGTTAGACAGGCCCATCTGATATTGCGCCGCAAAGTACTCCAGCGGCTGCTGGTTCCCTTCCGGAATGGTGATGACCTGGTTCTGGCCAACCAGACGGCTGCCGTCGGTTGGCAGTGGATAAGTTACTGCAGAGGCAGATTTGCAAAACCCTACTACCGCGAAAGCCGCCGCTAAAATCGTTGTTAATTTAATTTTCATGTTGTGCGAGGTATCTTTGCCACTGGCCATCCGGCCGTTGAGTTAAAGTCTTAATGGAGATGGGAGCGCATTATATGTGCATTCCCCCGCGCATGGAATTCAGATGTGTACGAAATCACATTTTTTTCTGAAAGCTACAGTGTAGCCGCTTATCACGGTGCGCGATTTCAATTCGGAATTGTGGCATAATGCACGGTTTGTCACACATTTTTAGGATAACGCCGTGTTAGTTACCAGCAACGTCACCATGCAGTTCGGCACTAAGCCGCTGTTTGAAAACATTTCCGTCAAATTTGGCGGCGGCAACCGTTACGGCCTGATTGGCGCCAACGGTAGCGGAAAATCCACCTTTATGAAGATCCTCGGCGGCGATTTAGAGCCGACGCTGGGCAACGTCTCCCTCGATCCCAACGAGCGCATCGGTAAGCTGCGTCAGGATCAGTTCGCTTTCGAAGAATACAGCGTGCTCGATACGGTGATCATGGGGCATACCGAGCTGTGGGAAGTGAAGCAGGAGCGTGACCGCATCTATAGCCTGCCGGAAATGAGCGAAGAAGACGGCTACAAAGTGGCCGATCTGGAAGTGCAGTATGGCGAAATGGACGGCTACTCTGCTGAATCCCGCGCCGGTGAACTGCTGCTCGGCGTGGGCATTCCGCTGGAACAGCACTACGGCCTGATGAGCGAAGTCGCGCCAGGCTGGAAACTGCGTGTGCTGCTGGCCCAGGCGCTGTTCGCCAACCCTGACATACTGCTGCTCGATGAACCGACGAACAACCTCGACATCGATACCATTCGCTGGCTGGAGCAGGTGCTGAACGAACGTAACAGCACCATGATCATCATCTCGCACGACCGTCACTTCCTGAACATGGTGTGTACGCACATGGCGGATCTGGATTACGGCGAGCTGCGCGTGTATGCAGGCAACTACGACGAATACATGACCGCTGCGACTCAGGCGCGTGAGCGTCTGCTGGCGGACAACGCCAAGAAGAAGGCCCAGATCGCCGATTTGCAGGCCTTCGTGAGCCGCTTTAGCGCGAACGCTTCTAAATCCCGTCAGGCGACCTCCCGCGCCCGTCAGATCGACAAAATCAAGCTGGACGAAGTCAAAGCCTCCAGCCGCCAAAACCCGTTCATCCGCTTTGAGCAGGATAAAAAACTGTTCCGTAATGCGCTGGAAGTGGAGCAGCTCAGCAAAGGCTTCGATAACGGCCCGCTGTTCAAAAACGTTAATCTGCTGCTGGAAGTGGGCGAGAAGCTGGCGATCCTCGGCACCAACGGCGTGGGTAAATCTACCCTGCTGAAAACCCTGGTCGGCGATTTAACGCCGGACACCGGCACTGTGAAGTGGTCGGAAAACGTGAAAATTGGCTACTACGCCCAGGATCACGAATATGAGTTTGAAAATGGCATGACCGTCTTCGACTGGATGAGCCAGTGGAAACAGGAGGGCGACGACGAGCAGGTAGTGCGCGGTATTTTGGGCCGTCTGCTGTTCAGCCAGGACGACATCAAGAAACAGGTGAAAGTCCTCTCCGGTGGTGAAAAAGGCCGTATGCTGTTTGGCAAGCTGATGATGCAGCGCCCGAATATCCTGGTGATGGATGAACCCACCAACCACCTGGATATGGAATCTATCGAATCGCTGAACATGGCGCTGGAAATGTACCAGGGCACGCTGATCTTCGTTTCCCATGACCGCGAATTCGTCAGCTCGCTGGCGACCCGCGTGATTGAAATCACCCCTGAGCGTGTGATCGACTTCAGCGGCAACTATGAAGATTACCTGCGCAGCAAAGGTATCGACTGATTTTGCCCCTCACTCTGCTCCCCGAACTGATGGGGAGCAGTGCTTCATATTTATATTATAAATAACTCACTTCTTATTATTCGCCCCCTGAATATATATTTCCCTGAAGCCGTGAAATAAAAGAAAATCTCTTTTTCTTTAAATTTGCGACAGCTCACAAATATGCATTTAATTTCGTCATAACCCGCTTTATCACGGCCCCGCTACGTTGACACCCCATTTCAGGAGGAGTAATTTTCCGCGTCATGGGACCGATACCACGGAAAGTCAAATGAACGGAAACATTAACACACTGCTTCGGGAAGTTTATGCCGGGCGTTTCACCGACACACATTATGAAAAATTAACGGCCTGTATTGAGAAATACCGACCGCTTATTACCCAAAACCGTAAACAGAAATGGGATGAAAGCGATGTGGTGTTAATTACCTACGCCGATCAATTTCATCATGAAAAGGCTAAGCCCTTAGCGGTATTTAACGATTTCTATTATAAATGGTTTAAATCTGTTTTCTCGCATGTCCATTTATTACCATTTTATCCATGGTCGTCTGACGACGGTTTTTCGGTAATGGATTATCACCGCGTCGCTCCGGAATCAGGGGAGTGGAGCGATATTGCCGAATTAAACAAACAGGCGCGGCTGATGTTCGATTTTGTCTGCAATCATATGTCGGCAAATAGCGAATGGTTCAACAATTATCTGCAACAGAAGCCAGGCTTTGAGAATTTCTTTCTCGCCATGGATCCGGCCACCGATTTATCGGCGGTGACCCGCCCGCGCGCGCTGCCGTTATTAACGCCTTTCACGCTGCATGACGGTTCGCAGCGCCACCTGTGGACCACCTTCAGCGACGATCAGATTGACCTTAACTATAACGAGCCGGACGTGCTGCTGGCGATGATCGAGGTGCTGCTGCACTATCTGGCGCAGGGGGCGGATTACGTGCGCCTGGATGCGGTTGGCTTCATGTGGAAAACGCCGGGCACCAGCTGCATTCATCTACAGAAAACCCACCAGCTGATCAAACTGTTCCGCGCCATAACAGACGAGGTCGCGCCGGGTACGGCGATCATCACTGAAACCAACGTTCCCCATAAAGACAATATCTCTTATCTGGGCAACGGGCGCGATGAAGCGCACATGGTGTATCAGTTCTCGCTGCCGCCGCTGGTGCTGCATGCGGTGCACCGTCAGGACGCCACCGCGCTGTGCCAGTGGGCGCAGGGGCTGACGCTGCCGGGTCGCGACACCACCTGGTTTAACTTCCTCGCCTCCCACGATGGCATTGGTCTTAACCCGTTACGCGGCATTTTGCCGGAAGAAGAAATTCTGCATTTAGTGGAGCAGCTGCGTCAGGAAGGCGCGTTAGTTAACTGGAAAAATAACCCGGACGGCACCCGTAGCCCGTACGAGGTGAACGTCACCTATATGGACGCGTTAAGCGCGCGGGACAGCACCGATGATGAACGTCTGGCCCGTTTCCTGCTTGCCCATGCCATTCTGCTGAGTTTCCCTGGCGTGCCGGCGATCTATATTCAGAGCATTATGGGATCGCGTAACGATTATGACGGCGTTGAACGTTTGGGCTATAACCGCGCGATTAATCGCCAGAAATATCATCAGGACGATATTGAAAGTCAGCTACAGGCCAGCGGCTCCCTGCGGCATCGTGTTTATCACGCTTTATCCAGAATAATTGTGCTGCGCCGCCAGAGCAGTGTTTTCCATCCGGACAGCGCGTTCACTATCAATAGTCTCACGCCGCAGGTAATGCAAATTACCCGTACCGCTAAAAATGGCGAGACGCTGGAGGCATTATTTAATATCAGTAACGTCGAACAAAAAATAAAAGTCCACAGTACAGGCTTTGATTTAATAAGTGGATGTCCTGTCCCTCATGCGGAATTGACCCTGCGTCCGTGGCAGGTCATGTGGATCAAAAAACAATAAAGGAACATCTTATGCTTAAAGCAAAAGTCGTGCTGTTATCAGCACTGGTGTCGTGCGCCCTTATTTCCGGCTGTAAGGAAGAAAAAAAGACGGTCGCCATTGAATTTATGCACTCCTCCGTTGAACAGGAGCGCCAGGCGGTTATTTCCCGCCTGATCGATCGGTTCCAGAAAGAAAACCCGGACATCACCGTAAAACAGGTGCCGGTGGAAGAAGACGCCTTTAACACCAAAATCATTACCCTGGCGCGTACCGGCGCCCTGCCGGAAGTGATCGAAACCAGCCACGACTACGCCAAAGTGATGGACAAAGAACAGCTGGTGGATCGTAAGGCCATCGGCGAAGTGATCGCCTCTGTGGGCGAGCAGAATTTCTATGACGGCGTGCTGCGAATCGTGCGTACCGAAGACGGAACGGCCTGGAACGGCGTGCCGATCAGCGCCTGGCTACAGGGCGTCTGGTACAAAAAAGATGTGCTGGCAAATGCCGGTCTGAGCGAGCCGCAGAACTGGCAGCAACTGCTGGAGGCGGCGCAGAAGCTCAGCGATCCGGCGCAGAAAAAATACGGTATCGCGCTGCCGACGGCAGAAAGCGTGATGACCGAGCAGGCGTTCTCCCAGTTTGCGCTCTCCAACGACGCCAACGTCTTTGACGCCAGCGGCAGCATCACGTTCAACACGCCGGAAATGGAACAGGCACTGGGAATGTACCGTCAGCTGGCGGAAACCACCATGCCTGGCTCCAACAACGTCATGGAAATTAAAGACGCCTTTATGAACGGTGCCGCACCGATGGCGATCTATTCCACCTACATCCTGCCCGCAGTGTTTAAAGAGGGTGATCCGGCCAACCTCGGCTTTATGGTGCCCACTGAAAAATCTGCCGCGGTGTTCGGCACCATCACCTCGCTGACCATCAGTAACGGCCAGTCGGCTGACGAAACCGCCGCCGCAGAGAAATTCGTCACCTTTATGCACAAGGCCGAAAACGAAGCGGAGTGGGTAATGATGTCGCCCGGCGCGGCTTTCCCGGCCAATAAAGGCGTCACCGACACCGCGCTGTGGAAAGACAACGAGGTGATCAAGGCCTTTGGTCAGCTGCCGTATGACCTGATCGCCCAGTATCCGAATATGAAAGTCTTCGGCTCCGTCGGCGATAAAAACTTTACCCGCATGGGCGATGTGACCGGATCCGGGACGATTAACCGCGCGGTGCATAACGTCACGGTAGGTAAAAAAGATCTCAGCCAGACCCTTTCAGAAGGGCAGGCGAAGCTGGAAGAACTTGTAAAACAACGTTAATCAAAGGATGTGAATTGCAGTTATGAAAAGGTTGTTTTCAGGTCGTTCTGATATGCCTTTCGCCATGCTGCTACTGGCCCCCAGCTTAATTTTGCTGGGGGGCCTCGTAGCCTGGCCGATGGTATCTAATATTGAAATCAGTTTCTTACGCCTGCCGCTGAACCCGCGCATCGACGCGACTTTTGTCGGGCTGGAAAACTATATCCGTATCTTAAGCGATCCGGGTTTCTGGCATTCATTGTGGATGACGGTCTGGTACACCGTGCTGGTGGTGGCGGGCAGTACCGTGCTCGGTCTGGCGGTGGCGATTTTCTTTAACCGCGAGTTTCGTCTGCGCAAAACCGCGCGTTCGCTGGTGATTTTGTCCTACGTCACGCCGTCGATTTCGCTGGTCTTTGCCTGGAAGTACATGTTCAACAATGGCTACGGCATTGTGAACTATCTGGGCGTCGATCTGCTGCATCTCTACGATCGGGCGCCGCTGTGGTTCGATAATCCGGGCAGCAGCTTTGTGTTGGTGGTGCTGTTCGCCATATGGCGCTACTTCCCCTATGCCTTTATCTCCTTTCTGGCGATTTTGCAGACCATCGATAAATCGCTGTACGAAGCCGCCGAAATGGACGGCGCGAACGCCTGGCAGCGTTTTCGCATCGTCACGCTGCCCGCGATCATGCCGGTGCTGGCGACAGTGGTGACGCTGCGCACCATCTGGATGTTCTACATGTTCGCCGACGTTTATCTGCTGACCACCAAGGTCGATATCCTCGGCGTTTATCTCTACAAAACGGCTTTCGCATTTAATGACTTAGGAAAAGCAGCGGCCATTTCTATCGTGCTGTTCGTCATTATTTTCGCGGTAATTTTGCTGACCAGAAAACGGGTGAATCTCAATGGCAACAAGTAAACGTACCCTCAGCCGCATCGGGTTTTACGTCGGGCTGGCTGCCTTTCTCATCATCACGCTGTTTCCGTTTTTCGTGATGCTGATGACCTCGTTCAAAGGCGCGAAAGAGGCGATTTCCCTCACGCCGACGCTGCTGCCGCAGCAGTGGACGCTGGAACACTATATCGACATTTTTAATCCGCTGATTTTCCCGTTCGTCGATTACTTCCGTAACAGCATGGTGGTGTCGGTGGTGTCGTCCACGGTAGCGGTGTTTCTCGGTACCCTGGGAGCCTATGCGCTCTCCCGCCTGCGCTTTAAGGGCCGCATGACCATCAACGCCAGCTTTTACACGGTGTACATGTTCTCCGGCATTTTGCTGGTGGTGCCGCTGTTCAAGATCATCACCGCCCTTGGCATCTACGACACCGAAATGGCGCTGATCATCACCATGGTGACCCAGACGCTGCCTACCGCCGTGTTCATGCTGAAAAGCTACTTCGACACCATCCCTGATGAGATCGAAGAAGCCGCGATGATGGACGGCCTCAACCGACTGCAAATTATCTTTCGCATCACCGTGCCGCTGGCGATATCCGGGCTGGTGTCGGTCTTTGTCTACTGCTTTATGGTGGCCTGGAACGACTATCTGTTCGCCTCGATTTTCCTCTCCAGCGCCAGCAACTTCACCCTGCCGGTCGGCCTGAACACCTTGTTCAGCACGCCGGACTATATCTGGGGACGCATGATGGCGGCCTCGCTGGTGACCGCGCTGCCGGTGGTGATCATGTATGCGCTTTCTGAACGTTTTATCAAAAGTGGACTGACCGCCGGTGGCGTTAAGGGCTAAGGCGGCCTGATTTTAACAGGAGACTGGAATGAAGAAGTTAGTGGCGACCGAACCGCGTGTTGCGGCGCTGGTGGAGTATGAAGATCGCGCCGTGGCGGAGAACGAAGTCAAAATCCGCGTCATGTTCGGTGCGCCAAAACACGGGACGGAAGTGGTGGATTTTCGCGCCGCCAGCCCGTTTATCGACGAGGAATTCAACGCGGAATGGCAGATGTTTACCCCGCGTCCGGCAGACGCGCCGCGCGGTATCGAATTTGGCAAGTTCCAGCTCGGCAACATGGTGGTGGGCGAGGTAATCGAACGCGGCGCGCAGGTCACCGACTACGCCATTGGCGATCGGGTATGCGGCTACGGTCCGTTATCGGAAACCGTCATCATCAACGCGGTAAATAACTACAAACTGCGCAAAATGCCGCAGGGCAGCTCGTGGAAAAACGCCGTCTGTTACGATCCGGCGCAGTTCGCCATGAGCGGCGTGCGTGACGCCAACGTGCGCGTCGGGGATTTCGTGGTGATTGTCGGCTTAGGCGCAATCGGCCAGATCGCGGTCCAGCTGGCGAAAAAAGCCGGGGCCTCGGTGGTGATTGGCGTCGATCCTATTGCCCACCGCTGTGATATCGCCCGCCGTCACGGGGCGGATTTCTGCCTCAACCCAATCGGCACCGACGTGGGTCTTGAGATCAAAAAGCTCACCGGCAAACAGGGTGCGGACGTGATCATCGAAACCAGCGGCTACGCCGATGCGTTGCAGTCGGCGCTGCGCGGGCTGGCCTACGGCGGCACCATCTCTTACGTCGCCTTCGCCAAGCCGTTTGCGGAAGGCTTCAACCTCGGCCGCGAAGCGCATTTCAACAACGCGAAAATTGTCTTCTCCCGCGCCTGTAGCGAGCCGAACCCGGACTACCCGCGCTGGAGCCGTAAGCGCATCGAAGAGACCTGCTGGGAACTGCTGATGAACGGCTATCTCGACTGCGAAGAGTTGATCGATCCGGTAGTGACCTTCGCCAGCAGCGCGGAAAGCTACATGCAGTTCGTCGACCGTCACCCGGAACAGAGCATCAAAATGGGCGTCACCTTTTAAGGTAAAGGATTACTGAACATGAAAATCGGAACACAGAACCAGGCCTTCTTCCCGGAAAACATTCTGGAAAAATTTCGTTTTATCAAGGAAATGGGCTTCGATGGCTTTGAAATCGACGGCAGGCTGCTGATCAATAATGTTGACGCGGTAAAAGCGGCCATCAAAGAAACCGGCCTGCCGGTGACCACCGCCTGCGGCGGCTACGACGGCTGGATCGGCGACTTTATCGAAGAGCGCCGTCTTAATGGCCTGCAACAGATTGAACGCATTCTGGAAGCGCTGGCGGAAGTGGGCGGGCAGGGGATCATCGTCCCGGCGGCCTGGGGCATGTTTACCTTCCGTCTGCCGCCGATGACCTCGCCGCGCAGCCTGGCGGGCGATCGCAAAGCGGTCAGCGATTCGCTTATTTATCTGGATAAGGTTGCGGCGCGCACCGGCACCACGGTTTACCTGGAGCCGCTTAACCGCTACCAGGATCATATGATCAACACCCTGGCCGACGCCCGCCGCTATATCGTGGAAAACGATCTGAAACACGTGCAGATCATCGGCGATTTCTACCATATGAACATCGAAGAAGACGATCTGGCGAAAGCGCTGCATGACAACCGCGATCTGCTGGGACATGTGCATATTGCTGACAACCATCGCTATCAGCCGGGCAGCGGCACGCTGAACTTCCGCGCCCTGTTCGATCAGCTGCGCGCCGATAACTATCAGGGATACGTGGTGTACGAAGGGCGCGTGCGGGCAGAAGATCCGTGCGAAGCCTACCGTCAGTCACTGGCCTTTTTGCGCACCTGCTAAGAGGTTCTCTGTGATGAGTGCAACCACGACTTTACCGCTGCGCGTCGCCATTATCGGCGCCGGACAAGTGGCGGATAAAGTACATGCTTCCTACTACTGCACCCATGACGCTGTGAAACTGGTGGCTGTCTGTGACAGCCGCCTGTCTCAGGCGCAGGCGATGGCAGAAAAGTACGGCGCGCATATAGAGGTCTGGGAAGATCCCCAGGCCATGCTCGACGCGGTGAAACCCGACATTGTCAGCGTCTGCTCCCCCAACCGTTTTCATTATGATCACGTGATGATGGCGCTGGCGGCCGGTTGCCATGTGATGTGCGAAAAGCCGCCGGCCATGACGCCGGAGCAGGCGGAAGCCATGTGCAGCGCCGCCCGCCGCGCCGGAAAAGTGCTGGCCTACGACTTTCACCACCGTTTCGCGCTGGATGCGCAACTGCTGCGCCAGCAGGTGATCGACGGCGCGCTGGGCGAGGTGTACGTCACTACCGCCACCGCGCTGCGCCGCTGCGGCGTGCCGGGCTGGGGCGTCTTCACCAATAAAGCCCTGTCCGGCGGCGGCCCGCTGATCGACATCGGCATTCATATGCTGGACGCGGCGCTCTACGTGCTGGGGTTCCCGGCGGTCAAACGCGTCAGTGCCCACAGCTTTCAGAAGATCGGCAATCGTAAAAACAGCGGTCAGTTTGGCGAGTGGGATCCGGCGAGCTACAGCGTGGAAGACGCGCTGTTCGGCACCATTGAATTTCATAATGGCGGCATCCTGCGGCTGGAAACCTCGTTTGCGCTCAACATGACCGCGCAGTCGATCATGAACGTGACCTTCTGCGGCGATAAGGCCGGGGCGACGCTGTTCCCGGCGCAGGTATATACCGACGAGGGCGGCGAGCTAAAAACGCTGTTTGCCCGTGAACAGGCCGATGACAACCGCCATCTGCGCAGCATGGACGCCTTTGTACGCCACGTGCAGGGCGAAGCGGTGCCCATCGCCGACGCCGAACAGGGACGCATCGTGCAGCAGCTGGTGGCCGCGCTCTATCAGGCCGCCGAAACAGGGACAAGTGTGGAATTATGATCAAGCTTTCGACGCTCAGGCAAACGGAATGCAGTCTGCATAGCCTGAACAAATACGCCTCGCTGATGACCACCGGCAACGGTTATATGGGCATCCGCGCCAGCCATGAAGAAACCTGCCCGCTGCAAACCCGCGGCATGTATCTTGCCGGGCTGTATCACTGCGCGGGTATAGGGGAAACCAGCGAACTGGTGAACCTGCCGGATCTGGTTGGCGTGCAGATCGAACTCAACGGCGAGATTTTTACCACCGCAGGGGGCGAGATCGGCGACTGGCAGCGCGAACTGGATTTCGCCACCGGCGAGCTGACGCGTTCGCTGATCTGGCGCTCGCCCAACGGCGCGCACTACCGCATCAGCAGCCGCCGCTTTGCCTCTGCCGCGCAGCTGCCGCTGTTCGCCATGACGCTGACCATTACGCCGTTAAACCGCGACGCCCGCGTGTCGCTGGTCACCGGCATTGACGCCACCCAGACCAACTGCGGGCGTCAGCACCTGGATGAAGTGCAGCTGCGGGTCTTCGGCGAACACTGGTTGCAGGGCATCTACGCCACCCAGGACGGCACGGCGGATGTCGCCATCACCAGCTGGTGCCGGGTGAGCGGGGCGGCGAGCACCTGCTTTACCGCAAAAAACCGCCAGCTTCTGCAACACAACGTGGCGAATGTCGCGGCGGGCGAGAGCATCACGCTGGAAAAACTGAGCTGGATCGCCTGGAGTGATGACCGCGCCCGGTTGCCGGAATCGCTGAGCCAGCAGGGGCGGGCCGAGCTTGAGCGCTGCGTTGCACAGGGTTATGACGCGCTGCGCCACGCATCGGACACCGCCTGGCAAAGCTTCTGGGCGCGCAGCCGCGTGCAGGTAACGAGTCAGGATCCGCGGGATCAGCAGGCGCTGGATTATGCCCTGTATCATCTGCATATCATGACGCCGGGCCACGACGAGCGCAGCAGTATTGCGGCGAAAGGGCTGACCGGCGAAGGTTACAAAGGCCATATTTTCTGGGATACCGAAGTCTTCCTGCTGCCGTTCCACCTGTTCAGCCAGCCGGACATCGCCCGTCGTTTACTGCGCTACCGCTGGCACAATCTGCCGGGGGCGCGCAAAAAAGCGCGGCAAAACGGCTGGCAGGGCGCGCTTTTTCCGTGGGAGAGCGCCCGTAGCGGCGACGAAGAAACGCCGGAATTCGCGGCAATCAATATCCGCACCGGCGTGCGGCAAAAAGTGGCCTCTGCCCTGGCGGAGCATCACCTGGTGGCAGACATCGCCTGGGCGGTGGTGGCCTACTGGCACGCCACCCGCGACGACAGCTTTATGGCGCACGAAGGGCTGGAGCTTTTGATCGACACGGCGAAGTTCTGGATCAGCCGCGCGGTTGAGGTGAATAACCGGCTGGAGATCCACGACGTTATCGGCCCGGACGAGTACACCGAGCACGTCAACAACAACGCTTACACCAGCTACCTGGCGCACTACAACGTGGCGCAGGCGCTACATTTTGCGCGTCAGTTCGCCTGTCGCGACGAGGCCTTTGTAAGCCAGGCGGAACGTTTTCTGCAGCGTTTGTGGCTGCCGCAACCCACGGCGGACGGCGTGCTGCCGCAGGATGACAGCTTCCTGCAAAAACCGGTTATCGATCTCAGCGCCTACAAAGCGAAAGCGGGCAAACAGACCATTCTGCTCGATTACTCGCGCGCAGAAGTTAACGAGATGCAGATCCTCAAGCAGGCGGACGTGGTGATGCTGACCTATATGCTGCCGGAGCTGTTCACCCCGGCGCAATGTCTGGCGAACCTGAACTTTTACGAACCGCGCACCATTCACGACTCGTCCCTCAGCAAGGCGATCCACGGCATCGTGGCGGCGGGCTGCGGCGACACCGACACCGCCTACCGTTTCTGGCGCGAAGGGGCAGACATCGATCTGGGCTGCGATCCGCACGCCTGCGACGATGGCATTCACGCCGCCGCCACCGGGGCGATCTGGCTGGGGGCAATCCAGGGTTTTGCCGGGCTGTCGGTGCGTCAGGGCGAACTCCATCTGTCGCCGCGTTTACCCCAGGGCTGGCAGCAGCTCGACTTCCCGCTGCGCTGGCAGGGCGTGTCGCTGCACATCACCCTCGATGCCGGGCAGATCCGTATCCGCAGCACTTCCGCGGTCAGGCTGTATCTCAATCAGCAGCCGCTGACGGTGGACGGCGAGCTGATCTGTGCGCTGCACAATTTTTATTTACCCACGACCGGGACCGCTACCACGGAGGGGCGCTAAGCCATGGCACAGCAACTACAGGCCGTCATTTTCGATCTTGACGGCGTGATCACCGATACCGCTGAACTGCATTTTCACGCCTGGCGACAGGTGGCGAAAGAGGTGGGCATCGACATCGACGAAACCTTTAACGCCACCCTGAAAGGCATCAGCCGCATGGAATCGCTGCGGCGCATTCTGGCGCACGGCGGGCGGGAGCAGGATTTTAATCCGGCGGAGTGCGCGGCACTGGCGGCGCGTAAAAACGGCATTTATGTCGATTCACTGCGCCAGCTTACTCCACACGCCGTGCTGCCGGAGATTAAAACGCTGCTCACCGAACTGCGCAGCCGCGGCATTCCCGCTGGCCTCGCGTCCGTCTCCCTTAACGCCCCGGCCATTCTTCAGGCGCTGGAGATGACGGATCTGTTTGGCTTTTGCGCCGATGCGTCGCGCATCAGCCGCTCGAAACCGGATCCGGAGATCTTTCTTAACGCCTGCGCCGGGCTGGGCGTCGACCCGCAAGCCTGTATCGGCGTGGAAGATGCGCAGGCCGGTATTGACGCCATCAATGCCTGCGGCATGGCGTCCATCGGTATTGGCGACACCCTGAAGCACGCAACCTTGCGTCTTTCCTCTACGGAAGAACTGACGTGGCCGCGTTTATCAGCATTCTGGCAACACAGAAAGTAAGGACACAAAATGGCACAACTCTCGTTGCGACATATCCAGAAGATTTATGACAACCAGGTCCACGTGGTAAAAGACTTCAACCTGGAGATCGAGGATAAAGAATTTATTGTTTTTGTGGGGCCGTCAGGCTGCGGTAAATCCACGACGCTGCGCATGATCGCCGGGCTTGAGGAGATCAGCGACGGCGACCTGATGATCGACGGCAAGCGCGTCAACGACGTGCCCGCCAAGGCGCGTAATATCGCCATGGTGTTTCAGAACTACGCCCTGTATCCGCACATGAGCGTCTACGACAACATGGCGTTTGGCCTGAAAATGCAGAAGATCGATAAGGCGATTATCGACGAGCGCGTCAACTGGGCGGCGCAGATCCTTGGCCTGCGCGATTACTTAAAGCGCAAGCCGGGCGCGCTCTCCGGCGGTCAGCGTCAGCGTGTCGCCCTCGGGCGCGCCATCGTGCGTGAAGCCGGGGTGTTCCTGATGGACGAACCGCTCTCTAACCTGGATGCCAAACTGCGCGTGCAGATGCGGGCGGAAATCAGCAAGCTGCACCAGAAGCTGAACACCACCATGATTTACGTCACCCACGATCAGACCGAAGCCATGACCATGGCGACGCGTATTGTGATCATGAAGGACGGTATTATTCAGCAGGTGGGCGCGCCGAAAACCGTTTATAACCATCCGGCCAATATGTTTGTCGCCGGATTTATTGGCTCACCGGCCATGAATTTTATTCGCGGCACCATCGACGGTAACCAGTTTATTACCGAAACCCTTAAATTAACCATTCCACAAAATAAATTAAGCGCTTTACAGGCCAGCGGTTGCCAGCATAAAGCGGTGGTGATGGGAATTCGTCCGGAAGATATTCATCCAAAGCTACAGGAAGAAAATTGTGTCGCCGCGCGTATCAGCGTGGCGGAATTAACCGGTGCAGAATTTATGCTGTACAGCACCGTCGGGGGGCATGAGTTAGTGGTACGTGCCGGAGCAGTTAATGATTATCATGCGGGAGATAATATCAACATTCACTTCGATATGAATAAGTGTCATTTCTTTGACGCGGAAACCGAACAGGCTATTTAACTGGCCGCTTAACTATATAAATATATCGCCGGATAGATTCATCCGGCATGACATTTTTATTTTTCTAAGGAATGAAAATGAAAATCTTACTGAGCCGTGCCGCCTTGATCCTGTGCGCCGGAACATTCTGCGCGCAGGCAACTGAAAACAACGACTGGCAGTTTAATATTGGCGCCATGTACGAAAGTGAAAACGTCGAAGGTCAGGGGGAGGACATGGACGGGCTGTATGAACCGTCGGTCTGGTTCAATGCCTCGAAAGGCCCCTGGCGCGTGGCGGTGGCTTATTATCAGGAAGGCCCGGTGGATTACAGCGGCGGTACGCGTGGCACCTGGTTTGATCGTCCGGAACTGGAAATTCACTATCAGTTTATTGACCGGGAAGATTTCTCCCTCGGTCTGACCGGCGGCTTCCGTAATTATGGTTATCACTTCAAGGATGAACATAACGAAGATGCCGGTACGGCGAATATGCAGCGCTGGAAAATCGCCCCGGACTGGAACCTGAAGCTTAACGACGCCTGGAGTTTTGGCGGCTGGCTGGCGCTGTACCAGTTTGCCAACGATCTCAACGCCACCGGCTATGCAGACAGCCGCGTGGAAACGGAAACCGGCTTTACATATAAAATCAACGATACCTTCTCGGTAGTAACCAACTACTATCTGGAGCGTGGTTTTAACATGGACAGCGGGCGCAATAACGGCGAGTTCTCCACCCAGCAAATCCGTGCCTATTTACCGATTTCGTTAGGTAATACCACCTTAACGCCTTACACCCGCCTTGACCTCGACCGCTGGTCAAACTGGGACTGGCAGGATGATATTACCCGCGAAGATCATGACATGAACCGTCTGGGTATGCTGTACGCGTACGATTTCCAGAACGGCCTGTCCATGACGCTGGACTATGCGTTTGAATGGCAGGGGCATGACGAAGGCAGCGACGACAAGTTCCACTACGTCGGAGTCGGCTTCAACTACGCGTTCTAAAATTGATCGCCAGAGTGGCACGCCTGTGCCACTCTTTTCATCAGGTGCCCTCAAATAATGGTCGTTGCCACAATCACATTTCGCGGGCAGGGCTTGCCGGAAATCAGCTTAAAGATCAGATCAAAACTCTGCGCGCCCAGTTCCTGGGACGGCACGTCAATGCCCCCGGGCGGCGGGTTGAGAATAAAAGAGAGGGTTTCGTTAAGGTAGCCCACCACCGTCAACTGCTGCGGGATACGGATGTTTTGCTCTGCCGCCGCGCGATAGACGCTCATCAGCTTCAGGCTGTCGGTGGCGAAGATCGCGTCGGGGCGTGTGGGCAGGCTCAGTAAGGCGCGGGCGGCATCCAGCGCGCTCTCCTGCCTGTAGCCGCCGTCGATGATCCACTCGTCACGCAGCGGCAACTGGCTGGCCTGCAAACTGGCTTTAAAGCCGTTAACCCGATCGATGGAAACGTGATAGCTCAGCGGGGCGTGAATACAGGCGATATTTTTATGACCGCCTTTAATTAACGCATCGGTAATGGCGATACTGTCGTGATAGTTATCGGTATCCACTGAATAGACGTTTTCAAACTGGCCTTCCACTTTGCCGATCACCACCACCGGAATACCGTGCTTATCAAGCTGCGCCAGAAATAACTCATTCGCCGGAGAGCTGAGCATAATAATGCCCTTGATCATCTTCTGCATGATTTTGCTTTCGCATTTTTGCAGTTCATCGGCGGGGCTTAACGACGTCTGTAATATAACGTCAAAACCTGCATCTTCCGCTTTTTCGGTAATGGCATGTAAGGCTTCAGAGAAATAAGGATTACCGGCAGTGGTTTTTGTCGGCCGGGTATAAATAACCATAATGGCGTCAAAGCCGGATGAGGTCAGCGCACGGGCGGCTTTATTGGGATGATAATTTAGCTCGCTCATCGCCTTCAGAACTTTATCCCTCGCCTGCGGCGAAATATTGGTTTTTTTATTGAGTACCCGCGAGACGGTAGATTTTGAAACACCCGCCACGCGCGCAATATCATAAATGGTAGGGGACATAACCTTACAAGTTCCATTAATAGAGTTACATCGTCCATCTTACGGGAGATAAGGCGGGCAAGACAAACATTAAGTGGTTAATTAATGAAATGCATCACTGTACGGTCAGCCTTACTCTCAGTGAATGATTACCCGGCGGAATATCCTCTCCGCCGGATAAGCGGCAGATTAATGAACCGGAGAAATATGCATCGCGGCGGTGGAGATGGCACCGGCAAACACCAACAGCCCGCAGCCGCCGTCGGTGAAAGCGTTGTCGTCGTCATCAATCACGCTAAGCCGGAGATGATCCACCGTGGCTTCAATCAGCCTGCCCTGCAGGCGAATATCAAAAGCGATCTCGCGCTCGAAAACGAAGGTACGCGGCGCTTCGGCCAGAACCTTAATGTTATCGTCGCGCACCCGTATCAGCTGGAGCTTTTCATCAGCGGTAAGGCGCACGGCATAATAACGGCGCATCCCCTGGAAGCGGAACGCCAGCCCGCCGTAGTCGCCCAGGTGCAGGGTGAGATCGCACTGGATGCGGTAGTCGCGCCACTCGCGGGTGCCGTGGATCAACAGCCCTTCGTCCCGTTCGCTGGAGATGCGGATACGATCCGGATAGTGGCGTGAGAGTAAATCCGCGCCGTTCACCCAGGATCGCCACCAGAAATCGCTTTTGCCTGCCGGTTTACGCAGGGTGAGCTGCGGCGTTCCGTCCCAGCGCAGGGTATCCATCAGCACCCGTCCGGCAGAGGGGGCCGTCAGCGCAATGCCCACCCCGGCAATGGGCTGACCCTGGCAGTCCGGCAGCGTCATGGCGAGCGTGATCCCGCCACCGGGCGGCAACGGCTGCGGTTCACCGTAGTAAAGTTGCCGTTCACTGTTTTCGTCATACACCCGGTAGCAGAGCCGCACCGTGACGATCTGCCGGTTATCCGGCGGGGCAAACAGCGTGGCCTGTAATTGTTGACCGGGATAAATCAGCGGCGTCGCCAGCAGATCGTAACTGGCGTAGCTCAGCATATCGGCCACTTCCGGCGGCGAAAAGGTGAGGGTGGTGACGCAGGCGGGCGCGTCCGGCGGCAGGGCGGGGTAATCAAGGCACAGCATATTCCGGCCCTGATACGCCGCATTGCCCACCTGTACCGACGGCGTCAGGGAACGGAAGCCCTGCACGCTGCCGGGCAGCGAGAAGTGAAACTGTGCGCCATCTTTGCGGGGCGCCGGGCGCGGCAGCCCGGCGAGCCGGTGGCCGAGATCGTACAGATAATCGGTAATGCGCACGGCGTTATTAATGGAAAAACCGCCGTCCGCCGAGGAGATGAGCAGGCGATCCGCCAGCGGCCCGCGCCAGTCCGGCCCGGCGTCAATGCCCGCCAGTCCGGTCATGATCCCCGACAGACAGCCGACATTACCGGCGTTGCAGTCGGTGTCCCGACCGGAAGTATTGATAATGCACTGCGCCTGCTGAAAATTATTGGGTGCGTAGAGCATCGCCATGATCATCAGGGCATGATTGGGCACCATCGGGCAGTTGCCGGGGTAGTTGTCGTAACCGTACTGCGCGTCGATCTTCTCGCGGGTGAGGTGCCAGTCGCCGTCCTCCCGGTGCCAGCGGCGAACGTCGGCGATCATACGGGCGATTTCACAGTCGGCAGGAATAAACGACAGGCCCACCTCCAGCAGCTGCTGAATATCACTACAGATAAAAGCCTGGGCTTCCATGGCTGCCCACAGCATCGCCGCCCATACCGCTTCGCCATCGTGACTGACGCTGGCGGCTTTTTGCGCTAAGGAGGCGGCAAGGGCGGGCTGACCGGGCGCGACCAGCGCCCAGCCATCAATAAATATCTGTGAGCCAATCTGTTCGGCAATGGTTTTGCCATTGGTGGATGCCGCACCGCTTAACGGCGCGGGAATGCCTTTTTTGAGGTTAAGCCAGGCCGTCTGCTCGGTTGAATTCCCGTTGCCGCCCCACCATAAAATGGTGCGCTTATCGATAATGTAATTCAGCCAGCACTGGCCGATCTGTTCTGCGGTGAGCGTATCCGCAAGCCCATAATCCTCCAGCGCGCGAATAAAGGTAAAGGTTCCGGCCACGTCGTCATCCGCCACCACCAGCGGGCGGTCGAATTTATCATGCACGTAGTAATCGACGTGGCCAAGCCGATCGACGATCTCCTGATAGCGCCAGCCTTCAAACGGGCGTCCCAGATAGACGCCGATTAATTTCCCCAGTACGCCCGCGTACAGGCGCTGATAATAATCTGCCGGTAAGGCCATCATTTCCTCCCTGATTGATAAGTTGCCACATCCGTTGTGCGTTGTCAGGAGCGGGGCCGATCAGCCAAAGCGCCATTCACTGGTCGCCACGCCGTTCACCCACAGCTGCCGTTTTTCACCAGCCGGTAACGACACCTGCAACGCTTTCCACGCCGGATTATAATCGCCGCGCGGGGTGATATTCAGTGATATAGATCCGGCATCGCAGGTCATTTCCCATGTCAGCCACAGCGCGTTACCCTCTTTATATCCCCAGGATTCCCCGTCATCCTCAAACAACAGCCCGGCACTTTTGCCGACGCCTTTCAGCGGGTAGAGTTTCAGCTCGCGGCTGGTATCCGCGCAGGCGTCAACATGAGTGATGCGCTCGCTCAGCGGCAGTCCCGCCCCGGCGCGCACCAGCAGCGGCAGTTTTTCCAGCGGCGCGTCGAGCGTCACCCACTGTCCGCCGCTGTACCAGTCGCCGCTGTAAAAATCGTACCAGCCGCTGTGGTTATCCGGCAGCCACAGGCGACGCTGGCGCTGACCCGGTTCCACGACGCTAGCCACCAGCAGATCGCGGCCGAGCATAAAATCGTCGCACTCGGCGAAGGTCTGCGCGTCATGCTCATGATCGAGAAAGGTCGGTCGCAGCATGGGCTCGTCATCGGCATGGGCCTGCCACAACAACGTGTAGAGATAGGGCAGCAGGCGGTAGCGCAGTTCGATGGCGCTGCGAATGGCTGGTGTTACCGCCGGGTACATCCACGGCTCATTCACCGTATGATCGTCATTCCATGAGTGAATGGTGAAACGCGGATGCATCACGCCGTTCTGCACCCAGCGGACAAACAGCTCGGCATCCGGCTTATCGCCGGAAAACCCGCCGACATCATGGCCGACGTTAAACAACCCCGACAGGCTCATCCCGACACCCATGCGCGTGTTATAGCGCAGCGTATCCCAGTTGGTGCGGTTGTCGCCGCTCCAGGTCTGCACGTAGCGCTGCATCCCGGCGCAGCCGGAGCGGGAGATCAGATACGGGCGCTTGTGCGGCGCGAACCGCTGCTGGGCTTCCATCGACGCGCGCATCATTAACAGCGGCATCACCGGGCGGATATGCTTAATGGCGATTTCACGCCCGAAACCGTGACAGCGCGCTTCGCCGTCCCAGACTTCATACTCGTTGTTATCGTTCCAGGTGGAATCAATGCCCATTTCCAGCAGCTGCGTGGTGACGCCGTTCTGCCACCAGGCGATGGTCTGCGGATGGGTAAAATCCAGGTGCGATCCTTCGTCATCCCAGAAGCTGGAGCGCTCCGGCGCGTCGCTTTCGGAATCGCGGATAAACAGCCCCTGCTGCGCCACTTCCTCATAGCGCGGGTGATCCTGCAACAGACAGGGTTTGATGTTGGCCGCCAGCTTAATGCCCGCCTCATGAAATGCGCCGGACATCACCTTCGGCTGCGGCACTTTGTCGTAGTTCCAGTTAAAGACGTAGCGCTTGTTATTGATGGAGGTATAGCCGGACGACAGCTGGAAAGAATCGCAGGGAATGGCGTGCTCTGCGCACAGGCGGATAAAATTCATCAGCTGATGCTGGGCATCCGGCGCGTCGGTGTAGTGCATGGTCGAACCGCTGTAGCCGAGGCTCCATTTGGGGCCGAACAGCGTTTTGCCGGTCAGACGCACAAAGGCTTTGGTGACGTCCAGCACCCGTTTACCGGTAAAGACGTAGTAATCGATGTCGCCCGCTTCCGCCTGCCAGCGGCGATAGGCGGTGTGATAGTTGTCGATCTCGTTACCCAGATCCAGCCAGCAGCTGCTCAGGTTGTCATAAAACAGGCCGTAGCTGACGTCATCCCGGCGGGTTATGGTGAAGGGAATATGCTTATACAGCGGATCGGTGCTGACGGCGTTATAGCCCATCGCATCCAGATTGCGCATCTCATAACGCCTGCCGTTGCGCTGTAAATCCCCGGCTTTTTCGCCGAGGCCATAAAAACGTTCTGTTTTCTCACGACGAAGATAGTGCGCCACGCCGTCGCCGTGAGCATTGAGCTGATAGGCGCTGGTAGGGCGATCCCCCGCCAGCCACTGCCACGCGCCTGCGTCATCGCGATAATGCCACTCCAGCCACAGCGGCTGGTGGACGGTAACGCGCAGGGCGGCGCTCTCCACCGTCAGGGTGTCATCCGTGCGGGAAAGCGTCCAGGCCGGGCAGCTAAAAGCGCTCAGATCGTCCCGGGCGCGGCCTTCCCAGGGCACGTCCTGCGCCGGGGCAATGCTCCAGGTTCTGTCCAGCGCCAGCTCGCCTTTGCGTTTAATCAGCACGCGAAACAGCGCCTCTTCCAGCACATAAATGCAGAGCCTGTGCTGCCCGTCCACCAGCAGCTCAAGGTGGTGATCAGACTGCGCGTGCAACGTCCAGTTTTTCAGGGTTTTCATATCGATTTACATCCACTCTCAGGCGCGTTTAGCGCGACGTTCAGCAATAAATGCCACCAGGAAAAAAGCGCCGATCAGGTCAAAGAATCCCATGGCGACAAACAGCGGGTTGAAGCCGATCTTGTCGGCGGTGACGCCAATCAGCAGCGAGAACAGGAAGCTGGCGATCCACGCGCAGGAACCGCGCATGCCGTTGACCGTCGCCATCTGCCCCTTGTCGAAGGACTCCACCACCAGCGCGCTCAGCATGCAGGAGATGATCTGATGGCCAAAACCGCCAATGGAGATCAGCGCGATGATAATGATCGGATCGCGGGTGAGGGTGACGACAGCCAGCGAGATCATCAGAAACGCGCCTGTCACCGAACTGGCAACAATAGAATTGATGCGCGCGCAGCCAAACCAGCGGGTATAAAGTTTGGTGAGATAGCCGCTGGCGATACTGCCCAGATCGGCGGCGAGGAACGGCAGCCAGGCGAACATGGCGATCTGTTTCAGATCCATGCCGTGCTCTTTCGCCAGATACAGCGGCACCCAGAAGCTCATCACCGCCCAGGCCGGTTCCGCCATAAAGGCCGGAATGGCGATGCCGTAAAAGCGTTTATTTTTCGAGACGGTTTTCAGCGCGGTAAAGAAGGGCAGTTTTTCGGTAAGCGGCTCATTATCCTGCTGAATATGCGCCAGCTCCTCTTTGCTCAGATTCGGGTGTTTATCCGGGTTGTGGTAGAACGCCCACCACAGCACCACCCACAGCAATGCCAGCCCACCGGTGAACATAAAAGCGCCCTGCCAGCCGAAAGAAGCATGGGCGAAATAGATAATCGGCGGAGCCAGCATCGCGCCAATGGAAAAGCCAACGCCCGCCCAGCCTGCGGCCACCGGGCGTTCTGATTTCGGGAACCACTCCCCGAGGGTTTTGGCGTTGGCCGGGGTCGCCGCCGCTTCCGCGCCGCCCATAAAGAAACGCAGGATCGCCAGTTGCAGCCAGCTTCCGGCCCCGGCATGTAAAATACAGGCCAGCGCCCAGAGGGCAGCGCAGATCATAAAGCCCAGCTTCAGGCCGATGACATCAATCAGCCAGCCACAGAGCGGCTGAAAAAGGGTATAGGCGAGCTGGAACGCCCCAACAATGTACGAATACTGTTCCGTGGTAATGCCGAGGCTGTCTTTTAACTCCGGAGCCAGAATACCCAGCGAGTTACGGGTGATGTAGTTGACGGTGACGCCGAGCAAAAACAGCACCAGCACCCACCAGCGAAGATTCTTGATGATGCGTCGCGGCTTGCCGACCGCAATGTCGTTATTAATGTCCTGACTCATAACGCTCTCCGAAGGACGGTTTGTAGGGGTATCTGTTTGATACTTATGGTTTTAATTACAGAGTCATTACACAACTAGTATGGAAGTTGTGCGTCCTGTTGAGGTTATGAAAATTAATTGCCGGGCAATAGCGGATTTTGTGCAACTTTTCTCATTAATTTGCCTTACATCCGGCGAAAATGACATGCATAACAGATATAGCGTGATAACTACGCTGTGAAAATTCTTTCATTTAACGAACGGGCGCAGATCACAAAATGGACAAAAAGCTCAGAATCGCCGAAATCGCTGCCCGTACCCGGCTGTCCGCGAGCACGGTCTCGCGGGTGCTGGCGGGAAAAGCCAATACCAGCGAAAAGGCGCGGGCGGCGGTGCTGGCCTGCGCCCGTGAACTGGGCGTGATGGACGGTATGGCCGCCGGACGGCTGCTGCTCAACAGTCTGCTGGTGTTTGCCCCGCAGCGCGCCTTTGATGAACGTTCGGACATCTTCTATTACCGGGTGATCCAGAGCATCAGCAAAGCGCTGGCACCGCATGAGGTGCACCTGCGTTACTGCGCGCTGGAGGAGAACGACAGCGATGCCAACCTGTTTCTGGCGAAAATGAACGACAGCGACACCCAGGCAGCGATCCTGCTCGGCATCGACGACGAACATATTCACGATCTGGCCGCCGATCTGGCAAAGCCCTGCGTATTAATTAACAGCCGGGATCGCAAAATGCGCCTGCCCGCCATCGCCCCGGATCACCGGCTGATCGGCGAATTTGCCGCCCGTTACCTGTTCGAAATGGGCCATCGCCACGTGATGAACGTGCTCTGCCTGCGGCGCTACACCATGGAGCTGCGGCTGGCGGGCATTCGCGACGCCTGGCGCGCGCAGAACCTCCGCTTCAGCGATAACCGCGACGTGCTGCTGGTGCAGAGTTTCAGCGCCCGCGAGGCGGAAGTCAGGGTGGGGGAATGGCTCGACGCCCAGCCCGCGAAAGCGCTGCCGACGGCTTTTCTGATGGGCGGTGATTTTCTGGCAGCGGGCGCAGTGAAAGCGCTGCAAAAGCGCGGGCTGCGGGTGCCGCAGGACGTGTCGGTAATGAGTATCGACGGCTTTAACCTGGCGGCGATCCAGGATGTGCCGCTCACCGCGGTACATGTGCCGCGCGACGAGCTGGGGGAAGAAGCGGTGCATCTGTTACAGCAGCGGCTGATCCGCCCCGACGCGCCAACCGGTACGCTGTTACTCAATGGCAGGCTGGCGGTGCGGGAGTCAGTGCGGCGGATACGCCCGGACAAAAGGCGCACCGCCGTGGAAAGGGAGGGGCTGTACGATGAGTAGTTTGCTGTCAGTTTTTACATACTGCCAGTGAGCGGCTTTCTGGGCATACGGGAGCGCTGTGGGTCGAGATAGCGGCCGGGCCAGATAGTTGCAGGGTGCATTTCCAGCGCATTTGCGATCAGCCATTCCCCTTTGGGCCAGGGTTTGTTCAACGCATTTGACAGCGTGGAAGACGCCAGGCCTGCTTCCCTTGAAACTTTTGCCAGGCTTGTGCCGCGCTTATGCAGAGCGGCGATGATATCGGCAGGATGCCAGTCTTCAGAAATTGCATTTCCCATTAAGATTCCCTCCTGAACAGTGATAAATCATGCAACTCTTGAATAGTGCTCTATATTTAACCTAAATTCAAGTAATACATGAAAATGTAAGGTTATCCATGAAGATGAGACAGGCGAGGAAGAGGATAATTTATGCACGACTACAGGGCCAGGATGATCCACTTGATTGGCAAAAGACTTAAGATCTCACGCGTAAAAGCAAATTTCACTCAGGCCGAACTGGGAGTGCGGGCCGGTCTGGACGAAGAGTCGGCCAGCGCACGTATTAGTTCGTATGAAAAAGAAGTTCACGCACCCGATTTCAAACTGGTCTGTAAGCTGGCTGCGGTACTGGATGTGCCGGAAGCGTATTTTTACGCCACTGATGATGATCTGGCTGAGCTAATCCTGCAATATCACCGCATTAAGCAAAAGAACCCATCTGCTTCATTCATTATTACACCCGTGTAAGGCAGTTTTGCGGCACATTTCTTAAAAAACGGCGGATACGCCCGGACAAAAGGCGCACCGCCGTGGAAAGGGAAGGGCTGTATGATGATTAAACCGCCATGCCCAGCGCGCGCTTACCGTGCTCGTTCAGATCGTCCAGCGTAAAGCGGTCTTCCCAGCTGGCTTCATAATCTTCGCGCGGGAAGTCGCCCGGCGATGCGCCTTTCTCCAGCGCCGCTTTCACGCGCCTTGCATAGGCGAGGTTCTTCTCGCACAGCGGCGCGGCAGGGATATACATCACATTGCCCCAGCCCTGCTGATCGGTGACCGGCGCGACCGAGTGGATCACATCGCAGTGCCACCACACCGAATCTCCGGCCTCCAGCGCCGGAATGCTGGTCAGCGCTTCGATGAGCAGCGGATGCCACTGGGCTGAGATCGGCAGCACGCGACCTGGCGCCACGCCGCACAGTTCGTCGTCCGGAACGTCGTCCAGCAGTGGACGCAGCAGCACATACGCCATCGCTTCCGGGATCGGCACCACATGCAGTAAGCCCTGACCCGGCAGCATATCCGACAGTGCCGTCCAGCCCTGGAAAGTACGGAACACCGAGCATTTGGTGGTGTTATCGACGGTGTACTCTTCCACTTCGGTACGATGCGCGGCATTCCACGGATCGTACTCTTCCGGCTTGCCGTTAAACACGGCGGCAAAAACTTGTTGATAGGCAGGCAACAGCCAGCGCTCCAGCGCGCCGGAATCCGTATGCGCCCCCAGCCCCTTCGAGGTGGTGCCGGGCGGACGGCGGCGGATGCGATCCGGGTAAATCACGCTGACATCCGGATCAAACCACTGTTTACCCTCGCTCTCAAAGGTCCACAGGCGGTTTAAAAACGACTGCACCTGCGCCATTTCACTGCTCTGCCGCGCCTGCATCTGCGCCTGCGACCAGTAAATCGGGTAGATTTCCGGGCGGGAGGCCTCCAGCGTGCCGAAGAAGCTGTCGCCCGGCCCTTTGTACACCTCGTCAAAATGGTTGCGATCGAGATATTCCAGCATCGAACGGTCCCAGCCCAGCGCCTGTTCACGCGGGAAGTGGCCTTTGATCACCGCGCAGCCGCGGCGTTTTACCGCCTCGCGCTGCGCCTCGCTGAGGGTGCCGTTTTTAATATCGGCAAAGGGGATCACCGGCCACACTGGCTCGCCGCGGGCTTTCAGGGCGTTGATTTCCGCGACGCGGGCGGCAATGCGCTCGCTTAACTGGTTAAAGACCGTCTGCACGTCACCGATTTGCGCGCGCAGCGCCTGCTTGAGTTGACGGATCGCCGCTTTGTGATCGGCAGGCAGCGTTTCGCTGGCAAAGGTTACAGCCATAATGACCTCACTTTTCTTTCATTCGAAAGTAAAATAACTTACACATGCTAATTTAAGTTAAAAAAAAGTTAATGCAAGTTTAAAAACTTGATGAGGTGCACAAAGCGGGAAAAGTGCGATGCCAGCGCAGGACGCACCGGCATCAGAAGGGTCAGGCCGTGAAGGGGCCAGTACCGTCGAGCACCGCCTGAATAACGTTCAGCGCGCCCTGGTGATTGTTATCATCCGTGCGATGGCGGGCAATGGCTTTAATGGCGTCGCCGGCATTGCCCATGGCAAAGGAGTAATCCGTCATACGCAGCATTTCGGCATCGTTGCCGCTGTCGCCGATGGTCACGCATTCCCCCGGCGATATGCCCCAGCGTTTCAGCAGGCGGGTAATGCCGTTAGCTTTGTGCAGACCGGGAATGATCAGATCGACAAAGCCAAAGCCGCTGGTGACGGGCTTCATGATGCCGTCGAGAGAGACATGCAGCGCGTCAATAAGTTGCGGAATGTCGCTGTCCGGCAGGTTGAGGGAGAACTTAAACATTTTGTCGTCGATATCATGATAATCGCGCACCGGTTTCAGACGGTGATAATGGTGCGACATCAGTTCGACGAAGGCGTCCGGGGCGCGATCGCTCACATAAGCGCTCTCCAGCCCGCAGGCGACAAAGTTCAGCCCTTTGTCCTTCAGCAGCTCGCCGAGCACGATCTGATATTCATGGCGGGTCAGCTCGCCGTGGAAAAGTTGCTGGCCGTGTTCATAGACCAGCGCGCCATTTTCGGAGACGAATGAAATACGATCCTGAATTTCCGGGAAGAAGGAGATGAGCTGATAATACTGGTTACCGCTGGCGACCACGAATTCAATACCGCGGCGCTGTAGCTGCTCAAACTGTGCCAGAAAACGAACGCGATCGTAGGTTTTGGCATCATCAAGGAAAGTTCCGTCCATATCGGTGACGATAACTTTAACGGTCATGCATTGCGCTCCTGAATGTAACTGCGACCAGAAACATTCTAATAACAATGTGAGCGAAAGCACAATTTTATTTCATTCGAAAGTGCCCGTCGTTATCAAACGGGTAGGCCCGGTAAGCGAAGCGCCACCGGGCAAGGGGGATTACAACGTATGTTCGGTACGGGCGATAATATCGTCCTGCGCATCCGGCGACAGGGCGGTGAAGAACGCCGAATACCCCGCCACGCGCACCACCAGGTCACGATACTGATCCGGATGCTGCTTCGCGGCGATTAACGTCTCGCGCGACACAATGTTGTACTGAATATGCCAGCCTTTATGCACTTCAAAGAAGGTGCGCAGCAGCATCATCAGCTTCTGACGGTCACTGTCGTTTTCCAGCGTCGCCGGATTCAGCTTCTGGTTCAGCAACACGCCGCCCAGGATCGCCTCCGTCGGCAGTTTACCCACCGAGCCAATCACCGCCGTTGGCCCTAAATGATCGGTACCGGAAGCCGGGCTTGCGCCTTCCGCCAGCGGGGTATGGGCTTTACGGCCATCCGGGGTCGCCATGGTTGCGGCTCCAAAAGGCACGTTGGCGGAAATGGACGAGGTACCGGCGTAGTAATTACCGCCGATCGGACCACGGCCATAGCGCGGATTGTGATACTGCTTCAGCTCCTCAATGTAGGTCTGATAGGCGCGCGCCAGCAGCAGATCCACGCTGTCGTCATCATTACCGTATTTCGGCGCGCTGTTGATCAGACGCTGACGCAGCTGCTCGTGGGTCAGCCCTTCGTAATCTTCCGCCAGCGCTCTGGCGAGTTCCTGCTGACCAATCGCCCCCTGATCGAACACCAGCTTTTTCACCGCCGCGAGGCTGTTGCCGAGGTTGGCGATCCCCACCTGCAAACCGGAAACCCAGTCATATTTCGCGCCGCCCTGTTTGATGCTTTTCGCGCGTTCGATGCAGTCGTCCACCAGCGCCGAGCAGAGAATATCGTGCACGTTCTCCTCCAGCATGGTGTCCACCACATACTCGATCTCAATGGATTTGCGCGTGTAGTAGCGGATCTGCGTGTCCCAGGCGTCCATTACCTGCGAAAAGTCGCTGAAATTGCCTTTCGACAGCGCCAGTTCCTGCGGCAGGAATACTTTGCCGCTGGTGGCGTCCCGTCCGCCTTCCAGCGCCGCCAGCATCACGCGGGCGAAGTTAATAAAGCTCATGCCGGTGCAGCGATAGCCCCATTTGCCGCCAACGGCGGTTTCGATGCAGCCAATCGCCGCATAATCGTAAGCGTCTGCCGGTTCGATCCCGAGCTTGATAAATTCCGGGATAACGATCTCGTCGTTATTGAAGGCTGGCATACCGAAGCCGCAGCGGATCACCTGCACACAGGCGTCGAGGAAATCGTTGCTCATCCCCGCGTGGTAACGCACGCTCAGGTTCGGCTGGGTGGAGCGCAGGCGGCCGCAGGATTCGAGGATCGCATAAGAGAGCGGGTTCACTGCATCCAGCGGCTTACCGTTGACCAGTTTCTGACCGCCAATGGTGACGTTCTGATACAGCGGGCTACCGGCCGAGGCTTTGGAGTGCGAGCCGGAACGGATTTTGTTCACTTCCAGCAGCTTCAGCCAGCAGGCATGCAGCAGTTCGATGGCGTCTTCCCGCGCCAGGCTCTGGTCCAGCTCCACGTCACGGCGGTAATACGGATACAGATACTGATCCATGCGGCCAAAGGACACCGAGTGACCGTTCGATTCGATCTGCAAAATCAACTGGATGAAATAGCACAGCTGCAGGGCCTGCCAGTACGTTTTCGGCGGCTGATGGGCAATGACATCGCAGTTTTCCGCGATCGCCAGCAGTTCGTCGCGGCGGCTTTCGCGGGTTTCTGCCTGCGCCATGGTGCGCGCCAGATCCGCAAAGCGTGCGATATGCTGGCTGACGGCTTCCAGCACAATATCAATGGCTTTGAGGAACTGCTCGCCGTGCAGATCGTCCAGCACCGTCAGGTTGATACGCGAGCGGCGCTCAGCGACTTTATTACGCAGGCCGTCCATGCCCAGCTCCAGCACCAGCGGGAAGTTCACCGCCAGGTGCGCATCGCCGGAGGTCATATTGCCTTCGGCTTTAATGATGCCGGTTTCCAGCAGCGATTTTTGCTCGTCGGTAAACATACCGTAGCAGCGATCCTGTACCGTCTGGCCGCGCCACCACGGGCAGATTTCATGCAGCACGCGCTTGTTCTCTTCGCTCACCGCAAAGCCTGCGCCCGGACGATCGGCAAGATCGTCGATCTCGTTTTCAATCCAGGTCACCGTATATTCCGGGAAGATCGGCGCGGCGCGGACCATACTCGCCTGGTTGCCGACGATCAGCTCGTCATGCTTGATCCAGATGGTGCGTCCCGCCAGGTGATGGGCGAGGGCCAGGGCGCGGCGCACCGGGATCGGCTTATCCATATGCTGCTGATAAGCCTGGGTATAGTGCAGCGCGCGCTCGGTGCAGACCGGCGGTTTAGTGATGGTGATCAGCGCGTTTTTATGCGCCTTGATGCGGTCAGTCAGGGTGTCGAGACGTAAGGTAGTCATAAGGTTATCCTCGTAACGTGGCGGTCAGGCCGCATTCGCGCGCGTAGTTTTCTGCAAAAGCCAGCAGATCCGGGGCGTCGAGCGGTTTGTCTGGCGCGGTGTAGGTCTGGCCGAGCAGGTGATACTTGTTCATGCCCAGCGTGTGATACGGCAAAAAATGAATATCGCGGACGTTGAGTTCGTCGGCGGCAAAACGGGTAATGGCGCGGATCGACGTCTCATCGGCGTTAAAACCGGGGATCAGCGGTACGCGAATGGTGAGTTGTTTGCCAAGGCGCGCGAGGCGTTTAAGGTTTTCCAGCACGCGCTTAGCCGAGCCATCGGTCCAGGCTTTGAAGGTTTCGCGGTCGACATGTTTCAGGTCCGCAAGGAACAGATCGACATTATCTAAAGAGGGCTCAACGTAGTGCCAGGGCACATGCAGACAGGTTTCCACCGCGGTGTGGATGCCCGCCTCATGGCTGGCCTGAAACAGCGCGGCGGCCAGCGCAGGCTGCATAAAGGGTTCGCCGCCGGAGAGGGTGATGCCGCCGCCGCTGCGATCGTAAAAGGGTTTATCGCGCAGGACGGTGGTCATGATCTCTTCCACCGTTTTGGTTTCGCCGCAGACGGTCAGCGCCTGGGTCGGGCAGCATTCCCTCAGCGCGTCCAGCTGCGCCTCATTGAAAGGCTGGCGATGGATCAGCAGGCCGTTCAGCGCACGCTCAATGACCGCGGGCGCGGCTTTCTGGCACAGATCGCAGCCGTCGAGACACAGCCGGGCGTCGTGGAGCAGATCGCGTTTCAGCGAACGGCTTTCCGGGTTCTGGCACCAGCGGCAGCCGAGCGAGCAGCCTTTAAGAAACACCACGGTACGGATACCGGGGCCATCGTGGGTGGAGTAGCGCTGAATATTGAATATCATGATTGTGCCTCATCTTGCGTATGAAGATTAAATAGCTTTCGAATGAAATTTATTTTGACGCCGATCAAGTATCATTCAGGTTGGCTGAGGTAAGTTTCAGCGCATGCTACATCTCACACTTTGAAGGTCAGATCATGGAACTTTATCTCGATACATCCGACGTTGCGGCAGTCAGAAAACTGGCGCGTATTTTCCCGCTGGCAGGCGTGACCACTAACCCGAGCATTGTCGCGGCAGGTAAAACTCCGCTGGAGGAGCTACTGCCCGCCCTGCATGACGCGCTGGATGGCAGGGGCCGGTTATTCGCCCAGGTGATGGCGACCACGGCTGAAGGCATGGTGAAGGATGCCCGTAAGCTGCGCAGCATCATGGCGGATATCGTGGTGAAAGTACCGGTCAGCGCTGAAGGTCTGGCAGCCATTAAATTGCTGAAGGCGGAAGGCATTCCAACGCTCGGTACGGCAGTGTACGGCGCAGGGCAGGGGCTGTTAAGCGCGCTGGCGGGCGCGGAATATGTCGCGCCCTATGTGAACCGCGTGGATGCCCAGGGCGGAAACGGTATTCAGACGGTGTGCGATTTGCAGCGGTTGTTAAGTCTGCACGCGCCAGGGGCAAAAGTGCTGGCTGCCAGCTTTAAAACTCCGCGTCAGGCGCTGGACTGCCTGCTGGCGGGCTGTGAATCTATTACGCTGCCGCTGGACGTGGCGCAGCAGTTTATCGCTGCTCCGGCGGTGGATACGGCTATCGCGAAGTTTGAACAGGACTGGCAGGGAGCGTTTGGGCGGCTGGCGTTGTAAGTTGCCGGGTGGCGCTGGCGCTTACCCGGCCTACGTTTTGCGGTGCTTTGCCGGGTGGCGGCTGCGCCTTACCCGGCCTACGGTGACGAATGCGACGAATTTATGTAGGCCCGGCAAGCGCAGCGCCGCCGGGCATAGCGGCTAAGATTGCCCGCACACCTCGCATCCGGCATGGCGCATTAATTTCATCTCGCGGAACTGGCAGGTCATGGCGTCGTACATCACGATTTTCCCGGCGGCGGGCGTGCCATAATGCGCCAGCAGCTTAATGGCTTCCATCGCCTGTAACGAACCAATCACCCCCACCAGCGGGGCCATCACGCCCGCTTCCACGCAGGTGAGCGCATTCTCGCCAAACAGACGGCTCAGGCAGCGGTAGCACGGCTCGCCCGGCTGCCAGGTGAAGACGCTGATCTGGCCTTCCATGCGGATCGCCGCGCCGGAGACCAGCGGCACTTTCGCCTGAAAACATCCGGCATTAAGCTGATTACGGACCGCAACGTTGTCGGTGCAGTCCAGCACCAGATCGTGAGCGGCGATCTGCGCGTTCAGGGCGTCGTCGTCCAGCTGCGCGTTAAGCAGGGTAAAGGAGACGTGCGGATTGATACGCGCCAGCGCCGCCCGGGCCGACTCCACTTTCGGCTCGCCAAGCGTGGCGTCGCTGTGCAGCGTCTGCCGTTGCAGATTCGAGAGGGAGACAGTATCAAAATCCAGCAGCGTCAGATGGCCGACGCCCGCCGCCGCCAGGTACTGCGCCGCTGCGCAGCCCAGCCCGCCAAGCCCCACCACCAGCACCCGTGCGCCTTTCAGCCGCTCCTGACCGTCAAAGTCAAAGCCGCGCAGCACGATCTGCCGGTTGTAGCGCATCATTTCGCCATCGCTCAGTTCAATGGCCATTACAGCCCTCCGAACAGATGATTAAACGGTTCCACCTCGACCCATTCGCCCGCTTCGACGTTCTGTCGCTCCGCTTCCAGCACGATAAAACAGTTGCCCTGGCTGAAGGAGCTGAAGATATGCGAGCCCTGATGCCCGGTGGTGCTGACGGTTAATTCGCCCTGTTCATTGCGGGTTAACAGGCCGCGCTGGAAATCGAGGCGTCCTGGTGATTTTTTCAGGCGGGTGGCGGTGCGCACGCGCAGACGCGTCGGCAGCGCGCTGCCATTTTTACCGCCCAGTTTCGCCAGCAGGGGGATCACCAGCTGATAGAAAGTCACCGCCGCTGATACCGGGTTGCCCGGCAGCCCGCAGAACCAGCTCTGGCTCAGCTTGCCGAAGGCGAAAGGTTTACCGGGCTTGATCGCCAGCTTCCAGAAGCCGATTTCTCCCAGCTCTTCAAGCAGCGTTTTGGTGTAATCCGCTTCGCCCACAGATACGCCGCCGGAGGTGATCACCAGGTCTGCCTGGCTGTCCGCGGCAATAAAGGCTTCCCGTAACCGGGCGGGATCGTCAGGAATAATGCCGAGATTGATCACCGTGCAGCCAAGCTGCTCCAGCATTAAATGCACCGCCAGCCGGTTGGTGTCGTAGATTTGTCCGTCGCCCAGCGGCTGGCCCGGAAGCTGTAACTCATCGCCGGTAGAAAACAGCGCCACGCGCACTTTACGCACCACGTCAACGCTGGCGATACCCAGCGACGCCAGCACCGGCAGCTCTGCCACCGTCAGCGTCTGCCCGGCCTTAAACACCACCTCACCGGCGCGGATGTCTTCCCCGAGGCGACGGATATTCTGCCCGGCGCGCACCTCGCGGGTAAAACGCACGCCCGCATCGCTCTGTTCGGTTTCTTCCTGCATCACCACCGCATCGCAGCCCGCAGGAACGGGCGCGCCGGTCATAATGCGCACGCAGGTGCCGACAGGCCACACATCGTTAAACGGCTGCCCGGCAAAGGCTTTTCCCGCCACCGGCAGGGGCGCGCCCGCCGCCAGATCCGCCAGCCGCACGGCGTAGCCGTCCATCGCGGAGTTATCAAAGCCGGGGACATTCAGCGGCGAAACCACGTCGTGCGCCGTGACGCGCCCGAAACAGGCCAGCAGCGGCAGCGTATCGTACGCGGTGATCGGGGTAATAACGGACAGCATCTGAGACAGCGCTGTCTCCAGCGGCATAAGGCCTGCGGAAAACTCCATGTGTGCTCCTGACTGGCAACCTGAACGTGCATTCAAAACGCCTATTATGGCAGAAAACCCGGTTCGGCTGAATGTAATCAATATGTGCCTTACCGGTCAGGTTGCTTTACTTCGTTGATTTGACTTTCTATAGTCAAAATTCATGCCTGTTTTCAGGCACTCAATCAGTAAGAGGTCAGAGGGTGGTCGCACGTGCTTGAGTCAGACGCCAGTGAAGTGCTGCGGGTCAGTAAACTGAATATTCGTTTTCCGGACGAAGGCGGCACGTCGCACGTCGTGCGGGATCTATCCTTTACCCTGAAACGGGGGGAAACCCTGGCGATTGTCGGCGAATCCGGCTCCGGTAAATCCGTTACGGCACTGGCGCTGATGCGTCTGCTGGCGCAGTCCGGCGGCATGGTCAGCAGCGATGAGCTTCGTCTGCAACGCCGTAGCCGTCAGGTGGTGGATCTGAATGGGTTAAGTCATGCTCAGATGCGCAGCGTGCGCGGAGCGGATATGGCGATGATCTTTCAGGAGCCGATGACCTCGCTCAATCCGGTGTTTACCGTCGGCGAGCAGATCGCCGAGTCGATCCGCCTGCATCAGGGCCTGGGGCGCGATGCCGCACTCAAAGAAGCCCGACGCATGCTGGAGCAGGTGCGTATTCCTGAGGCGGACGCCATTTTGTCCCGCTTCCCGCACCAGCTCTCAGGCGGGATGCGTCAGCGGGTGATGATCGCCATGGCGCTCTCCTGTCGCCCGGCGGTGCTGATCGCCGATGAGCCCACCACCGCGCTGGACGTGACTATCCAGGCGCAGATCCTGCAACTGATCAGCGTGCTGCAAAAAGAGATGGCGATGGGGGTGATTTTTATCACCCATGATATGGGCGTGGTGGCGGATATTGCTGACCGGGTGCTGGTGATGTACCAGGGCGAAGCCGTGGAAACCGGCAGCGTGGAGCAGATCTTCAACGCGCCGCAGCATCCCTATACGAAATCCCTGCTGGCGGCAGTGCCGCGCCTCGGTGCCATGCGCGGCAGCGATCTGCCGCGCCGTTTCCCGCTGCCGTCCCGCAGCGCCGCAGTATTGCCCGACGCCGGAAACGGTCAGGACACGGTGGCGGCGGGAGAGCCCATTTTGCAGGTGCGGGATCTGGTGTCGCGTTACCCGATACGCAGCGGCATTCTCAATCGCGTGACCCGCGAAGTACACGCGGTGGAAGGCGTCAGCTTTGATCTCTGGCCGGGGGAGACGCTGTCGCTGGTGGGGGAGTCCGGCTGCGGAAAATCCACCACCGGGCGCGCGCTGCTGCGGCTGGTGGCCTCCCAGGGCGGCACCATCACCTTTAACGGTCAGCGCATCGACACGCTGCCCGACAGCCAGCTTCAGCCGCTGCGCCGGGATATTCAGTGTATTTTCCAGGATCCCTTTGCCTCCCTCGATCCGCGTAAAACCATCGGCTACTCGATTATGGAGCCGCTGCGGGTACACGGTCTGCTGGATACGCAGGCCTCGGAGCGCCGTCTGGCCTGGCTGCTGGAGCGCGTCGGCTTAAAGCCGGAGCACGCCTGGCGCTATCCCCATGAGTTTTCCGGCGGCCAGCGGCAGCGCATCTGCATTGCCCGCGCGCTGGCGCTCAATCCAAAAGTGGTTATCGCCGATGAGTCCGTCTCGGCGCTGGATGTGTCTATCCGCGCGCAAATCATCAATTTGCTGCTCGATTTGCAGCGGGAAATGGGCATCGCTTATCTGTTTATCTCCCACGACATGGCGGTGGTGGAGCGCATCAGTCATCGCGTGGCGGTGATGTATATGGGGCAGATCGTGGAAATCGGCCCCAGGCGCGCGGTGTTCGAAAACCCGCAGCATCCCTATACGCGTAAGTTAATGGCGGCGGTGCCGGTGGCTGATCCGGGCCACCAGCGGCCGCAGCGGGTGCTGCTCTCGGACGAGATGCCGAGCAACATCCGCAAACTGGGCGATCCGCCGCGCCGCGTGCAGCTGCAACAGGTTGCGCCGGATCACCTGGTCGCACGCACAACACCAGGCAGCACTTCATCTGCATTTTAATGACAATAATATTCCCGGACAGACAGGGAAACTCAGGAGATTAACATGACACAATTTGTTGCGCGGAAATGGCAGGTTGCGCTCGGCGTCGCCTCTGTTCTTGCTGCCGCACCGGTGCTGGCCGCGAAAGACGTGGTGGTGGCGGTGGCCTCTAATTTCACCACCCTCGATCCTTATGACGCCAACGACACCCTCTCACAGGCGGTGGCGAAATCCTTCTATCAGGGGCTGTTCGGGCTGGATAAAGAGATGAAGCTGAAAAACGTTCTTGCGGAAAGTTATACCGTGTCGGACGACGGCCTGGTCTATACCATCAAACTACGTCAGGGCGTGAAGTTCCAGGATGGCACCGATTTTAACGCGGCAGCGGTAAAGGTGAACCTCGACCGTGCCAGCGATCCGGCCAGCAGCCTGAAGCGCTATAACCTGTATAAAAATATCGCGCAGACCGAAGCCGTGGATCCGTCAACGGTAAAAATTACCCTGAAACAGCCGTTCTCCGCCTTTATCAATATTCTGGCGCACCCGGCGACGGCGATGATTTCCCCGGCAGCGCTCTCTAAATACGGTAAAGAGATTGGCTTCCACCCGGTGGGCACCGGTCCTTATACCCTTGATACCTGGAACCAGACCGATTTTGTGAAGGTGAAAAAATTTGCTGATTACTGGCAAAAAGGGCTGCCGAAGCTCGATACCATCACCTGGCGTCCGGTAGTGGATAACAATACCCGCGCGGCCATGCTGCAAACCGGCGAGGCGCAGTTCGCCTTCCCGATCCCCTACGAGCAGGCCGCCGTGCTGCAAAAAAACAGCAAGCTGGAGCTGGTGGCAAGCCCGTCCATTATGCAGCGCTACATCAGCATGAACGTGACGCAAAAGCCGTTCGACAACCCCAAAGTGCGACAGGCGATCAACTACGCCATTAACCGTCAGGCGCTGGTGAAAGTGGCCTTTGCGGGCTACGCCACCCCGGCGACCGGCGTGATCCCGCCGACCCTGGCCAACGCGCAAAGCTATCAGCCGTGGCCTTACGATCCGGCGAAAGCCCGCGAACTGCTGAAAGAGGCAGGCTACCCGAACGGCTTCAGCACCACGCTCTGGTCGTCCCATAATCACAGCACCGCGCAGAAAGTGTTGCAGTTCACCCAGCAGCAGCTGGCGCAGGTGGGCATTAAGGCGCAGGTGACGGCGATGGATGCCGGGCAACGCGCGTCAGAAGTGGAAGGCAAGGGGCAGAAAGAGAGTGGAGTGAGGATGTTCTACACCGGCTGGACGGCGTCTACGGGCGAGGCTGACTGGGCGCTGTCGCCGCTGTTCACCACGCAAAACTGGCCGCCTACGCAGTTTAATACCGCCTTCTACAGTAATCCGCAGGTGGATCAGGATCTGGTCGCGGCGCTGAAGACCACCAATCCGGAAGAGAAAGCCCGCCTGTATAAAGCGGCGCAGGATACCATCTGGAAAGACGCCCCCTGGGTGCCGCTGGTGGTGGAGAAGCTGGTGTCAGCGCATAACAAAGATCTGACCGGGTTCTACATCATGCCGGATACAGGCTTCAGTTTTGACGATGCAGATTTGAAATAGTGAGAATGCCCCTCTTGTTTGCGAAGAAGGCAGGGAAAAGGGGCATCGGATTCAGGGTAGAACATGCTTAACTATTTTCTCAAACGCCTGCTGGGTCTTATCCCGACACTGCTGATTGTGGCGGTGCTGGTATTTTTATTTGTCCATCTGCTGCCAGGCGATCCGGCGCGGCTGGTGGCCGGGCCGGAGGCTGACGCGCAGGTGGTGGCGATGGTGCGCCAGCAGCTCGGCCTTGACCAGCCGCTGTATGTGCAGTTCTGGCATTACATTACGGACGTATTACAGGGGGATTTCGGCAACTCAATGGTGTCACGCCGTCCGGTGGCCGATGAGATCGCCAGCCGCTTTATGCCGACGCTGTGGCTGACGCTGGCCAGCATGAGCTGGGCGATGCTGTTTGGCCTGGCGGCGGGGATCTCTGCCGCCGTCTGGCGTAACCGCTGGCCGGATCGTCTCGGCATGGCGCTCGCCGTCACCGGGATCTCCTTTCCGGCGTTTGCCCTCGGTATGCTGCTGATGCAGGTCTTTTCCGTCGAACTCGGCTGGCTGCCGACGGTGGGCGCTGACAGCTGGCGGCACTATATTTTACCCTCCATCACGCTGGGCGCGGCGGTGGCGGCGGTGATGGCGCGCTTTACCCGCGCTTCTTTTGTCGATGTGCTGAACGAAGATTACATGCGTACTGCCCGCGCTAAAGGGGTGAGCGAGAAGTGGATCATCCTCAAGCATGGTCTGCGTAATGCCATGATCCCGGTGGTCACCATGATGGGCTTACAATTCGGCTTTCTGCTCGGCGGCTCGATTGTGGTGGAGAAAGTCTTCAACTGGCCGGGGCTGGGGCGTTTGCTGGTGGACTCGGTGGAAATGCGCGATTACCCGGTGATCCAGGCAGAAGTGCTGCTCTTCTCACTGGAATTTATTCTTATCAACTTAGTGGTGGATATGCTTTACGCCGCCATTAACCCGGCTATCAGGTACAAGTAAGGATGCGACTTTTAAACTGGCGTCGTCAGGCGATATTAAAGGCCATGCCCGGTCTGAAACCGGATCATGTGCGTACGCCGTGGCATGAGTTCTGGCGGCGATTTCGTCGGCAGCCGGTCGCCATGGCGGCGGGGCTGTTTGTGGTATTACTGATTGTGGTGGCGGCGATTGCCCCCTGGATCGCGCCTTTCGATGCGGAAAACTATTTCGACTATGACCGCTTAAACGACGGGCCTTCCATGCTGCACTGGTTCGGCGTCGATTCGCTGGGGCGCGATATTTTCAGCCGCGTGCTGACCGGAGCGCAGATCTCGCTGGCGGCGGGCGTCTTCGCGGTGCTGATCGGCGCGGCGATCGGCACCGTGCTGGGGCTGCTGGCGGGCTATTACGAGGGCTGGTGGGATCGGCTGATCATGCGCCTGTGCGATGTGCTGTTCGCCTTTCCGGGGATTTTGCTGGCTATCGCGGTGGTGGCGGTGATGGGCAGCGGGATGGCGAATGTGATCATCGCCGTGGCGGTGTTTTCCATTCCGGCCTTTGCCCGTCTGGTGCGCGGCAATACGCTGGTGTTGAAGCAGCAGACCTTTATCGAATCGGCGCGCAGTATCGGGGCCAGCGATGCCACCATTCTGTTCAGCCACATTCTGCCCGGCACTATTTCGTCGATTGTGGTCTATTTCACTATGCGCATCGGCACCTCGATTATCTCGGCGGCGAGCCTGTCGTTTCTGGGCCTCGGCGCGCAGCCGCCAACGCCGGAGTGGGGCGCGATGCTCAACGAAGCGCGGGCGGATATGGTGATCGCGCCGCATGTGGCGCTCTTCCCGAGCCTGGCGATTTTCCTGACGGTGCTGGCGTTTAATCTGTTAGGCGATGGCCTGCGGGATGCGCTGGATCCGAAGATAAAAGGGTAGGGGATTTCCCAGGCCTGATAAGCGCAGCGCCATCAGACGTTGCGCCGGATGGCGGCACAATGCCTTATCCGGCCTGGAGATGTTGTAGGCCTGATAAGCGAAGCGCCATCAGGCGTTATGCCGGATGGCGGCGTGAACGCCTTATCCGGCCTACATGAATTGAGTCCGCAGGTATTAAACCCGCGTACCCCACAGATCGTACTCGTCGGCGTTTTCCACTTTCACGCGGATCACATCGCCCGGCTTCACGTTGGTTTCGCCGTTCAGGTACACCGCGCCGTCGATTTCCGGGGCGTCAGCCATGCTGCGGCCAATCGCGCCTTCTTCATCCACTTCGTCGATGATCACCATGATTTCGCGGCCCACTTTCTCCTGCAGACGTTCAGCAGAGATCTGCTGTTGCAGTTGCATAAAGCGGTTCCAGCGCTCTTCTTTAATTTCTTCCGGCACCTGGTCCGGCAGCTCGTTGGCGGTTGCGCCTTCAACCGGGCTGTATTTGAAGCAGCCCACGCGATCCAGACGCGCTTCGGTCAGGAAATCCAGCAGCATCTGGAAATCTTCTTCCGTTTCGCCCGGGAAGCCGACGATAAAGGTCGAGCGCAGGGTCAGTTCCGGGCAGATTTCACGCCACTGTTTGATACGCGCCAGCTGGCGGTCAACGGAGCCAGGACGCTTCATCAGCTTCAGAATACGCGGGCTGGCGTGCTGCAACGGAATATCCAGGTACGGCAGGATCTTGCCTTCCGCCATCAGCGGGATCACATCGTCCACGTGCGGGTAAGGATACACATAGTGCAGACGTGTCCAGACGCCCAGCTTCGACAGCTGTTCGCACAGGCTGACCATGCTGGTCTTCACCGGCTCGCCGTTATAGAAACCGGTGCGGTGCTTCACGTCAACGCCGTAGGCGGAGGTGTCCTGGGAGATCACCAGCAGCTCTTTCACGCCCGCGTCCACCAGACGTTTCGCTTCCGCCAGCACGTCGCCAATCGGACGGCTGTCCAGATCGCCGCGCATCGACGGAATAATGCAGAAGGTGCAACGGTGGTTACAGCCTTCGGAAATTTTCAGGTAAGCGTAATGGCGCGGCGTCAGCTTCACGCCCTGTTCTGGCACCAGGCTTAAGAACGGGTTGTGCTTCGGCTTCGGCACATAGTGGTGCACGTGTTCCAGCACCTGCTCATAGCTGTGCGGGCCGGTGATTTCCAGCACCTTCGGGTGCACTTCGCGGATCTGATCCACTTTCGCGCCGAGGCAGCCGGTGACGATCACCTTGCCGTTTTCAGTCAGGGCTTCGCCGATGGCTTCCAGCGACTCCTGGACCGCGCTGTCGATAAAACCGCAGGTGTTCACGATCACCATATCGGCGTCGTCGTAATTAGGCACCACATCGTAACCTTCAGTGCGCAACTCTGTCAGGATGCGTTCAGAATCCACCAGGTTTTTCGGGCAGCCGAGGGAGACGAAGCCAATACGGGGTTGTTGCATGCTCATACGCTCACAAAGTAAACAGGAAAATAAAAACCGGGCGATTTTACACGGGTTTTGGGCGGCGCTCTACTTCTGATTCGGGAGGGCGAAGGTTTTCACGGGTTAATGCACGGTAAAAAAATGTTAACAAGACTACAATTATTGATCTGGTGCATGTATCTGGCTAAAAAGTGAACTTAAGATAAATTTACACCCTGTTTGATGAGTGAGAGGAGGAAGGCGATGAACGTTGACAGGCTTCAGCTCCATCTGATGGAGAAACTGACCCACGCCAGACTCGAACTGGCCGCTTACGTCCAGCTTCTTAAGGCGAAAGGCTATATGTCGGTCAGCGAAAGTAATCAATTACGTGACAACTTCTTTAAGCTTGCCACTGAAATACGCGATCTGGCGGAGCAGCCATCTGCCCCCTGGACCCGTCATGAGTGGGAAGCGTTGCGACTTGCGGAGGGCGCATTGTCCTCTGCGGCGGTTTGCCTGATGAGCGGCCATCACGACAGCCCGACCTTTATCGCGGTTAATGCCGATAAACTTGACCGCTGCCTGAATGCCCTGAACACCTGCATTGATGGGCTGGACGAGCATACTTCCCTCGAAGAGGCCTGATCCCCGGGGGGAGGCGACTCCCCCTTCAGTTTGCTGAAGTTAAAGCTTTTGTAAAAGTCAAAGCGCAGCCGTCCTGACTGGCTAACCTTTATCCAGTGCGATTAAAGGAGAGCAATATGCGCCGTTCCCCCCTGCTGGTCATTCCTGCCCTGTTATTGAGCACATCAATATTTGCCGCCCCTGCGCCGGTCAAGGTTGATGTCCTGCAAACCAAACTTGATCACCCCTGGTCACTGGCGTTTTTGCCGGATAACAAGGGCATGCTCATTACCCTGCGCGGCGGCCAGTTACGCCACTGGCAGGAAAACGGCGGCCTGTCAGATCCGATAAGCGGCGTACCCCGCGTCTGGGCGAACGGCCAGGGCGGATTACTGGATGTGGCGCTGGCGCCGGATTTTGCCAGTTCCCGCCGCGTCTGGCTGAGCTACGCCGAAGCCGACAGCGACGGCAATGCCGGTACAGCGGTAGGCTACGGCAAACTGAGCGACGATCTTAAGCGGCTGGAGAATTTCCAGACGGTGTTCCGCCAGACGCCAAAACTCTCCACCGGCAACCATTTCGGTGGACGGCTGGTGTTTGATGGTAAAGGGCATCTGTTTATCGCGCTGGGGGAAAATAACCAGCGACCCACGGCGCAGGATCTGGACAAACACCAGGGCAAACTGGTGCGCTTAACCGAGGACGGCCAGGTGCCGGAAGATAATCCGTGGGCCGGTAAAGCCGGTGCGCGGCCGGAAATCTGGTCGTATGGCATTCGTAATCCGCAGGGCATGGCGATGAATCCCTGGAGCGATGCCCTGTGGCTTAACGAGCACGGCCCGCGCGGCGGCGATGAGATCAATATTCCCGAACGCGGCAAAAACTACGGCTGGCCGCTGGCGACCCACGGCATTAACTACAGCGGGCTGAAGATCCCGGAAGCGAAGGGCGAGATCGTGGAAGGCACCGAGCCGCCAGTGTTTTACTGGAAGCAGTCCCCGGCGGTAAGCGGCATGGCTTTTTATAACAGTCCGACCTTCCCGCAGTGGCAGAACAAACTCTTTATCGGCGCGCTGAAGGACAAGGACGTGATCGTCATGAGCGTGAACGGTAATAAAGTCAGCGAAGACGGGCGCATTCTCGGCGATCGCAATCAGCGTATCCGCGATGTGCGCGTCGGGCCGGACGGGTATCTCTATGTGCTGACCGATGAGTCTGATGGCGAGCTGCTGAAAGTCAGCCCGCAGACCTGATTTGCGCGCCAGCAGTACTGGCGCGCAGGGAAGGTTAACGCATCACGCGTTTCAGGATGCGGTTGGCCTGCTGTTCAAAATCGCTGGCCGCTTCCTCGACGCTCATTTTGCCGTAGTCGATCTTTTCACGTACGGCGGTAAAGAGCGCGCCAAACTGCATATCTTCCATATAGGGGGTGGCGACAAAGTTATTCGGCAGGGCGTAGGACTGCAACAGCCCGGCGATCACCGGATCGCTGTCCTGCAAAATGCCTTTTTCCCGCAGCAGTTTATCCGCCGCCTGACTCAAAGGCGCGCCGCGCTCCAGCCCCACCGGGATCACGCCTTCCGGCTCGTTCACCAGAAAGTTCAGAAGCGCAGCCGCCTCTTTCGGGTGCTTCGTGGTACGGCCTATCGAGTACATGATCGCCGTTTTCCGGAACTGTCCGGCGTCTTTCGCCCCTGGCAACAGCGGATAGGGGCCGGGCACCAGATCGGCGGGATTTTTCAGCGTCACGCTCTGGGACGGGTAGAGCACGTTCCAGTTATAGCTGCCCGCCCATTCGCCCTCCATCCAGGGTTTCAGCTCATAAATCGGCGTGCTTTTCGCGCCGTAGGAGGCCAGCACTTTGGTATCGGGCAGTACATGGTTATCCACCAGCTTTTTATAGAAACCGAATGCCCTGGTAAGATCGGCCCGATCCCAGGCCAGACGTTTTCTGTTTACGTCGATCATCGGCTTTTGATCCTGCTGATACATCCACGAAAACACCAGCAACATACAGTCCTGCTCGCCGACGTAGATCGGATAGGCGTTATCGCCGAGCTTTTCCTTAAATACCGCCCCTGCCGCCAGCAGTTCATCCCAGCTTTTCGGCAGCGGCAGCCCGGCTTTCTGCCAGCTGGCCTGATTGTAATAAAAGCCCATTACGTTGGTGGACAACGGCAGGGCGTTGAGCTTGCCGTTGACGGTGGTGGTGGCCAGCGCGGCAGGAGAAAACTGTTTTAGATCGAGCGTACCCGCAAGTTTATTCAGATCGTAAAAGCCATCGCCTTTTCTGGACATCAGCGTCAGCCAGTTCCAGTTGGTCTGGATCAGATCGGCTTCCGTTCCGCTGTTGATCTGCGTGGTCAGCCGTGAAAAATAGCCTTCCCAGCCGGTATATTCCGCTTTTATTTTAATGTCCGGATACTTCGCTTCGAAAGCCTGCAGGGCGGCGAGCGTCGCCTGATGGCGATCTTTGCCGCCCCACCAGGAGAAGCGCAGCGTCACCGCATCGGCGCTGAACGCGGGGGCCACCGCGCTGGCGCAGCAACAGGCAATAAGGAGAGGTAAGAGTCTTTTCATGATTCACTCCTCATTACCGAAGGCGTACTGCTGGATCTGCTGCTGGCGGGCGGTCAGGCGTTTGACAAGGTGCATCTCCTGCTCGCGCCAGGGTTCGCCTTCCGGCGTCAGCACATCGTGAAACCACAGCGACTGCGGATCCGGATGGGTTTTATTCACCCCCGGCCACGGCAGCCAGGTCTGGGTTTTGCCCTGCACCAGCCCCCAGTGATAACAGCCGGTCTGATAGAGGCTGAACAGCGGCAACTGCTCGCTGAACACGCAGCCGGTATGACGTGAAAGCCACTCGGTGCACAGCACGGGCCGGTCGTACTGCGCCAGCGAATGCAGGATCTCCAGCTGCATCATGGTCGGCGCGTAGGCGTGATAAGTGATGATGTCCGACTGCTCCAGCGCCGCGATATCAATGGGATGCAGAAAGGCTTTGTTTGCCGCCACGTCCGCATGCCATGCGCCAATGGTGAGCGGCTGAACGGGATCCACATCCCGCGCCCAGTCAAACGCGCGATAGACCAGCTCCAGGGCAAAGCCCTCCAGCGCCTCGTCATATTCGGCATATTCGACCGGCGAGACGAACAGCCCGCGGTTGCCGGGTTCGTTATAGAGATCCCAGATAGTGATGCGATCATCGTCGCCAAAGCTGCCGATCAGATCGCGCACGTAGGCTTCGACGCGCGGCCACTGGCCTGGATCCATGACGATTTTGCGTCCGGGGCTGGCCGCCGCCTGGCTGTTATGCACCGCCGGTCTGGGGGGCTTTTGCGGCCCGGTGAACGGCTCATCGCCTGAAAAAGCGCAGTCATCCATCAGCGTCAGCATGACTTTCAGACCGTGGCGGGCGGCCAGGCTGAGAAAGGTATCAATACGCGACAACAGGCCATCGCGGTCACTTTCCCAGACGATAAACGGCAAATTGGTGCGCAGACTGTTATAGCCGTAGCGCTCCGCCCAGCCCAGTTCCTCATCAATGGTGATCGGATCGAAGGTGTCCGCCTGCCACATCTCCGTCCAGTTTACCGCCGTGCGCGGCAGATAGTTAAAGCCGCAGGCCCAGCCGTGTTGTTGATACCAGCCTTTTGCCTGCTCACTACTCCAGCGTGTTCTCATGACGTCCTCCCTGGTTGAATATTATTAGCTAATATTTATTAGTGCGCGCAGATAGTGAGCGTTTTTACGCCCCGATACTGTTATTCCATTCACAAAACAGCGATCCGGAAGAAGGAGCCTGATGTGGTATAGTCAGGCGGGGCTTGAGGACGAAAAATGCAGAAGAAAAATAAAATTACCATGGGCGATATTGCCCGCCTGGCGGGCGTGTCCCAGGCGACGGTATCGCTGGTGCTGAATAACAGCCGCACCATCCGGTTAAGCGACGCCACAAGAGAGCGCGTGTTTGATGCCGCGAAAACGCTGGGTTATCAGAAGCTGGCGGTGCAGCACCGCCCGGAAGGGCAGGAGGAAGTGGCGCTGCTGGTGAGCGGCATGCCCGGCTACGATCCCTTTGGCGATGCGCTCAGTGAAGCCAGCGCCTGTGCCTGGCAGCACGATACGCTGTTGTCAGTGTACGATTACGGCGAGGACAGCGAGCTGGCGCGGCATATCCTGCGTCAGCTGGCCAGCCGCCGTTGCGCCGGGGTGATTTTTGCAAGCCCCGTGACGCGCCCCTTTGATTTCTCCCCTTTCGAGGGCGTGTGCGATTTTCCGGTCGTGCTGCTTAATCAGTACGACAAACAGCGCCCGCTGCTGCCCACCTTTTTACCCGACGATCGCGCCAACGCCTGCCAGATAACACAGCATCTGCTGGATCAGGGGGTCACCCGTATCGCCCATATTTCCGGCGATGAATGGATGGATGCCAGCAAGGAACGTCTCGAAGGCTATGAGCAGACGCTGCGCCACGCCGGGATCGAACCGGATGCGGCGCTGGTGCATAAAACCGACTGGTCGCTGAACGCGACTTTTGCCGCCACGCTGGAACTGATGCAGCTGCCGCAGCCGCCGCAGGCGATCTTCTGCGCCAGCGACTGGATGACGCTCGGCTGCTATCAGGCGCTCGCCACGCTGGGGAAACGTATTCCGGAAGATGTGCTGGTATGCGGCTACGACGATCAGCGCATTTCGCATCAGCTGACGCCGATGCTCACCAGTATACAGCTGGCCTATAACGAACTGGGCAGAATGGCGGTGGAGTATCTGTGCGCCGGGGAAGATGCCGCGGCGCACATTAAGCTGGTGGGAAAATTGCAGGTTCGCGCCAGCAGCCAGCGCATCAGGTGATCGGGATCATCACCACGCTCTGCACCGTCGGGCGCTCGCACAGCTGCTGATACCAGCGCGTCAGGTTCGGGCGCGGCGTCCAGGCGGTGTGCACATTCAGCAGGCTATAAACAAAGGGCGCGAGGGCAATATCCCCCAGACCAAACTCCCTGCCGGAGAACCACGGCGTGCTGGCCAGCGCCTCGTCGAGGATGCCGAGCAGGCCGTCACAATCGGCAATCGCCTCGTCAATGGCTGCCCGATCGCGCTGCTCCGGCGGCGTTCTCACCAGTCCTTTGAGGATCACGCTGTGGCGGGGCGCCAGCGTAGTGGCTGACCAGTCCATCCACTTTTCCGCCTGCGCACGGGCAGCCGGGGCGTCGATCCATAAGCGGCCCTGACCATACTGCGCGGCCAGAAAACGCACGATGGTATTGGATTCCCACAGCACGCTGTCGGTTTCGTCATCGCGCAGCAACGGCACCAGACCGTTCGGGTTCATCGCCAGGTATTCCGCATCATGATTCAGGCCGTACTGTAAACCGGCCAGAATTTGCGTGTAAGGAAGTTCAAGCTCTTCCAGCGTCAGGCGGACTTTTTTGACGTTGGTGGAATTATTTCGGCCCCACAGGGTAATCATATAAATTCCTTCTCGGTGGACAGCGGGAACGCGCGCCAGGCACGTCTGATCCTCTATGTTGAAATAAATTTAACATTCAGGCAACGACTTACAAAAAAAATCCTCCACTTGCGGCGTCGATCCCGTAATTTGCATAAACTTTAAAAAACTTTACCGGTTAATGATTGGTTTCCATGCCTGAGTACGTTATTACTCACCGTTTATTGCGAAGCGGTGACGTGACGCGATTTGTTTTGAATGGATACACGGGTGGCATTTATGACGCATTTCGCTTTATCCCTGCGCGGCCTGGCGGCGGGCTCTGCGCTATTATTTCTTTTCTCCCCTTCGCTGTATGCGGTTGAACAGGTTCCGGCGGCACCGGCAGTGGATGCCCGCGCCTGGATACTGATGGACTATGCCAGCGGTAAAGTGCTGGCGGAAGGCAACGCCGACGAGAAGCTCGATCCGGCCAGCCTCACCAAGCTGATGACCAGCTACGTGGTCGGACAGGCGCTGAAGGCGGGAAAAATTCATCTTAACGATATGGTGACGGTAGGCAAAGACGCCTGGGCGACGGGCAACCCGGCGCTGCGCGGCTCGTCGCTGATGTTCCTCAAGCCTGGCGATCAGGTGCCGGTTTCCGAACTGAATAAAGGCGTGATCATCCAGTCCGGCAACGATGCCAGCATCGCCATCGCCGACTACGTGGCGGGCAGCCAGGATTCCTTCGTCAGCCTGATGAACAACTATGCGAAACGGCTGGGGCTGACTAATACCACCTTTAAAACCGTGCACGGTCTGGATGCGCCAGGGCAGTTCAGTACCGCCCGGGATATGGCGCTGCTCGGCAAAGCGCTGATCCACGATGTGCCGGAAGAGTACGCCATCCATAAAGAGAAAGAGTTTACCTTCAATAATATTCGCCAGCCGAACCGTAACCGTCTGCTGTGGAGCACCAACCTGAATGTCGACGGCATGAAAACCGGTACTACGGAAGGGGCGGGCTATAACCTGGTGGCCTCCGCGACCCAGGGCGACATGCGCCTGATTTCAGTGGTGCTGGGCAGTAAAACGGATCGCATCCGCTTTAATGAATCTGAAAAGCTGCTGACCTGGGGCTTCCGCTTCTTTGAGACCGTCACGCCAATTAAGCCGGATGCGACTTTTGTCAGCACCCGCGTGTGGTTTGGCGACAGCAAAGAGGTGAAGCTGGGGGCAGGCGAAGCCGGGTCTATTACCATTCCGAAAGGTCAGTTAAAGAACCTGAAAGCGACCTGGACGCTGACCGAGCCGCAGCTGACCGCGCCGCTGAAAAAGGGTCAGGTGGTGGGCACGATCGATTTCCAGCTTAACGGCAAAGTGATTGAACAACGGCCACTGCTGGTAATGGAAGCGGTGGAAGAGGGCGGTTTCGTCAGCCGGATGTGGGACTTTGTGCTGATGAAATTCCACGAGTGGTTTGGCAGCTGGTTCTCGTAACCGGACCGGTTTTTTTGTTGCCGGGTGGCGCTCACGCTTACCCGGCCTACGGAACATGTGTAGGCCCGGCAAGCCTGCGCCGCCGGGCAACTCAACCCGCACTATGCGTCTGTATACATCAACGTGATCTGTTTCGCTTTCGCCAGCGCGCATAACGCCTCGTCCGGGCGGCGGTCGCTGGCGATGGCGTCAAAAGCGTCCAGATCGCCCATACGTGCCGGGCGCACCTTATCAAACTTACTGTGATCCACCACCAGCACATGATACTGCGCATGGGCCATCGCCCAGTGCTTCACCGGTAACTCTTCCAGATTGAAACAGGTCGCTCCCTGGACCGGGTGCACCCCCGCCGCTGAATAAAATGCCAGATCCGGGCACAGGTTATTCAGCGTCTCGTTAAAGTTCAGCGGTTTAAAAATTGCATTGCTGGCGTGGAACTCGCCGCCGCAGAGGATCGCCCGACACAAGGGCTTTTCCTGCAACGCCATAAAAGTATTCAGCGAGTAGCAAATAGCGGTAAAGGGCAGATCCTGAGGAATGGCGTCAATGATCCAGGGTGTGGTGGTACCGCAGTCAAAAAATACCAGCTGATGCGCCTGCACCAGCTTAGCGGCATATTGCGCGGCCAGACGCTTTTCATCCACCAGACGGGTTTTCTGATCGCTTAACAGATAGTGGCTGGCGGTACGCGGCTCCAGCACGATATAACCGCCCAGCAGGACCACAGGCGCATTGCGGGCGCCGAGATCGCGACGAATGGTCATTTCTGAAACGCCTAATAACGCCGCCGCCTCTTTCAGGTGCAGCTTGTCGGTACGCTTCAGCGCCTGTAACAACAGGCCTAAACGCTCGTCACGTTTCGTTTCCATAAATCCCCTGGCATGATGAAAACCCCGCTCGCTGCGGGGTGCTCAATCTTACCTGTGCCGGCAGGCTTAGTCACGCACCCAGCCTTTGCGGATCGGCAGAGCAAAACAGACGCGGTAAGCCCGTTGCAGGGCGGCGTATAACGACTCGCCGAACGCCTGCCACAGCATCTGCGCCGTCAGACAGCCGCTGATGCCCACCAGCAAACCGCCCAGCATATCCAGCGGCCAGTGCACGCCGAGATAGACGCGCGACCAGGCGATCAGCAGCGCCACGCCCATCATCGCCACGCCGGACCAGATGCGGTGCCAGAACAAAAACGCCAGCGCAAAGGTAAAGGCGACGGTGCCGTGATCGCTCGGATAGGAATCATCCGGCGCGTGATGCAGGAAGTTATAGCCCACGCCCTCGACAAACGGACGATCGTGGGGGAAAACGTGCCCCATTACCCAGGACACCACAAGACTGACGACGATCGCCAGCGCCATTTTAACCACTAACTGCCGCTGGGCAGGCCCCCACAGCCAAAGCACCACGGCCAGCAGCGGCACGATGTGGATCAGATCGCGGGCAATGAGAATGGCAGCCTGGATCAGCCAGGCGGGGGAGTCCGGCGTCGCATTCATCCAGGCGAACAGGGTATAATTCAGATCTTCCAGCATCGTATTGTCACTCTTTTGCCGCAGGCTACCTGTAGTGGCGCGTTGAAAAAGGGATCACCTTAGGATCACCGCCTTCGCCGGTAAACCAGTTTTGTCTTAGTCGTCCGGCGCTTGTGAGCAACCGGAATGAACACTCTGCGATAAGAGCATGACGGAGCCCGCTTAAACCGTGGCAAAATAGCCAACAGGAAAACGGCGGTTAAGACCGTAAAATGTGCGAAACTTTGTGCAGGTCGCAAAATTCGCTGTTACAGGGACGGCGCATTCATTACACTTTGCGCGATTTTTCAGGATAAAAAATTTCATGCCAAACCATGCTTTACCTGGCCGCCGTTTAGGACGCCAGGCGTTGTTGTTTCCGCTCTGTCTGGTCCTGTACGAATTCTCAACTTATATCGCGAACGACATGATCCAGCCGGGCATGCTGGCGGTGGTTGAGCAGTACAACGCCGGCATTGAGTGGGTGCCGACCTCCATGACCGCTTATCTGGCGGGGGGGATGTTTTTACAGTGGCTGCTGGGGCCGCTGTCGGATCGTATTGGCCGCCGCCCGGTGATGTTAACCGGCGTGGTGTGGTTTATCGTCACCTGTCTGGCAACCCTGCTGGCCCAGGACATTGAACAGTTCACTATCCTGCGCTTTTTACAGGGTGTGAGCCTGTGCTTTATCGGTGCCGTGGGCTATGCCGCCATTCAGGAATCCTTTGACGAGGCGACCTGTATCAAGATCACCGCGCTGATGGCGAACGTGGCGCTGATTGCGCCGTTGCTTGGCCCGCTGGTGGGCGCCGCCTGGGTGCATGCCGCGCCCTGGGAGGGGATGTTTGTGCTGTTCGCGGTGCTGGCGGCTATTGCCTTTTTCGGTCTGCATCGCGCCATGCCGGAAACCGCCACGCGGCTGGGGGAGCCGTTATCCCTTAACGCCCTGGGGCGGGATTATAAAGCGGTAATGAAAAATGGCCGCTTCGTGGCGGGCGCGCTGGCGACGGGTTTCGTCAGCCTGCCGCTGCTGGCGTGGATCGCCCAGTCGCCGATCATCATTATCAGCGCCGAAGGCATGTCGAGCTACGAGTACGGCCTGTTGCAGGTGCCGATTTTTGGCGCGCTGATTATTGGTAACCTGGTGCTGGCGCGTCTCACCTCGCGCCGTACCGTGCGCTCGCTGATTATCATGGGCGGCGGGCCGATTGTGGGTGGTCTGCTGCTGGCGGCGGTGGCAACCGTGGCGTCATCCCATGCTTATTTGTGGATGACCGCCGGGCTGAGTATTTATGCCTTTGGTATTGGCCTTGCTAACGCCGGACTGGTGCGCCTGACGCTGTTCGCCAGCGACATGAGTAAAGGCACGGTGTCTGCCGCCATGGGCATGCTACAAATGGCGATTTTCACCGTCGGCATTGAGGTCAGCAAACACGCATTTCTGGCAGGAGGCAACGGTCTGTTCAGCCTGTTTAATCTGGCGAACGGTGTGCTGTGGCTGGCGCTGATGGTGGTGTTCCTGAAGGATAAATCCGTCGGTAACGCGTTGTCATAATCGACAAAACCACAGGCCCGGCAGGTCTGTATGGATGGTCATGAAACCCGTAGGCCCGGCAAGCTTGCGCCGCCGGGCACATCAGAACTAATTCTCGCAGGGCTGATTTTGTGGCTCAGGTTTCGCCACCGCGCGGGCCACCAGCGCGGCAATGATCACCAGCCCCAGCACCACCATCATCGCGCTGCGCAGACCGTAGTGCTCGCCGAGGAAACCAAGCAGCGGCGGTCCCACCAGAAATGCCAGATAGCCGGTGGTGGCGACCACGCTGACGCGCGTCGGCGCATCCGGGCCGGTATCGCTGGCGGCGGAAATGGTCAGCGGAAAGCCGAGCGATGCCCCCAGTCCCCACAAAATCACCGACACCCCCGCCACCCAGGCGCTGTCCACAAAGATGATCAGCGCAATGCCCAGCGCCCCCATCAGCGCACTGGCTCGCACCACCGCGACGCGGCTGTAGCGGTCGATAAACCAGCCGCCGGTAAAGCGTCCCACGGTCATACCCAGCGTAAAGCCGGTGTAAATGAGCGAGCCGGAGGTCGGGCTGAACCCGTGCCCGTCCACCATCAGCAGCGGCAGCCAGTCATTGGCGGAACCCTCCGCAAAGGCCATCGCCAGCACCACCACGCCGATCAGCATCAGCTGGACATCGCGATAAAAAGGCACGCCTTTCCCGCCCTGACCGTTCTCCTCAGCGGAGCCCTTGCCGGTGCCGTCCGGTATGGCGGTGATGGCGATAATAATCGGCATAATGGTGGCCAGCGCCGCCAGCAGAATGTGCAGATTAGCGCTCACGCCGAGCGCCGTCAGCCCCATGCCGACGCCTGCGCCCGCCAGGGTACCGAGGCTGTAGAAGCCGTGCATCATCGGCAGCACGGTTTTATCCAGCGCCTGCTCCACTGCCGCGCCTTCGACGTTAATCGCCACTTCGGCAGAGCCGAGGCTCGCGCCAAATACTGCCAGCCCGCAGGCGAACAGCAGCGGCGAGGCGAACCACAGCGCCACGCTCAGGATAATCATACCGACCACGCTGAAGGACATGGCGGTGCGGATAACGCTGCGGGTGCCGAAGCGCTTAACCAGCCAGCCGGAGGAGAGGACGCCGCTCATCGAGCCGACGGACAAACCGAACAGCACCACGCCCATCCCGGCTGTAGAAACAGACAGGGTGTCGCGTATCGCGGGAGTACGTGTCGCCCATGAAGCCATTAACAGGCCGGGTATAAAGAAAAACATAAATAACGCCCAGGTACGGCGTTGCAGTGCCTTGCGGGGCGAGTGCGTCAGTGCGTTCATGCAAAATCTCCGTTGTGAAGCAAAAGTGTACGGCATTCTGCAAAAGAGGGTAAACCCGCAATGTTAATTATTATTGAACAGTTGCCGGGCGTTTTTCCGCAGGCGCAAAACGGGTTTTACCGTGCGCATGCTCGCCGCCGCCCTGTCCACGCTTAAGCTGTATCACCTCGCCGCGCTGCCAGGCATCGGCGCCGGGCGCGACCGGGTGCGCATCCAGATCGCGGCGCGATTCGCGGATTTCTTTGGTATCCACGTCAAAAAGCCGATCGCGTTCGGCAAGCAGGGCGGGATCAAGCTGGCCGTCAGCGGTAAAGCCCATCATTAGCGCCGGAATGCCCAGCGGCAGGGTTTTGTCGCGATCGGTGTGCCAGGTGTGCCAGGTTTTACCGTAGGTATTAACGATTTTGCCCATCAGCGCTTTTTCCGCAGGCGCAGGCAAGCCAGGGCCAATCAGGCTGCCCGACATCACTTCATGACGGTGGCTGTGCCAGAGTTTTTTCTCTTCAGGCGGAAGGGTATTGAACAGCCGCTCGCTGATAATGTATTCCACGCCCATCAGTTTGGCGTCGCGGGTATTACCGTCGTAAATCACGGCCTGCATCACGTCTTCGTTCAATACGGTGACGTAATGGTGCGCTTCCATCTGCCCATTCTGATCGCCGTTATAAAAATGGAAGCCGTCGAGATAAGTATTGATGGCATCAATCGGCGGCCTGGACTGCATCACGCTGGCACCGGATTCCAGCAGCTGCAATTTACCAGAGGTTTCAGCACCCGGCGCGGTGACTTTTGAGGGTGAACTGCTGCTGCCGCAGCCGGAAAGAATAAGGGCAGTAAGGAGGTACAGGGGGAATTTCATCTCAGCTCCGTAAAAGTGTTAAGGGTCTAATAACCTTAGACGGTAATGGGATTTACGGGAGCAGCGTGATGAAGAACATGACGTCATTAGCGTGTCTTTATCATTACATAAGATAGCTTTCAGCTTTTTTGTGTTGTTCGATAATATGTTGCCGAACTATTTTTCGGTAATACAGTGTCAATATCGCGCTGATCGCCAGCCAAAATAAACCGGTTTCGAATGTGCTTAGCGCGCCATAGAGGACGGTTTTACTCTTCTCAAAATTGGCAATTTCTTGCGAAATGTACCGGGTATGTTCCTTTCTCCTGAACATGTCGCAAATGAATCCCGCCAGATCCCCGGACAGTCTGCTTTTTTGCGCCAGGGTGCCGGCCGGGGTTTTATCACATTGCTCAGTCGTTACGACTAAGGAGTGGCGGGAAAATAGCGATGCCGATTTTGCGCTGTCATGGGTTAAATAAAAAAATTCATTGGTGGGCTTATACACCAGCAATGTCCAGTCCTGCGGTGTTAGCAGGGTTTTAATGTGCATAGCGGAGAGATATGACGCCGAACCCGCGCCAAAGATGATAAGCAGAAAACCAAAGAATAGATCGGTTCGGGTATTTTTCGGGATCGTTTTTAAGGGGAGGCTGACATAAAAAAGCCGAAGCGGCCATGCCGGAATACCTGCCTGCGAAAGAAATTCCGATTTGCCTTTAATGGGAGCCGTAAGAAACTTTCTTATAAGAAGGAATGCAGCGTAAATACCACCAATTAAGCTGAAGATGCCGGTAAGTGTACCCACCGGAGAGGTCATAAATTCGTTAGTGATAATATCTGCGACAGAATCAAAACTCTTCATAGTGCCTCCTTGCCTGGTAATGAAGGTGTCCGGAAGAGGGGGGACGCGCCTGAGGTTCAGGTTACCTTGTCACAAATTTCAGGCAATAAAAAACCCATCAACCTTGAACCAAAGATGGCGGGGTTGATGGGCTCCACAAAATGGGGACATCAAAGAAAAGCAGTGGCAATAGTTATGACTGGCGCTTTGCGGAAAAGTTCTCGCGAAAGCATAAATAATTTGCCACTCCGGTCAGGTTGAGACTTATCCTAGCCCCGGCCAGATAATGATGATCAGCGTACCGGCAAGGGTCAGCAGCACGTTGGCGATGGCGTAGGTCCCGGCGTAGCCCAGCGCGGGGATGTTACTGCGCGCGGTGTCGCTGATGATTTCCATCGCCGGGGCGCAGGTGCGTGCGCCCATAATGGCGCCGAACAGCAGGGCGCGGTTCATGCGCAGCACATAAGCGCCAAACAGGAAACAGATCACCACCGGCACCAGGCTGACCAGCAAACCTGCCGCCAGCATCTGGCCGCCGACAGCGCCAAGCCCGTGACCGATGCCGCTCCCCGCGCTCAGCCCGACGCCAGCCATAAATACCATCAGGCCGAACTCTTTCACCATATTCAGCGCGCCCTGGGGGATGTAACCAAAAGTCGGATGGTTAGCACGCAGGAAGCCGAGCATGATCCCGGCGAACAGCAGACCGGCGGCGTTCCCGATGCCGAAGCTGAAATTGCTGAACTGGAAGGTGATCATGCCGATCATCAGCCCGACGATAAAGAAGGCGCAGAAGGCCAGCAGATCCGTGACCTGGCTGTGAATGGAGATAAAGCCGATACGGTCGGCGATAGTTTTCACCCGTCGCGCGTCGCCGCTCACCTGCAATACATCGCCTTTGTTAAGCAGAATGTTGTCGTCAATGGGCATCTCAATCTGGCTGCGGATCACGCGGTTAAGGAAACAGCCGTGATCGGTCAGCTTTAACTGCGCCAGGCGGCGACCCACAACGTTGTGGTTTTTCACCACGATCTCTTCGGTGACGATGCGCATGTCCAGCAGGTCGCGGTCAAACACCTCTTTACCATTACGGAAGCTCGGATCGAGACGCGCATGGGCATCCGGGTAGCCGACCAGCGCGATCTCATCGCCCATCTGCAATACCGCATCGCCATCCGGCGCGGCCAGGATGCCATTGCGGCGGATGCGCTCGATGTAGCAGCCCGTCTGGCGATAAATGCCCAGCTCGCGCAGGTTTTTACCATCGGCCCAGGCCACCAGCTCCGGCCCCACGCGATAGGCGCGGATCACCGGCAGATAGACTTTGCGGCTGGCGTCGGTATCCAGGCCGCGCTCGCGGGCGATTTGCTGGGCGCTGGTCTGTAAATCCTGATGTTGCAGTTTAGGCAGATAACGCGCGCCGACAATCAGGCTGACCAGGCCAATCAGGTAGGTTAAGGCATAGCCGAGGCTTAAATGATCGAGCGCGGTGGAAAGCTGCCCGCTGTCCATTCCCGAGTGGCGCAGCGTGTCGCCAGCGCCCACCAGCACCGGCGTCGAGGTCATGGATCCGGCGAGCATCCCGGCCGTCAGACCAATATCCCAGCCGAATAATTTACCCAGACCAAGAGCGATAAGCAGCGCGCTGCCGACCATCACCAGCGCCAGCATCAGATAGTTTTTGCCGTCGCGGAAGAAAATTGAAAAAAAGTTGGGTCCTGCTTCCACACCGACACAAAAAATAAACAGCATAAAGCCTAAATTGAGCGCGTCGGTGTTAATCGCAAAATGCTGCTGGCCCAGTAATAAAGAAACGACTAAAACGCCAATGGAATTACCCAGTTGAATGGAGCCGAGGCGCAATTTTCCGAGGCAAAGCCCGAGAGCCAGTACCACGAATAATAACAGTATGTAATTCCCATTTAACAAATCTGCGACGTTTATATTCACGGAGTCTAACTTCTTGTTTACTTGTAAGCTGTTGAAAGAAATAATAAATTGCGCTAATGTTTTGCTTAAGGCCAGACATTAATTAAAACAAATTCACTGACCAAAAATAGCCTGCAAACATAATCAGGCCGTAGTTTAGTCGTATTAAGAAACCACGGCTAGTCAGAATCGTGCATGTAAGTGGGTGGGTAATTTGGCAAGGATTGCTGCAAAGCTTTATCTGACCGGGCGTTCCCGCAGGAACGCACGAGGCGCTTGATAGAGGCAGTGTCAGGAGGATTGTTTGAAATCTAAACGTGGTTGGGCAAGCGCGTTTTGCTGCTTTCTGCTGTTTATTGTGGTGTGTCTGTCACTGGCGCTGAAGATGAAAGGGGCGTTTCGCGCGTCTGGTCATCCGGAGCTGGGCCTGTTGTTTTTTGTTATTCCCGGTGCCGTCGCAAGCTTTGTATCCCGTAAGCGTCAGGTGCTGTTGCCGCTGATGGGGGCGATGCTGGCCGCGCCGCTGTGCTTTGTGCTGATGCGCATGGTTATCGCGCAGGAGCGTGAATTCTGGCAGGAGCTGGCGTGGTTATTCAGTGCGGTTTTCTGGTGCGCGCTGGGGGCGCTGTGCTATCTGTTTGTCAGTAGCATTATGTGTAAAAAGGGGCGGAGTTAACGCCCCTTTTTTATTACTGTTAAGCGAACAGGCCAAGATTGGCTCTGGCGTACGCTTCAAAATCAGTGCAGCCGCCAATGTGTTTCTGATCGAGGAAAATCTGCGGCACGGTTTCTACCGGCTTACCGACGGTTTTTTCCAGATCGGCTTTAGTAATGCCTTCCGCGTGAATATCCACGTAGCGATAGTTAAAATCATCGCGCTCAGCGGTTAACTTCTCTGCCAGTTCTTTAGCGCGTACACAATACGGGCATCCCGGGCGACCAAAAATTACAGCGAACATACACTCTCCTTAATGTTTGAGGCCTGACGGCGAATGAAGCCATCATGACGACTATGGTCAGGCAGGGAAAGCAGGTTTTACCTGTTGGTCTGATACCGTAAGGCTATGTTTCGCCAAAAGCTGTCAGATAATTTCATCTATAATCTCACCCCTTTTTACCCGGAGAGACACAATGACCCCGACTATTGACCTGCTGCTTGCCCATCGTTCCATTCGTCATTTTACCGGTGAGCCCATTACCCAGGCGCAGCGCGATGCCATCATTGCTACTGCACAGGCGGCGTCCAGCTCCAGCTTTTTACAGTGTTCTTCCATTATTCGCGTAACCGATCCGGCGCTGCGTGAAAAGTTTGTCACCCTGACCGGCGGACAGCAGCATGTGGCGCAGGCGGCGGAGTTCTGGGTGTTCTGCGCGGATTTCAATCGCCACCTGCAGATCTGCCCGGACGCGCAGTTAGGCCTGGCGGAACAGCTGCTGCTTGGCGTGGTGGATACCGCGCTGATGGGACAGAACGCCATGACGGCGGCGGAATCCCTGGGTCTTGGCGGCGTTTACATCGGCGGTATCCGTAACAGCATTGTGGAGGTCACGGAATTACTGGCGCTGCCGAAACATGTGCTGCCGCTGTTCGGCCTGTGCCTTGGCTGGCCTGCGGATAACCCGGACGTGAAGCCGCGCCTGCCTGCGGCCATGGTGGTGCATGAGAATCGCTACCAGCCGGTGGATGACGCTTTACTTGCGGCCTATGACGATGAACTGGCGGAGTATTATCTGACCCGCGGCAGCAATAATCGCCGCGATACCTGGAGCGATCATATTCGCCGCACCATCATTAAAGAAAACCGCCCCTTTATTCTCGATTATTTGCATCAGCAGGGCTGGGCAACGCGATAAATCACGTTCATCCTGCGCGCGCCTGCGTGTATTATACGCAGGCTTTTCCAGGTCTTGTCAGAGAGGTGCAGGGTGAAAATTGCCATATTGTCCCGGGATGGAACGCTCTGGTCGTGCAAACGCCTGCGCGAAGCCGCGATTCGCCGCGGTCATCTCGTCGAGATCCTCGATCCGCTGTCCTGTTATATGAATATCAGTCCGGCGGCGTCGTCCATTCATTATAAAGGCCGTCAGCTGCCCTTTTTTGACGCCGTGATCCCGCGCATTGGCTCGGCCATCACCTTTTACGGCACCGCCGCCCTGCGCCAGTTTGAAATCCTTGGCAGCTTTCCGCTGAATGAATCCGTAGCCATCACCCGCGCCCGGGACAAGCTGCGCTCGCTGCAACTGCTGGCGCGCCAGGGCATTGACCTGCCGGTGACCGGTATCGCCCACTCGCCGGATGACACCAGCGATCTGATCGACATGGTGGGCGGCGCGCCGCTGGTGGTGAAGCTGGTGGAAGGGACGCAGGGGATCGGCGTGGTGCTGGCGGAAACGCGGCAGGCGGCGGAAAGCGTCATCGACGCCTTTCGCGGGCTGAACGCGCATATCCTGGTGCAGGAGTATATTGAGGAAGCGAAGGGAACAGATATTCGCTGCCTGGTGGTGGGCGATGAAGTGGTGGCGGCTATTGAACGGCGGGCCAAGCCGGGGGATTTCCGCTCTAACCTGCATCGCGGCGGCGCGGCGACGGTGGCGAACATTACGCTGCGCGAGCGGGAAATTGCCATTCTGGCGGCGAAAACCCTCGGCCTCGACGTGGCGGGCGTGGATATTCTGCGGGCGAACCGTGGGCCGCTGGTAATGGAGGTTAACGCCTCGCCGGGGCTGGAAGGCATTGAAAAAACCACCGGCGTGGATATCGCCGACCGCATGATCGCCTGGATCGAGCGCCAGGCCACGCCGGATTTCTGTCTGAAAACCGGCGGCTGAGCGGTTTATCGACTTCGGCAATGGTATGAATCGGCATTTTTGCGTAAGCTAATGGCCGCATAATTTTTTAAGAGGTAGCACATTCTATGGATTCACTCGTCGTTCCCGGTCTGGACACTTTACGTCAGTGGCTTGACGAGCTGGGCATCAGTTTTTATGAGTGTGATACCTGCCAGGCATTGCATCTGCCGCATATGCAGAATTTCGACGGTATTTACGATGCCAAAGTCGATCTGGTTGACGACATTATTCTCTTCTCGGCGATGGCGGAAGTGAAGCCCTCGGCGCTGCTGCCGCTGGCGTCAGATCTGTCGGCCATTAACGCCAGTTCACTGACGGTGAAAGCCTTCCTGGATATACAGGATGATAATCTGCCAAAGCTGGTGGTTTGCCAGTCTTTATTCGCCGCGCCTGGCATTACTTTTAAACAGTTCTCCTGGTTTATGCGCCAGAGCGAAGAACAGATTTCCATGGTGATCCTTGAGGCCAGCGCGCATCAGATGCTGTTTACCAGCGAAGAAGAGGATCCGAACGCCGACGCCGCGCCGCACAATTTTCTTCACTAAGCGCCCCTGATTTAAACGCAGTCGCTGCCATGGCGGCTGCATAATTCCTCGTTTTATTCTGCTTTTAACTATTCTTTAAAGAATATTTCACCCCACTTAAGGCCGTTTCGGCTTATCACATAGACTGATCTTGCATAAAAAATTAGTAAAAGGCGTTTTTTAATCTGACCTATAGCCTCGAACCCTGGCTACAGTTATTCTTGCGGGGCTTCAATAGCATGCAGCGTCTGCCGGGTAATTCAAATTATCCGTTGCAGCGGTGAGTGACAAACTATGCACGATTCTTGCATAGCGTAAAGGCGACGATTTAGTTCGAATGTTAACGAACTTTCCAGAAGGAATGAGATATGACCACCCTGAATAAAAAATGGCTGTCCGGTCTGGTTGCGGGTGCACTGATGGCGGTCACTGCCGGCACCTTCGCCGCTGAACAAAAAACGCTGCATGTCTATAACTGGTCTGACTATATTGCGCCGGACACGGTAGCGAATTTCGAAAAAGAGACGGGCATTAAAGTCGTCTACGACGTATTCGATTCCAACGAAGTGCTGGAAGGCAAATTAATGGCCGGCAGCACCGGTTTTGACCTGGTGGTGCCGTCCGCCAGCTTCCTTGAGCGTCAGCTGACCGCTGGCGTGTTCCAGCCCCTCGACAAGAGCAAACTGCCGAACTGGAAGAACATGGATCCGGAAGTGCTGAAGCTGGTGGCGAAGCACGATCCGGAAAACAAATATGCGATGCCGTACCTGTGGGCGACCACCGGCATCGGTTTTAACGTCGATAAAGTGAAAGCGGCGCTGGGCAAAGACGTGCCGATCGACAGCTGGGATCTGGTGATGAAGCCGGAGAACCTGGAAAAACTCAAAAGCTGCGGCGTGGCTTTCCTGGATGCCCCGGAAGAGATTTTTGCCACCGTGCTGAACTATCTCGGCAAAGATCCGAACAGCTCGACTGCCTCTGACTACAGCGGGGCGGCCACCGATCTGCTGCTGAAACTGCGTCCGAATATCCGTTACTTCCACTCGTCCCAGTATATTAATGATCTGGCGAATGGCGACATCTGCGTGGCCATCGGCTGGGCAGGGGATGTCTGGCAGGCCGCTAACCGCGCGAAAGAAGCGAAAAACGGCGTGAACGTCTCTTACATCATTCCGAAAGAGGGCGCGCTGGCGTTCTTCGACGTCTTTGCGATGCCGACGGATGCGAAAAACAAAGACGAAGCGTATCAGTTCCTCAACTATCTGATGCGTCCGGATGTGATTGCTCACGTCAGCGATCACGTGTTCTATGCCAACGGCAACAAAGCCTCTACGCCGCTGGTGAGCGCGGAAGTGCGTGACAACCCGGCGATCTATCCGCCAGCAGACGTGTTCGCCAAGCTTTACACCCTGAAAGTGCAGGATCCGAAAATCGACCGCGTCAGAACCCGTGCGTGGACCAAAGTGAAAAGCGGTAAATAACGTCATTTGAAATAGTTGCCCGGTGGCGCTTCGCTTACCGGGCCTACAAATTCGCAGGACCGTAGGCCGGGCAAGCAAAGCGCCGCCCGGCGATACGCACCATGCCGGTGCGTTTGCACTCATATTTGTTCTATGCCGGAGAGCACCCCGTGAATGAGGCTACCCCCCGCCCACAGGCGAAGTCCCGCAAGGCGTTAACGCCGCTGCTGGAGATCCGAAATCTGACCAAATCCTTTGATGGTCAGCACGCTGTCGATGATGTCAGCCTCACTATTTATAAAGGCGAGATTTTTGCTCTGCTGGGCGCGTCCGGCTGCGGTAAATCCACGCTGCTGCGTATGCTGGCCGGTTTTGAGCAGCCCACCACCGGGCAGATTATGCTCGACGGCGTCGATCTCGCCCATGTGCCGCCTTACCTGCGCCCGATCAATATGATGTTCCAGTCCTATGCGCTCTTTCCGCATATGACGGTGGAGCAGAATATCGCCTTTGGCCTGAAGCAGGACAAGCTGCCGAAAGCGGAAATCGCCAGCCGCGTCGCCGAAATGCTCAGCCTGGTGCACATGTCGGAGTTTGCGAAGCGTAAACCGCATCAGCTTTCCGGCGGTCAGCGTCAGCGTGTGGCGCTGGCGCGCAGCCTGGCGAAACGCCCGAAGCTGCTGCTGCTTGATGAGCCGATGGGCGCGCTGGATAAAAAACTGCGCGACCGTATGCAGCTGGAAGTGGTGGATATCTTGGAGCGCGTCGGCGTCACCTGCGTGATGGTCACCCACGACCAGGAAGAAGCCATGACCATGGCCGGACGTATCGCCATCATGAACCGCGGTAAGTTCGTGCAAATCGGCGAGCCGGAAGAGATTTACGAGCATCCGACCACTCGCTACAGCGCCGAATTTATCGGTTCCGTGAATGTCTTCGAAGGGCTGCTGAAAGAACGTCAGGAAGACGGCCTGGTGATCGACTCGCCGGGGCTGGTGCATCCGCTGAAGGTCGATCCCGACGCCTCAGTGGTGGACAACGTGCCGGTCTACGTGGCGCTGCGCCCGGAAAAAATCATGCTCTGCGAAGATCCCCCTGCCGATGGCTACAACTTCGCGTTAGGGGAAGTGGTGCACATTGCCTATCTTGGCGATCTGTCGATTTATCACGTGCGCCTGCACAGCGGGCAGATGATCAGCGCGCAGTTACAGAACGCGCACCGCTACCGCAAAGGCTTACCGACATGGGGCGATGAAGTACGCCTGTGCTGGGATGCCGACAGTTGTGTGGTACTGACGGTTTAAGGAGCGGCGATGAGTATACCTGAAGCACCGGCTCGTGCTGGCAAGCCGGGCGGTTTTACGCTGTGGCTGGCGCGGATGCAGATGAGGCACGGGCGCAAGCTGGTGATTGCCCTGCCATACATCTGGCTGTGCCTGCTGTTTCTGCTGCCGTTTTTGATCGTATTCAAAATCAGCCTTGCGGAAATGGCGCGCGCGATCCCGCCTTATACCGATCTGATGGCATGGGAAGACGGGCAGCTCAGCCTGACGCTGAACATTAATAACTTCCTGCAGCTGACCGACGATCCGCTCTATTTTGAAGCCTATCTGCAGTCGTTACAGGTGGCGGCGGTTTCCACGCTCTGCTGTCTGGCGATTGGTTATCCGCTGGCGTGGGCGGTGGCGCACAGCAAACCCTCGACGCGTAATATCCTGCTGCTGCTGGTGATTTTGCCGTCCTGGACCTCGTTCCTGATCCGCGTTTACGCCTGGATGGGGATCCTGAAAAACAACGGCGTGCTGAATAACTTCCTGCTGTGGCTCGGGGTTATCGATCAGCCGCTGACCATTCTGCACACTAATCTCGCGGTCTATATCGGTATCGTGTATGCCTATCTGCCGTTTATGGTGCTGCCGATTTACACCGCCTTAACGCGCATTGATTACTCGCTGGTGGAAGCCTCGCTCGATCTCGGCGCGCGTCCGCTGAAAACCTTTTTCAGCGTCATTGTGCCGCTGACCAAAGGCGGGATTATCGCCGGATCCATGCTGGTGTTTATTCCGGCGGTGGGCGAGTTTGTCATCCCGGAACTGCTGGGCGGCCCGGACAGCATTATGATTGGCCGCGTACTGTGGCAGGAGTTCTTCAATAACCGCGACTGGCCGGTGGCCTCGGCGGTGGCGATCATCATGCTGTTGCTGCTGATTGTGCCGATCATGTGGTTCCACAAGTATCAGAGTAAAGGCACGGGAGACCACGCATGAACAACTTACCGGTAGTGCGCTCGCCGTGGCGTATTTTGATCCTCGTGCTAAGCTTCACCTTCCTGTACGCGCCTATGCTGATGCTGGTGGTTTACTCGTTCAACAGCTCAAAACTGGTGACGGTATGGGCAGGGTGGTCGACCCGCTGGTACGGCGAGCTGTTCCGTGATGACGCCATGATGAGCGCCGTAGGATTAAGCCTGACGATTGCCGCCTGCGCGGCGACCATGGCGGTGTTCCTCGGCACTATCGCGGCGGTGGTGATGGTGCGTTTCGGGCGTTTTCGCGGCTCGAACGGCTTTGCCTTTATGATCACCGCGCCGCTGGTGATGCCCGATGTCATCACTGGTCTGTCGCTGCTGCTGCTGTTTGTGGCGCTGGCCCATGCCATCGGCTGGCCTGCGGATCGCGGGATGCTGACCATCTGGCTGGCGCACGTCACCTTCTGCACGGCTTATGTGGCGGTGGTGATCTCCGCGCGATTACGGGAGCTGGACAAGTCCATCGAAGAAGCGGCGATGGATCTGGGCGCAACGCCGCTGAAAGTGTTCTTTATCATTACGCTGCCGATGATCATGCCGGCGATTATTTCTGGCTGGCTGCTGGCCTTTACGCTCTCCCTGGACGATCTGGTGATCGCCAGCTTTGTCTCCGGGCCGGGCGCGACCACCTTACCGATGCTGGTGTTCTCCAGCGTGCGTATGGGGGTCAATCCGGAAATCAACGCCCTGGCGTCGATCATCCTTGGCGTGGTGGGAATTGTTGGTTTTATCGCCTGGTATATTATGGCGCGGGCAGAAAAGCAGCGAGTGCGTGACATCCAGCGTGCAAGACGCGGCTGATGGCACTAAAATCTCGTTAAGAACGCAATGCCGCGCCTGTCGCGGCATTTTTTTCGCAGGGAAGATAACGCATTGGATTTAATGAGCAAAAGACCAGGGATGCATGCCCGGCTCAACGTCCCGGCGCTGGTACAGGTGGCGGCTATCGCCATCATCACCACGCGCTGCGTTGACCTGATCATGCTCTTCGACCTGCTGGGCGTGCGCGGCGTGGTGGACTTTGTCCGTCGCAGCGCGCAGACCTGGGATCTGACGCTGATTTTTCTCGGCAGTCTGGTGCTGCTGTTTGTCGAATTTTACTGTGCGTTTTCCATGGGCAAAGGGCGTAACTGGGCGCGCTGGCTCTATCTCTGCTCGCAGATCGTGGCGACCGGCTATCTGTGGGCAGCATCCCTCGGCTATGGCTATCCGGAACTGTTCAGCATTGCCGGCGAATCGAAGCGCGAGATCCTGCACTCGCTGTTTATGCAAAAACTGCCGGATCTGCTGATCCTTTTTCTGCTGTTTGTGCCCTCGCCAAGCCGACGCTTTTTCCATCTGCGTTAACGGTGGTACAATCCCCGCCCCGCAAATTTTAAGGTTTTCATCATGCAGTGCGCACTCTATGACGCCGGGCGTTGCCGATCCTGTCAGTGGATCGAACAGCCCGTCGCCCGACAACTCGACGCCAAAATGGACGACCTCCGCACATTGCTGGAAGGTATGCCCGTAGCCGGGTGGTGCGCACCGGTAAGCGGCCCGGAGCAGGGCTTTCGTAATAAAGCGAAAATGGTGGTCAGCGGCAGCGTGGAAAAACCGCTGCTCGGTATGCTGCACCGTGACGGCACGCCGGAAGATCTTACCGGCTGCCCGCTCTATCCGGCCTCGTTTTACCCGGTCTTTGCGGCGTTAAAGCCTTTTATCGCCCGCGCGGGCCTCACGCCCTACAACGTGGCGCGTAAACGCGGCGAACTCAAATATCTGTTACTCACCGAAAGCCAGCAGGACGGCGGCATGATGCTGCGTTTTGTGCTGCGCTCCGATGCCAAACTGGCCCAGCTGCGCGCAGCACTGCCGGAATTGCAGGCGCAGCTGCCGCAGCTGAAAGTCATCACCGCGAATATTCAGCCGGTGCATATGGCGATCATGGAAGGGGAGCAGGAGATTTATCTCACCAGGCAACAGGCGCTGGCCGAAAACTTTAACGGCGTGCCGCTGTGGATCCGCCCGCAGAGCTTTTTCCAGACCAACCCGCAGGTGGCGGCAAGCCTTTACGCTACGGCCCGGGACTGGGTGCGGGCGCTGCCGGTGACGCATATGTGGGATCTGTTTTGCGGCGTCGGCGGTTTTGGCCTGCACTGCGCCACGCCGGAAATGAAGCTAACGGGTATCGAGATCGCCCCGGAAGCCATTGCCTGCGCCAGGGAGTCAGCCCGGGCGCTGGGGCTGCAAAATTTACAGTTTCAGGCGCTGGATTCGACGCGTTTCGCCACCGCGCAGGGGGAAGTGCCGGAACTGGTGCTGGTCAATCCGCCGCGCCGCGGTATCGGCAACGCGCTCTGTGATTACCTGAGCCGTATGGCCCCGCAATTTATTATCTATTCCAGCTGTAATGCGCAGACGATGGCGAAGGATTTGCGCGAACTGCCGGGTTACCGCATCGAGCGTGTGCAGCTGTTTGATATGTTCCCGCATACCGCGCATTGCGAAGTGTTGACGTTATTGGTGCGTGATTAATGCCGGGTGGCGCTGGCGCTTACCCGGCCTACTTAATGATGTTTTCCCTGGCCCGGCAAGCGACGCGCCGCCGGGCGGAAAGGGCATCTTACTGCGGGAACCACTGGTCGCTGATTTTCTGATAAGTGCCATCGGTTTTAATGGCTTTCAGGGCGGCGTTCAGTTTTTCCAGCAGGGCTTTATTATCCGGGCGCACGGCAATACCGAGGCCGGTGCCGAAATACTGCGGATCGGTCACTTTTGGTGTGGCGGTGCCCAGCTGCGGGTTGGTTTTCAGCCACTCGTTCACCACGGCGGTATCGCCAAACACGCCGTCGATACGACCATTTTTCAGATCGATAATCGCGTTCTGATAGCTGTCATAGGCCACGGTTTTTACTTCCGGATGCTGATCCTGGAGGTATTTCTGGTGCGTGGTGCCGTTTTCCATACCGATGCGTTTACCTTTCAGCTCTTCAAAAGATTTAAACGCGCCTTTTTTGGCAATCACCACCGCTGAGTTGGCGTAGTACGGCTCGGTAAAGGCCACCTGCTTGCTGCGATCCGGGGTAATGTCCATGCCGGAAATCACCGCGTCATATTTTTTAAACTTCAGCGCCGGGATCAGGCTGTCAAAGGCGTGGTTAGTGAAGGTGCACTCTGCCTGCATCTGTTTGCACAGCGCTTTCGCCAGATCGATATCAAAACCGACAATCTGATTGCTGGCATCCAGGGATTCAAACGGCGGATAAGTGGCGGAAACGCCGAAGCTGATTTTGTCGGCGGCGCTGGCACCGGCTGCGAAGGTGGCAAGAATAGCGGCCAGAACTAACTTTTTCATGGTGGAACTCCTGTCTGTCAGTCTTATTGTTTTTACCGTGTCTGCGGCATGGATTAACAATGCCAGTTAATGAATTTATATGCAATATATATGATTAATTATATTTATTGAGATGTAAAAAAGGCGGGTTGCCCCGCCTGTTTTTAGTGCTTAATTACGTCGTTCAAAGGCCAGCGCCCGACGCTCGATAAGACGCATCATCAGCGTCAGTAAGCCGTTCACTATCAGATAGATAAGTCCGGCTGCGCCAAACACCATCACATCATACGTCCGGCCATACAGCAGCTGTCCGTGGCCCATGACTTCCATCAGCGTGATGGTATAGGCCAGCGACGTGCTTTTGAATACTAATACCACTTCGTTAGAGTAGGACGAGAGCGCGCGTTTGAAAGCGTACGGCAGCAGAATCGCCAGAGTATCTTTTTTACTCATCCCCAGGGCTGAGCAGGACTGCCACTGGCCGTCGGGAATGGCGCGGATCGCCCCGTAAAACAGCTGCGTGGTATAGGCGGCGCTGTTCAGCGACAGAGCCAACAGCGCGCACAGCCAGGGTTCAGAGAGCAGATGCCACAGTACCGGATATTCCTGTAACGTCGGGAACTGTCCCGGACCGTAGTAAATCAGGAAGATCTGCACCAGCAACGGCGTACCGGTGAACAGCGTGATGTAACCACGCACAATCCACACCAGCACCGGCGTTTTCAGCGTCAGCACAATGGTAAACAGCAGCGCCAGCACCAGCGCCACCAGAATGGACGCCACGGTGAGCGTCAGGCTGGTGTGCAGCCCTTTCATCAGTTCAGGTAAATACTCAAGCATCAGTCTGCTCTCCGCTCAAAACGTGTCGCGCGCAGGTCAATGCGTTTGAGGATGTACTGACTGAGCAGGGTAATGACCAGGTAAATGGCCGCCGCCACGATATACCAGGTAAAAGGCTCCTGAGTACGGGTGGCGATACTGCGGGTCTGCAACATCAAATCGTTCACGCTGATCAAGGATACCAGCGCCGTGTCTTTCAGCAGCACCAGCCACTGATTGCCCAGCCCCGGCAGCGCATGACGCCACATCTGCGGCATCACCAGACGGAAAAAAATCGCGCTTTTCGACAGGCCCAGCGCCTGGCCGGATTCCCATTGCCCCAGCGGAACGGCTTTCAGCGCCCCGCGCAGCGTCTGGGAGGCGTAGGCCGCGTAGAGCAGCGACAGCGCAATGACGCCGCACAGGAACGGGCTGACATCAAAGTTTTCAATCTGCATTTGCAGCGGAATTTGCACCACGCCCAGATTGAGCGTGAAGCCGTCAGATAACATTAACAGCAGCTGTGAAGAGCCAAAATAGACAAACAGCACCACCAGAATTTCCGGCAGGCCGCGCAAAATAGTGACCAGCGCCGATCCCGCCCATGCGACAGGACGCCATTTGACGGATTCCCATACCGCAAACAGCATCGCCAGCGCGAGGCCAATGATCAGCGCACAAACGGCAAGGCCGACGGTCATCCCGGCGGCGCTTGCTAAAGGGAACATGTCATTCATCAAGGATTACTTCTGGAACCATTTGTTATAGATGTTCTCGTAGGTGCCATCTTTCTTCACTTTATCCAGCGCAGCGTTGAATTTCTGCTGAAGTTCAGTGTTGCCCTGACGAACAGCAATGCCGAGGCCGGTGCCGAAGTAATCTTTATCGGTCACTTTGTCACCCACGGCGGCCAGTTTGTCACTGGCTTTCAGCCACTCGGTCACCACCGCGGTGTCACCGAATACCGCATCAATACGGCCATTCTGCAGATCCAGCTTCGCGTTCTGGTAGCTGTCGTAAGGCACGGTGGTGATTTCCGGGTGCTTATCGGTGATGAATTTCTGGTGCGTGGTACCGTTCTGCACGCCGACTTTTTTGCCTTTCAGCGCGTCAATGCTGGCGAATTTGTCTTTCTGACCAATGAACAGCGCGGAGTTGTCGTAGTAAGCGTTGGTGAACAGCACCTGCTTTTCACGCTCCGGCGTGATGTCCATACCGGCCATCACCGCGTCGAAACGACGGAATTTCAGGCTCGGGATCAGGCTGTCAAAAGCCTGGTTGGTGAAGGTACAGGTCGCATCGATCTCTTTGCACAGCGCGTTGGCCAGATCGACATCAAAGCCGACAATCTTGTTACTGGCATCCGTGGATTCAAACGGAGGGTAGCTTGCTTCGGTGGCGAAACGAATAGTCTGGGCAGCACCGGCGGAGAGGCTGACGCTGGCGAGCAGGGCGGCAATCAGTACTTTTTTCATTGTCATAGTCCCGAAAAGATCAGTGAGATAAGTAGTGTTTAAAAGCATCGGTCTGCGGCGCGGCAAAGCGGCTGGCATCCCCTTGCTCGATAATATGACCATTTTCCATGTACACCACGCGACTGGCGGTCTTGCGCGCCACTTCCACTTCGTGGGTCACGATCACCTGGGTGATATTGGTTTCCGCCAGTTCGCGAATGATACTCACGATCTGCGCGGTGATTTCCGGGTCGAGCGCGGCGGTAGGCTCATCAAACAACAGCACCTGCGGCTCCATCATCAGCGCACGGGCAATGGCCACGCGCTGCTGCTGACCGCCGGAGAGGTGCAGCGGGAAACGATCGCTGTAGGGTTTGAGACGCAAACGCTCAAGCAGCTTTTCAGCGCGCGCCAGCGCCTGATCTTTGCTCAGACCCAGCACGCGGCAGGGGGCTTCGATCAGGTTTTGCAGCACGGTCAGGTGCGGCCATAAATTGTATTGCTGGAACACCATGCCGACGTTCTGCCGCAGACTGCGGATCGCTTTGTCAGACGGGGCCTTTGAGAAATCGAACTGATTGCCGGCAATAGTGAGCGTGCCGGAGCGCGGCATCTCCAGCAGATTGAGTACGCGCAGCAGGGAGCTTTTGCCTGCACCGCTTGGGCCAAGCAGCACCAGCGTTTCGCCCTCAGGGCAATCCAGGTTGATATCGAACAGCGCCTGATGTGCGCCGTAGAAACAGTTAATGCCGTTTAATTGAATACTCATCGAGGCAATCTAATAGCTATTGAGGCCGCAAATAGTAACGTTGACAGAATAGTTATGCAATATTTCTGCGTGAAAAGGTAAATATAAAGCGCATCCAGTAATAAAGTTAGCACAAAACCCTGGACGTGGTGTGATGCAGGTAGAAATGTCGGCATTCACCGCGGAATGCCAGACATTTTACGGGGGTTAACAGATTTAACCCGTTAATGATGCATAATTTATCAGCGATGCTCGACAGACTGACGCAGCGATCCGGCAGGCGCGTGAGCGTTGCCGCCCAGATAACGCACATCATCAACCGCCCAGCACTGACCTTCACGGATCATCAGCACTTCGTCCTGCCACGTCTGGCTGCCCTGGGTGAGGGTGACGCGCAGCGGAATATTGCGGGCATCGGTGTTAGGGATGGTTGAGGCGCTGCTGACGCTGGCGGTTTCCGGCTGGGTGGTGCGGCTGGAGAACGGATCGCTGCGCAGGAAGGCGGTGTTTTTGGTATCACGGCTGGCGTCGGCCAGCAGCTTCGCCAGATCGTCGCTCAGGTACGGACGCAGCGCGGTAGCATCAGTGCTGCGGTTCTGAATACGAAAATCGTAGAACTTTTGTGCCACACTGTCAGGACCGCCTTCGACACAGGGGCCGCTGCGTGTGCCAATATCCTTGAACGCGGGGGTTACCGTTGTACAGGCGCTCAACGCCAGCGCGCAGGGTACAATGACGGATAAAAATGAGTAGCGCATAATGATTTCCTTATTAACCTACTGTCTGTTCAATGATAGCGTATCGGTTTGATTATGCGCGCGTTAGGCACTGAACGTTAAAAGGAGAAGCACCATGCAATTTTCAACCACCCCAACGCTTGAAGGCCAGCCGATTGTAAAATATTGCGGCGTGGTCACCGGGGAGGCGATCCTGGGCGCGAATATCTTCCGCGATTTTTTCGCCGGGATCCGCGATATTGTCGGCGGACGCTCAGGCGCCTATGAAAAAGAGCTGCGTAAAGCGCGGGAAATCGCCTTTCGCGAGCTGGAAGAACAGGCGAAAGCGCTGGGAGCAGACGCGGTAGTCGGTATCGATATCGACTACGAAACCGTCGGTAAGGACAGCAGTATGCTGATGGTGAGCATCAGCGGTACGGCAGTGAAAACCCGCTGATGAAAAGCTGGTTTGGGCTGATTGCGCTGGCGCTGCTGCTGACCGGCTGCGCCAGCGAAAAGGGCGTGGTGGATAAAGCTGGCTATCAGCTGGATACGCGCCACCAGGCGCAGGCGGCCTATCCACGTATTAAGGTGCTGGTGATCCACTACACCGCCGACGATTTTGACGCCTCTCTGGCGACGCTGACCGACAAACATGTCAGTTCGCACTACCTGATCCCGGCGCGGCCGCCGCTGCATCAGGGCAAGCCGCGGATCTGGCAGCTGGTGCCCGAGCAGGATCTGGCCTGGCATGCGGGCGTCAGCTTCTGGCGCGGCGCAACGCGCATTAACGACACCTCCATCGGCATTGAACTGGAAAACCGTGGCTGGCAAAAGTTTGCCGGCGCTAAGCGCTTTACACCGTTCGAGCCGCAGCAAATTGCCGCGCTGGTGCCGCTGGCGAAAAACATCATCGATAGTTACAACATACTTCCGCAGAACGTCGTGGCACACTCGGACATCGCGCCACAACGTAAGGACGACCCAGGTCCGTTATTCCCGTGGCAGGCGCTGGCGCAGCAGGGGATTGGCGCATGGCCGGACGATGACCGCGTGGCCTTCTACTTAAACGGGCGCGATCCCGCCGCCCCCGTCGATCAGGCGCAGCTGCTGGATCTGCTGGCACGTTATGGCTATGAGGTGAAACCGGAGATGACGCCCGCGCAGAAAAAGCGGGTGATAGTGGCGTTCCAGATGCATTTCCGCCCGGCGCGCTGGGACGGCGTGGCGGATGCGCAGAGCCTGGCGATTGCCGAAGCGCTGCTGGAAAAATACGGGCAGGGCTGACCAGACCTCAGCGGTGTAATTTACCGTGATCTTTCAGCCACAGCGCCGTGCGGCGAATGCCTTCATCAAGGGTGACCTGCGGCTGGTAGCCCAGTTCCGTCTGCGCACGTGACGTATCCAGCGTGAAGTCAAAGTTCAGCTTGGCGACGCCATAATGCGTCAGCGCAGGCTCTTTGGCTTTTTTATCGCCGAAGCGCTCCAGGCTGCGGGCGATCATATCCAGCATCGGCCAGGGCACGGAGCGGATGCGGCAATCAATATCCAGCTCATCAATTAACGTCTGCACGATTTTACGCAGCTTCACCGGTTCGCCGTTGGTGATGTTGTACGCCCGGCCCGACGGCAGCGCATCGCACACCTCCTGGCTGGCCAGCCACATCGCATGTACAGCGTTCTCAAAGTAGGTCATATCGACGAGTGCATCACCGCCGCGCGGTAACAGCACGCTGCGGTAGTGATGCATCATCTGGGCGAGACGCGGAATAAACACTTTATCATGCGGCCCGAACAGGCTCTGCGGGCGCAGCACGGTGAAGCGGGTGTTGGGGTTCGCCTGTGCCAGCATATGCACCACGTCCTCCGCTGCCGCTTTACTGCGGGCGAATTCGTTGGCGTAGCGCAACGGACGGAAATCTTCCTGAATGTTCCGGTGATGGTGATAATCAAAATAGACGGACGGCGAGGAGACGTGGATAAAATTACGCACGCCCCAGGCCACCGCCCACTCACCCAGACGACGGGTAGCGCGCACGTTAGCCAGATCGAAGGCTTCCTGGGTGCCCCAGGGCGAGGTAAAGCTGGAGCAATGCCACAGCGTATCCACGCCTGCCAGCATCACTTTTGCCTGGGAAGAGACCAGCTCCGTCAGATCGGCCTGTACAAATTCAGCGCCCATTTTTTGCAGCAGCTTGCCCATCGCTTCATTGCGACCCGTAGCCCTGACGCTGACGCCTTTTTGTCGCAGAAACTCGACCGCGTTTCGGCCTAAACCGCTGGTTGCGCCCGTGACCAGAACCTTCATAGCAATCCACTGTGTTGAAAAGAATTTCGTGCGCATTCTTCCGTGAAAAACGGCTGGTTGCAATGGGAAAGGTGAAAGATTACCGCTTCCATTCAGACTTTCTCTCTATTTTGTTCTGTCGGGCGCGTGATGTGGCCTTCCGCGCCTTAACGTTGTAAAAAGGCCTGCCAGTGCGCCACCAGTTCCGTCAGCTGTTCGCGGCTGACGTCAAGGTGCGTCACCAGACGCGTCACCGGCGAGGCGTTCAGCAGCACGCCGCGCGCCTGCATAAATTCGCCCAGTGCCGCGGCATCTTCTTCGCCCACGCGCACAAACAGCATATTGGTTTCCTGACGGCTGACGTCCGCCCCGATATCACGCAACTGCGCTGCCAGCCAGGCGGCGTTGTCGTGATCCTCTTTCAGACGCTGGACGTTATTTTTCAGCGCGTACAGACCGGCTGCCGCCAGAAATCCCGCCTGGCGCATCCCGCCGCCGGTCATTTTCCGCCAGCGCAGCGCGCGTTTGATGTAGTCGTGGTTGCCCACCAGCAGCGAGCCGACAGGCGCGCCCAGGCCTTTCGACAGGCAAATGGTGAAGGAGTCGCAATATTGCGTGATCTCTTTAAGTTCGCAGCCGTATTCCACCACGGCGTTAAAGATACGCGCGCCGTCCACGTGCAGCGCCAGGCCTTTCTCACGGGTAAATTCCCACGCCTGCTGTAAATAGTCGCGCGGCAGCACTTTGCCGTTATGGGTGTTTTCCAGGCTCAGTAAGCGGGTGCGGGCGAAGTGAATATCGTCGGCTTTGATTTTGGCCGCCACTTTATCCAGCGGCAGGGTGCCGTCCGGGCTGGCGTCGATGGGCTGTGGCTGAATACTGCCCAGCACCGCCGCGCCGCCCGCTTCATACAGGTAGTTATGCGCGCCCTGACCGACAATATACTCCTCGCCGCGCTCGCAGTGGCTTAACAGCGCCACCAGATTCGCCTGGGTGCCGGTGGGTAAAAACAGCGCGGCTTCCTTGCCGCTGAGTTCCGCCGCGTAACGCTGAAGTTCGTTCACGGTCGGATCATCTCCGTACACGTCATCCCCGACCGGGGCGGCCATCATATAGCGACGCATATTGCGCCCCGGGCGGGTGACGGTATCACTGCGTAAGTCGATCACGGCATTTCCTTATTTTGACTCAGAATTGTCCCTCTGTTTTACCTGAGCCAGTTGGTTTTCGCCAGTTCCATCACCTCATCGCCGCGTCCGTTGATGATTGCGCGCAGCATATACAGGCTGAAGCCTTTGGCCTGCTCCATTTTGATCTGCGGCGGCATCGCCAGTTCTTCTTTGGCGACCACCACATCGATCAGAACCGGGCCGTCAATGGCGAAGGCACGCTGCAGGGCGTCGTCCACTTCGGAGGATTTCTCGACGCGAATACCGGTGATACCGCAGGCTTCGGCGATACGCGCGAAGTTGGTATCCTGTAAATCGGTGCCGTCAGTCAGATAGCCCCCGGCTTTCATCTCCATCGCCACAAAGCCCAGCACGCTGTTGTTAAAGACGATGATTTTCACCGGCAGCTTCATCTGTACCACGGAAAGGAAATCCCCCATCAGCATACTGAAGCCGCCGTCGCCACACATTGCCACCACCTGGCGGTCCGGCGCGGTGGCTTTTGCGCCCAGCGCCTGCGGCATGGCGTTCGCCATTGAGCCGTGGTTAAAAGAGCCGAGCAGACGGCGTTTGCCGTTCATCTTCAGATAACGCGCCGCCCAGACGGTGGGCGTGCCGACGTCGCAGGTGAAAATCGCATCGTCATCGGCGTAATGGCTGATCTGCTGCGCCAGGTATTGCGGATGCACGGCTTTTTCGCTTGGCTTCGCCAGATCGTCGAGGCCTTTACGCGCATCACGGTAATCTTCCAGCGCTTTATCAAGGAAGCGGCGGTCGGTTTTCTCCTCCAGCAACGGCAGCAGGGCGGTGAGGGTGGCGTTGATGTCGCCGATCAGCGCCATATCCACTTTGCTGTGCGCGCCAATGCTCGCGGGGTTGATATCGATCTGGATGATTTTGGCGTCGGTCGGGTAAAACGCGCGGTACGGGAACTGGGTGCCGAGCAGGATCAGCGTATCGGCATTCATCATCGCGTGATAGCCGGAGGAGAAACCGATCAGCCCTGTCATGCCAACGTCATACGGGTTGTCGTACTCCACGTGCTCTTTGCCGCGCAGGGCGTGGATAATCGGCGCTTTCAGTTTAGCGGCAAACTCGATCAGCGGCTGGTGCGCCCCGGCACAACCGCTGCCGCACATCAGCGCGATATTGCTGGAGTAGCGCAACAGCTGCGCCAGTTTTTTCAGCTCCTCATGCGTCGGCGTGATCACCGGCTGCGGCGCGTGATACCAGTGGGCGCTGGCGGTTTCAGGCGCGGCCTGAAGCGCGACGTCGCCTGGCAGTACCACCACCGACACGCCGCGGTTGAGAATGGCTTTGCGCATGGCGATGGCCAGTACCTGCGGGATCTGCTCGGGGCTGGAAACCAGCTCGCAATAGTGGCTGCACTCACGGAACAACTCTTGCGGGTGGGTCTCCTGGAAATAGCCGCTGCCGATTTCGCTGGACGGGATATGGGCGGCAATCGCCAGCACCGGCACGCGGTTGCGGTGACAGTCAAACAGGCCGTTGATCAGATGCAGGTTACCCGGTCCGCAGGATCCGGCGCAGACGGCCAGTTCACCGGTGAGCTGCGCCTCGGCACCGGCGGCAAAGGCGGCGACCTCTTCATGGCGGGTCGGCATCCATTCAATGGTGCCCATACGGTTGAGGCTATCGCTTAGGCCATTCAGGGAATCGCCGGTGACGCCCCAGATGCGTTTTACGCCTGCCTGTTCGAGTGTTTTGGCGACAAATGCCGCGACGGTCTGTTTCATAATCTCTGGTGTCCTTGTTAAAAAGTCTCGTTAACAAGCGTAGATGAAAATGGCCGTCACACTTTTATCAGCCCTACAGCTAACAGGGGTTTATTTCCGCCGGCATTCGGAATAATCTGCAAACCACATAATGAAAACAGGAATCATTTCAAATGGTTAAATCAATGTTAAATGCGGTTAACAGAATGTTTGCGCATGAAGATGCGGGTAAGTTTTTACTGCGTCTGACGGTGGGCGGGCTGATGTTATTCCATGGACTGCACAAGCTTTTTGACGGGATTGACGGCATCAGCGGCATGCTGGTGGCAAAAGGGTTGCCGGGTTTTATCGCCTACGGCGTGCTATTGGGGGAAGTGTTGTGTCCGCTGCTGGTGATCCTGGGCGTGCTGACGCGTCCGGCGGCGCTGGGCATTGCGTTTACGATGGTGGTGGCATGGTTGATGGTCGGCATTAATAAAACCGGCGCGCTGGATGTGACCGGCGCCTGGGCGATTGAAAGCCTGGTCTATTTCTTTGTGGCGTCGATTGCGGTAGCGTTGTTGGGCGCGGGACGGTATTCCGTTGCGCCCTCGGCAGAATGGCGATAACAGGGTAGGCCGGGTAAGGCGTAAGCCGCCACCCGGCGCTATTTATTACGCCAACACTAAATCACTCTGCGGATGGCAGGAGCAGGCCAGCACATAGCCCTCTGCCACCTCCGCATCGCTCAGCGTCATGCTGCTGGTTACGCTGTAATCCCCGGAAAGCACCCGCGTTTTACAGCTGCCGCACACGCCCGCACGACAGGCGGCATTAACCGGCACCTTATTGCTTTCCATCGCTTCCAGTAACGTGCTGCCAACCGGCGCATAAAAATCCCGCGCCGGTTGCAGTTTGCTGATTTTCAGCCCGCCCGTTGCTGCGGCGGCGGCCGGGACAAAGAATTGCTCTTTAAAGAAGCGGGTTACGCCCAGCGCTTTCACCTCTTTTTCCACCAGATCCATATAAGGCGCGGGGCCGCAGGTCATGACGGTACGCGAGGCCAGATCCGGCACGGATTTCAGCAACTCCGTGGTCAGGCGTCCGGAGACAAAACCGTGAGTGGCATTGTTTTCCGCCACCAGCGTCACCGGATAACGACGCCACTCATCGGCAAAAATGACATCTTCCGGCGAGCGGACGTTGAAAATCACCTGCACATCGGCGTCAGGGCGATACTTCGCCAGCCAGCGGCGCATTGACATAATCGGCGTCACGCCACAGCCCGCCGCCAGCAACAACAGCCGATCGTTAGGTTCGTTATCACAGGTGAATTCCCCCTGCGCATCGGAAAGCCACAGATAGTCGCCGCGCTTCACGTCGCGGGTCAGCCACTCCGAGCCTGCGCCGCCGTCCAGACGACGGATGGTCAGCGTGATGTATTCGCTGACCCCAGGCGTTGAGGAGAGCGTATAGGCGCGCAGCGTATCGGCGGAATTCCGAATGCTGACCAGCGCATACTGGCCCGCACGGTACGGGTAGTAGTCATGGCATAACAGCGACAGCGTCCACACATCTGGCGTTTCCTGTGTGATGTGGTGAACCTGCATACGCCATGGGCATTGGGCTACGGGCATCGTCATAACGTCCTCCTTACGCGCTCAGCAGTTGCTGAATGTCCTGTTCCACGGTGGTCACGGAACGCAGACCAAATTTCTCATTCAGTACCGCCAGCAGATCCGGCGTCAGGAAGCCTGGCGCGGTCGGGCCGGTAACAATATTGGTGACGCCGAGCGACAGCAGCGTCAGCAGAATAACAATCGCTTTTTGTTCAAACCAGGAGAGCACCAGCGACAGCGGCAGGTCGTTCACGCCGCAGCCCAGTTTTTCCGCCAGGGTGACCGCCAGAATAATCGCCGAATAAGCATCATTACACTGACCGGCATCCACCAGACGCGGCAGCCCTTCGATGTTGCCGAAGTCCAGCTTGTTAAAGCGGTATTTCCCGCAGGCGAGGGTGAGGATCAGGCAGTCATCCGGCACGCTGGTGGCAAAATCGGTAAAGTAGTTACGCTCGCCGCGCGCTCCGTCGCAGCCGCCGACGAGGAAGATGTGACGCAGTTTTTCACGGCTTACCAGATCGATCAGCGTATCTGCCGCGCCGAGCAGCGTCTGACGACCAAAGCCCACGGTGATCAGATGTTCAATTTCGCTGAACGGGAAGCCCGCCATCTGCTGAGCCTGAGCGATCACCGGCGCGAAATTGTCACCTTCCAGGTGGCTTACGCCCGGCCAGCCGACGATGCTGCGCGTCCAGATACGATCGTCATACGCGCCGACCGTCGGGTCGATAATGCAGTTCGAGGTCATCACGATGGGGCCGGGGAAGCGGGCGAATTCCACCTGCTGGTTCTGCCAGCCGCTGCCGTAGTTACCCACCAGATGTTTAAATTTGCGCAGTTCCGGGTAGCCGTGGGCCGGCAGCATTTCGCCGTGGGTATAAACGTTCACGCCGGTGCCTTCGGTCTGTTGCAGCAGGTTATAGAGATCTTTCAGATCATGACCGGAGATCAAAATACATTTACCGGCGGTGGCTTTGACGTTCACCTGGGTCGGGGTCGGATGGCCGTAGGTTTCAGTTTCACCGGCGTCGAGAATGCTCATCACTTTGAAGTTCATCTGGCCGATTTCCATCGAACATTCCAGCAGCGCATTCATATCCGCAGGCCAGGTGCCAAGCCACGCCATGATTTTGTGATACTGGGCGTAGATGGCGTTATCGTACTGGCCCAGCACGTGAGCGTGTTCCATATAGGCCGCCGCCCCTTTCAGGCCGTACAGGCACAGCAGGCGCAGGCCGAGAATATTGTCGCCGATATCGGCTTTGTCTTTGTTCGGCGTGAAGGCTTCTGCCTGACGCTGCAACTCGCCCAGATCGTCGCTCACCAGTTGCAGATCCGCCAGCGGATGATCCACGCTGGCCGCCGGATCGATGCTCTGGCACAGCGCTTTCAGGGCTTCACGTTTCGCAATGGCTTCACGGGCGTAGCCAACGATGCGCGGCGAATCGAAGTTTACGTTAGTTAAGGTGGAGAAGAAGGCGCGTGGCGCAAAGTTGTCGATCTCATGGTCGATGAGATCATAGTCACGGGCTTTTACCGCCCAGGCGGATAACCCCTGCAGCGCCGCAATCAGCAGATCCTGGAGATCAGAAGTTTCTGCGGTTTTACCGCACATACCCTGCGCGTAAGAACAGCCGTTGCCAGCCGGAGTACGGATAGTTTGCTCACATTGCACACAAAACATGATCACACCTGTATAAGTTATATTTGAAATGCATGTTTAAGCTTATGCCGCTGACGCAGGGGTTTAAAGTGATTTGTATGACTACTTGCAGGGAGATTGATTTAACGCAATTTCAGGCGGTAACGAACTACCGCCGGAGGGGTATCAGGCGGAGAAAAAGGCCATTAACAGCGGTACCAGCAGACTTAACACAAAACCGTGCACAATGGCGGCGGGAACCATCTCCAGCCCCCCGCTGCGTTGCAGTACCGGCAGCGTGAAGTCCATGGAGGTGGCGCCGCATAATCCCAGCGCGGTAGAACGGCTACGGCGCACCAGCGCCGGGATCAGCATAATGGCGATCAGTTCACGGCCCAGATCGTTAAAGAAGGCGGCGCTGCCAATGACCGGGCCAAAGGATTCGGTCAGCAGGATGCCGGAGAGGGAATACCAGCCAAAACCGGACGCCATAGCTAAACCGGTTTTCAGCGGCAGATCAAGGATCAGCGCGTTAATTATGCCGCCCGCCAGCGAGCTTAACAGTACCACCACGGCGACAATCATTCCGCGGCGGTTCAGCACGATCTGCTTTAAGGTCATGCCGTTATTACGCAGCTGAATGCCAATCAGGAACAGGAGGAAAATCAGCGTATATTCGCTGGCTTCGGTGGCGTGCTGCAGGAATGTCAGCCCGCTGAGCCCAATTATAAAACCGAGCACCACCACGCCGCACAGCTTAAGGGATTCCAGCGCCATGGCCACCCGCGACGGTAATTTTTCCTGCTGGTGCTGATGATGCCAGGGCAGGGCGCGTTCAAGCCATAACAGGGCGGCAATATTACACAGCATAATAATGACGATGCTGACCGCGGAATAATGCAGTATGGCCAGCAGATTGGTCGCCAAATTATCGAGAAAGGCCAGGCTTATCCCCATAAAAAAAAGAATGACGTACACGATCCAGCTTAATAAGCGGTTAATCAGCTTAAGGGCGGCGGTATGGTGCAGGGGAATGAGATAACCCACGATAAGCGGGATAAGTATGATGAGTAGTCCTGATAACATGAACAGCCTGGATCCTTTGCTTAAAAATGAAATAGCGCCGTAACACACTACTCAATCCGCTTAAGTGAGTAAAGAAGCAGAAATAAAGAAAAATTATGCAGATGTGATGTCCGTATATTCTCTCAGGTCTTGATATATTTTACTTTTTTCCGGCCCGCTATACTGTTGTACTCAATGGAGCGCCATTATTGCCGGAGGAGTTATGCTGCTGGAACGCGTGGACATTGCCGGATTTCGCGGTATTAACCGATTATCTCTGCTGCTGGAAGAAAATAATGTTCTGATCGGCGAAAACGCGTGGGGTAAATCCAGCCTGCTGGATGCGCTGACGCTGTTATTATCCCCTGAATCCACGCTTTATCATTTCACGCGCGATGATTTCTGGTTTCCGCCGGGCGATGTTATGGGGCGCGAACACCATTTGCATATCATTCTGACCTTTCGCGAAACCGAGCCGGGGCACCGCCATGCCCGACGTTACCGGCCGCTGACTGATTGCTGGGTGGCCGGAGACGATGGCTATCACCGGATATTTTACCGGCTGGAGGGCGAGCTGGGAGAAGACGGCAGCGTGATGACCCTGCGCGGTTTTCTGGATGCCGGAGGGCAACTGCTGCCGCTGACAAACATCAATGAACAGGCGCGGCATCTGGTGCGTCTGATGCCGGTATTGCGCCTGCGGGATGCCCGTTTTATGCGCCGCATTCGCAACGGTACGGTGCCGGAAGCGCCGGATGTGGACGTCACCGCCCGGCAGCTTGATTTCCTGGCCCGCGAGCTGGTGTCGCGTCCGCAAAACCTCAGCGACGGGCAGATACGTCACGGGCTGACGGCGATGGTACAGCTGCTGGAGCACTATTTTGCCGAACAGGGCACCACCGAGGCGCGGCATCGTCTGCTGCGCCGCCACGCTCACGATGAGCAGCGCAGCTGGCGCTATCTCGATATTATCAACCGGATGATCGACAAACCTGGCGGTCGCAGCCACAGGGTCATTTTGCTGGGGCTGTTTTCCACCCTGTTACAGGCGAAAGGCACAATACGGCTCGATAAAGACGCGAGGCCGCTGTTGCTGATTGAAGATCCGGAAACCCGCCTGCACCCAATCATGCTGTCGGTGGCCTGGCAGTTGCTGAACCTGCTGCCGTTGCAGCGCATCACCACCACTAACTCCGGCGAGCTGCTGTCGCTGACGCCGGTGGAGCATGTCTGTCGGCTGGTACGCGGCTCCTCCCGCATCGCCGCCTGGCGACTGGGACCGGGCGGCATGAACGCCGAAGACAGCCGCCGCATCGCGTTTCATATCCGCGCTAACCGGCCTTCGTCGCTGTTTGCCCGCTGCTGGCTGCTGGTGGAAGGGGAAACGGAAACCTGGGTGATCAGCGAACTGGCGCGCCAGTGCGGTCATCATTTTGACGCCGAAGGGATCAAAGTGATCGAGTTCGCCCAGTCCGGCCTGAAACCGCTGGTCAAATTCGCCCGTCGCATGGGGATTGAATGGCATGTGCTGGTGGATGGCGACGAGGCCGGGAAAAAATACGCCGCCACCGCCCGCAGTATGCTGGACGGCAATCGCGATCATGAACGCGATCACCTGACGGCCTTACCGGCGATGGACATGGAACATTTTATGTATCGCGAAGGCTTCGCCGACGTTTATCACCGGGTGGCGCAGCTGCCGGAAAACGTGCCAATGAATATGCGGCGGGTGATCATCAAAGCCATTCACCGCTCATCGAAACCGGATCTGGCGATAGAAGTGGCGATGGAAGCGGGGCGACGCGGTGTGGATGCCGTGCCGCTGCTGCTGCGCAAGATGTTTTCCCGCGTGCTGTGGCTGGCACGCGGGCGGGCAGATTAGCCCATCGCGCGCTGCACCTGCGTCAGCAGGCTGTCGAGCAGTTCATAACGGCGGCGATACTCCGCGCGTTTTTTGCTGGCGATCTCCTCCATGGGCTTGCGCGGCATCGCCAGCGGCATCTGATAATCGCCCCTGGCCGTCGGCTCGCCGCCCAGTGACAGCCAGAAGCCGTCGTAATCGGCGTGCAGTTTGTCCTGCTTTTTCTGGCGGTAGCGCCAGTTGCGATAAATATGCGTATGGTTACTGACCGCGAGGATCTGCTCCACCCCCAGCTTTTCACCCATTGCCATGGCCGCTTCCACCAGCAGGCGTTTCGGGAACAGACCGTGGCAGGCTTTGGTGGCGCTCTGGATCAGCTGATGATCGACATGGGCTTTCGCGCCCTGTAAGCCGCCGATATAGAGCGTGTTTTTGCCCTCCACCGGGCAGAGGGTAAAAGTCAGCTCCGCCAGCACCGTCTGTTCAGCATCGCAAAACACCAGCGTCGCTTCGCCTTCTTTGTCCAGCATCGCATCCGCGCGCAGACGCAGGCTGTAGGGCTGATCGTTTTTGCCGTTAAGGGTCGCCAGCGCCACACCGTGACGGGAAAGGTAGCCATTGAGCACGCTGGCAGGCAGTTGCTGCATCAGGCTCTGGTAATGCCAGCGCAGGGCGTCAATCGCCGTCTGCCGGGAGGTGTTCACCGACAGCCAGGGGCGATGCAGACGGCACGGCAGGCCCGGCTGCGCGTTAAGAAGTTGCAGCAGGCACGGCTGTCTGACCAGAATGGACATCCACTTTGCGGTAGCGAAGGGCGTCGCCAGCGAGCGAAGCATAAACTTCCGGCGGTAGGCCGGGTTTTGCCAGGCCAGCCCGGGCATCAGCATTCCGCTGGCTAAATGGCGGAAAAGCTGCCAGCCTGTTTCAGGTTGCGGCAATGCGGAGTGTGGAGTGGCAACGAATGTAGACATGATAAACCTGCGCGTAATAACCAGGCATTCATTTCAGCAAGGACACTCTCAACGCCACCTCAATGGGTTTGCGGGATAAAATAAAGGTGGGGTTTCGTTGACCCTCCGTTTAGGTAGAATTCATCATTACTGAAGTCAGCTCAATTACTGGAATTTATATGAAGCTAAAGGGAAAACGCAGGAAGGTCATATTGTTGCTGACCGTGCTGGCGCTGATTGCCGGATTCTGGCTGTGGCGGCAGCTCAATGCGCCGCTGCCGCAGTACCAGACGCTGATCGTCCGGCCGGGTGATTTGCAGCAAAGCGTGCTGGCCACCGGCAAACTGGATGCGCTGCGCAAAGTTGACGTGGGTGCGCAGGTGAGCGGTCAGTTGAAAACGCTGTCGGTGAATATTGGCGATAAAGTGAAGAAAGATCAGCTGCTGGGCGTTATCGATCCGGAGCAGGCGCAGAACCAGATCAAAGAGGTGGAAGCCACATTAATGGAGCTGCGCGCGCAGCGCCGCCAGGCGGATGCGGAAAGACGTCTGGCGCAGGTGACGCTGGGCCGTCAGCAGCAACTGGCGAAAACCCAGGCGGTGTCGCGCCAGGATCTGGATACTGCCATCACTGAGCTGGCGGTAAAAGAGGCGCAAATCGGTACCATCGACGCGCAAATTAAACGTAATCAGGCAACGCTGGATACGGCTAAAACGAACCTCGAATACACGCGCATCGTCGCGCCTATGGCCGGGGAAGTGACGCAAATCACTACCCTGCAGGGCCAGACGGTGATCGCCGCGCAACAGGCGCCGAACATTCTGACGCTGGCGGATATGAGCACCATGCTGGTGAAAGCCCAGGTCTCGGAAGCGGACGTCATTCATCTTAAACCCGGCCAGAAAGCCTGGTTTACCGTGCTGGGCGATCCGCTCACCCGCTACGAAGGCGTGCTGAAAGACATTCTGCCCACGCCGGAAAAAGTGAACGACGCGATTTTCTATCATGCCCGTTTTGAAGTGCCGAACCCGAAAGGCGTGCTGCGTCTGGAGATGACCGCGCAGGTGCATATTCAACTCTCCGGCGTGAAAAATGTGCTTACCGTGCCGCTGTCGGCGTTGGGCGATCCGATCGGCGATAACCGTTACAAGGTCACACTGCTGCGTAATGGCGAAACCCGCGAGCGCGAAGTGACTATCGGCGCGCGTAATGACACCGATGTGGAAGTGACCAAAGGCCTGGAAGCGGGCGATGAAGTGGTGACGGGCACTACAACGCCCGGAGTGACGCCATGACGGCGCTGCTCGAACTGCATGACATTCGCCGCAGCTATCCCTCCGGCGAAGGCCAGGTGGAGGTGCTGAAGGGGATCACCCTTAGCATTGAAGCGGGTGAAATGGTGGCGATTGTCGGCGCGTCTGGCTCCGGTAAATCGACGCTGATGAATATTCTGGGCTGCCTGGATAAGCCCTCCAGCGGCACCTATCGCGTGGCGGGCAGCGATGTCGCCCTGCTGGATAAAGACGCGCTGGCCCGCCTGCGCCGCGAGCATTTTGGCTTTATCTTTCAGCGCTACCATCTGCTGTCGCACCTGACGGCGGCGCAGAACGTCGAAGTGCCCGCGGTCTACGCCGGTACCGAGCGTAAAGCGCGTTTACAGCGGGCGCATGAATTACTGCAACGGTTGGGGCTGGGGGAGCGGGAAAGTTATCAGCCGTCCCAGCTCTCCGGCGGCCAGCAGCAGCGCGTCAGTATTGCCCGCGCGCTGATGAACGGCGGCCAGGTGATCCTCGCCGATGAGCCTACCGGGGCGCTGGACTCGCGTTCGGGCGAAGAAGTAATGGCGATCCTGCATCAGCTGCGCGACAACGGTCACACGGTGATCATCGTCACCCACGATCCGCTGGTGGCGGCGCAGGCCGAACGCATCATTGAGATCCGCGACGGGGAAATCATCAGTAATCCGCCGCCGCGATCCCGCGCTGCCGCCAGCGCGGATCGCCATGTGAATACCCGGCCGGAAAGCGGCTGGCGACAGTTCAGCAGCGGATTTCGCGAAGCGCTGACTATGGCCTGGCGGGCGATGGCCGCCAACAAAATGCGTACTCTGCTGACGATGCTGGGGATCATTATCGGCATCGCCTCGGTGGTTTCCATTGTGGTGGTGGGCGATGCGGCAAAACAGCTGGTGCTGGCGGATATACGCGCCATCGGCACCAATACCATTGATGTCTATCCCGGCAAAGATTTTGGCGATGACGATCCGCAGTATCAGCAGTCGCTGAAATATGACGATCTGGTGGCCATTCAGAAGCAGCCGTGGGTCAGCTCCGCCACGCCTGCGGTATCGCAAAGCCTGCGTTTACGTTACGGCGGCATTGACGTCGCCTCCAGCGCCAACGGCGTCAGCGGGCAGTATTTTAACGTCTACGGCATGACCTTCAGCGAAGGGGCGACTTTTAACGACGAACAGCTGAAAGGGCGCGCGCAGGTGGTGGTACTGGACGCCAATACCCGGCGGCAGCTTTTCCCCAATAAAGCGAAAGTGGTGGGTGAGGTGATCCTTGTCGGCAATATGCCCGCGACGGTAATCGGCGTGGCGGAAGAGAAGCAGTCGATGTTCGGCAGCAGCAAAATTTTGCGCGTCTGGTTGCCCTACACCACCATGTCCGGGCGCATTATGGGGCAGTCTTGGCTCAACTCGATCACCGTGCGGGTGAAAGAGGGCTACAGCAGCGAACAGGCGGATCAGCAGCTGACGCGACTGCTCTCCCTGCGCCACGGTAAAAAAGATTTCTTCACCTGGAATATGGACGGCATCTTGAAAACGGCGGAAAAGACCACACGTACATTACAGCTGTTTCTGACGCTGGTGGCGGTGATCTCGCTGTTGGTCGGTGGTATTGGCGTGATGAATATCATGCTGGTGTCGGTGACGGAGCGTACGCGTGAGATCGGCATCAGGATGGCGGTCGGCGCGCGGGCCAGCGACGTGCTGTCACAGTTTCTTATTGAAGCGGTGCTGGTGTGTCTGGTGGGCGGGGCGCTTGGCGTGAGTTTATCCATGCTGATTGCCTTTACGCTGCAAATTTTCCTGCCCGGCTGGGAAATTGGTTTTTCACCGGTGGCGCTGTTGACGGCGTTTATTTGTTCAACCTTCACCGGCGTGCTCTTTGGCTGGCTGCCCGCACGTAATGCGGCGCGGCTGGATCCGGTGGATGCGCTGGCGCGTGAGTAAATAAAAATGCCAGCCCGCGGGCTGGCATTTTACTGGCAGGCTGTACACAATGAAACGAAGCAGGACTACGCGACGGCCTCGGCAATCGCAACGGCTTCCGTTTCAAGGGGGACAATGAGGCTGGCATGATTGCCTTTCGGTCCCTGATGTACATCAAACCGGACCATCTGCCCGGCTTTGAGCGTTCTGTAACCATCCATCTGGATGGTGGAATAATGAGCGAAAATGTCTTCGCCGCCGCCTTCAGGGCAGATAAAGCCGAACCCTTTGGCGTTGTTGAACCACTTAACAGTACCCGTTTCCATGCTTCGACATCCTTCGTAAATCTTATTTAAGTAAGATGGAATGAACCGGTGGCAGAGAGGGCAGTTGTTCAAAACGTCGCCAACTCCCGACCTGTACAATTTAGATATTTCGGGCTTTGGGTCAAGCGTTAGGGTGTGCAGCGAAGCATGATTGAGTCAAAATTTTGAAGCAGTTAACGCAATTGCGGTAGTTTGTGACAGCCATCGCGGATGGCAATGATAGATGATAGTTATCTCACTTATGATGTAGATTCAAAATGCATCTAGACTCAAGTTACTGACAGTGTGCACGCTGTTGGCAACTTCAACCGAAGATGAATACGAGCGATGGGCAAGACCAATACCTGGCTGGATTTCGACCAGCTGGCGGCAGATAAACAGCGCGAAGCGCTAAAACCGCCATCCATGTATAAAGTAATGTTAATGAACGATGATTACACGCCGATGGAATTTGTTATTGACGTGCTACAAAAGTTCTTTTCTTATGATGTAGAACGCGCAACGCAATTGATGCTCACCGTTCACTATCACGGGAAAGCTATCTGTGGTGTGTTTACCGCCGAAGTTGCGGAGACCAAGGTGGCGATGGTGAATGAGTATGCCCGGGAGAACGAACATCCATTGTTGTGTACGTTAGAAAAAGCCTGATCAAGGCAAACTATTGAGGGGGGTGCCCAATGCTCAACCAGGAACTGGAACTCAGTTTAAACATGGCTTTCGCCAGAGCGCGCGAGCACCGACATGAGTTTATGACCGTAGAGCACTTGTTACTGGCGTTGCTCAGTAACCCATCAGCTCGCGAAGCACTCGAAGCGTGCTCCGTGGACCTGGTCGCGCTGCGTCAGGAACTTGAAGCCTTCATCGAACAAACCACACCCGTGCTGCCGCTCAGCGAAGAGGAGCGGGATACCCAACCTACGCTCAGCTTCCAGCGTGTGTTGCAGCGCGCGGTCTTCCACGTTCAGTCATCCGGCCGCAATGAAGTGACCGGTGCGAACGTGCTTGTCGCCATTTTCAGCGAACAAGAGTCGCAGGCAGCCTATCTGCTGCGCAAACATGAAGTTAGCCGTCTTGATATCGTGAATTTCATTTCACATGGTACGCGTAAAGATGAGCCAGGCCAGTCGTCCGAACCCGGCAACCAACCTAATACTGAAGAGCAGGCAGGCGGGGAGGAACGTATGGAAAACTTCACCACCAATCTTAATCAGCTTGCTCGTGTCGGCGGAATTGACCCGCTGATCGGCCGCGATAAGGAGCTGGAGCGCACCATTCAGGTTCTGTGCCGTCGTCGCAAAAACAACCCGCTGCTGGTGGGTGAGTCCGGCGTGGGGAAAACCGCCATTGCTGAAGGCCTCGCCTGGCGTATTGTGCAGGGCGACGTGCCGGAAATCATGGCCGACTGTACAGTTTATTCGCTGGATATTGGTTCGCTGCTGGCGGGCACTAAATACCGCGGCGATTTCGAAAAACGCTTTAAGGCGCTGTTAAAGCAGCTGGAGCAGGATACCAACAGTATTCTGTTCATCGACGAAATCCACACCATTATCGGTGCGGGCGCTGCGTCGGGTGGTCAGGTGGATGCCGCTAACCTTATCAAACCGCTGCTCTCCAGCGGTAAGATCCGCGTGATGGGCTCCACCACGTATCAGGAGTTCAGCAACATCTTCGAGAAAGATCGTGCGCTGGCGCGTCGTTTCCAGAAAATCGACGTCACCGAGCCGTCTGTAGAAGAAACCGTGCAGATCCTGAACGGGCTGAAGCCGAAGTACGAAGCGCACCACGACGTGCGTTACACCGCGAAAGCGGTACGTGCGGCGGTGGAGCTGGCGGTGAAATATATCAATGACCGTCACCTGCCGGATAAAGCGATTGATGTGATCGACGAAGCGGGCGCGCGTGCGCGTCTGATGCCGGTCAGCAAACGTAAAAAAACCGTCAACGTGGCGGACATCGAATCCGTGGTGGCCCGCATCGCACGTATTCCTGAGAAAAGCGTCTCGCAGAGCGATCGCGATACGCTGAAAAACCTCGGCGACCGCCTGAAAATGCTGGTCTTCGGGCAGGATAATGCGATTGAGGCGTTAACCGAAGCGATTAAGATGAGCCGTGCCGGTCTTGGTCAGGATCATAAACCTGTTGGCTCTTTCCTGTTCGCCGGGCCGACCGGGGTCGGGAAAACCGAGGTGACGGTGCAGCTGTCGAAAGCGCTGGGCATTGAGCTGCTGCGTTTTGATATGTCCGAGTATATGGAACGCCATACGGTCAGTCGTCTGATCGGCGCGCCTCCGGGATACGTCGGCTTCGATCAGGGCGGACTGTTAACGGATGCGGTGATCAAGCATCCGCATGCGGTACTGCTGCTGGACGAGATCGAGAAAGCGCACCCGGATGTCTTTAACCTGCTGTTGCAGGTGATGGACAACGGCACGCTGACCGATAATAACGGGCGTAAAGCGGACTTCCGTAACGTGGTGCTGGTGATGACCACCAACGCCGGGGTACGTGAAACCGAGCGTAAATCCATTGGCCTGATCCACCAGGATAACAGCACCGATGCGATGGGCGAGATTAAGAAGATCTTTACGCCGGAATTCCGTAACCGTCTCGACAATATTATCTGGTTCGATCACCTCTCCACCGAGGTTATCCATCAGGTGGTCGACAAATTTATCGTCGAACTCCAGGTGCAGCTGGATCAGAAAGGCGTATCGCTGGAAGTCAGTCAGGAAGCGCGCGACTGGCTGGCAGAGAAAGGCTATGACCGTGCCATGGGTGCGCGTCCGATGGGACGTATCATTCAGGATAACCTGAAAAAACCGCTCGCCAACGAACTGCTGTTTGGTTCGCTGGTGGACGGCGGCCAGGTGACAGTGGCGCTGGATAAAGAGAAAAATGAACTGACCTACGGTTTTCAGAGTGCCCAGAAGCACAAAGCCGAAGCCGCGCATTAATCTCTTTTAAATAAAACAAAACCGGGTGAAAACCCGGTTTTTTTATGGCTGTACTTTTTCGCGGCAAATAAAAAAGGCCGGGATTGCCCGACCTTTAGTCTTTCTATACGCCAGTGAAGGCGTAGCAGCGATTGCTATTAGCGACTACGGAAGACAATGCGGCCTTTGCTCAGGTCGTACGGGGTCAGCTCAACAGTCACTTTGTCGCCCGTCAGAATGCGGATATAGTTTTTACGCATTTTACCGGAGATATGCGCAGTTACCACGTGACCGTTTTCCAGCTCAACGCGGAACATGGTATTAGGTAACGTATCCAGTACGGTACCCTGCATTTCAATATTGTCTTCTTTGGCCATCTAGTCCTCGGGGGTATCACTACCAAAATTTTTTTGAACCGGCAAGATAATGCCGAAATTCATCAGTTAAGTAAAGATTTGCGCGGATAATTGCGCAGCAAAGTAACCTTGGCGTATTGCCCACATTATAAACCGACGCGTAAAAGCGCGAACGTAAAGGGGAGCGACAAGATAAACGAAGGGCGTTACCTGATTCGAGCTAGTCCCAAACGGTGGCGGGGCAACAGGCAGAAGCTACTCTGCGCGTCCATTATAACACTCTGACAAGAAATGTGCCGAAAACATTCACCGCGCGGGCGTAAATAACGTCCGCGGCACCCAAAAATGTGGCGGCATCTTTTGCAGACGCATCGCATTCAGGTGTTGCAGATATTCCCGCCGCGGAATATCTGTCGCGCCGAGAGAGGCGGTATGTTCATTTAATACCTGGCAGTCGATCAACTGGCCGCCCTGACGCAGGAAATCCTCGCACAATACCAGCAGCGCCGTTTTCGAGGCGTTCACCCGGCGGCTGAACATTGACTCGCCGCAAAACAACGCGCCCTGCGACACGCCGTACATGCCGCCAACCAGCTCATCCCCTTCCCAGACTTCGATGGAATGGGCGTAGCCCAGCTCATGCAGACGATGATACGCCAGCACCACATCCGGCGTGATCCAGGTACCTTCATCACGATCATGGGCGCAGCCTGCGATCACCCGTCCAAAATCATGATTGAGGGTGACGCGGTAAGGGGAACGCTTGTGAAAGCGGGCCATGCTGCGGCTGAGGTGAAACTGTTCCGGCCACAGGACGGCGCGTGGATCCGGCGACCACCACAGGATAGGGTCGCCCGGAGAAAACCAGGGAAAGATGCCGCGCTGATAAGCCATCAGCAGGCGGGCAGGGCTGAGATCGCCGCCCAGCGCCAGCAGCCCGTTAGGTTCACGCAACGCCCCTTCGGGCGAGGGAAAAGCAACAGAATGACGAGATAACTGAACCAGGCGCATGACCACAACGCTCCACAACGCAACAAGGAATGATTCAAATTTACAGCCGTTGCTTAAACCGGTAGTAGCGACCCTGTTTTGCCATTAACGCTGCGTGATTACCTTGCTCAATTATTTCACCGTTGTCCATCACTATTATTTGATCGCATTGCGACAAACCACGCAAACGGTGGGTAACCATCAGCACCGTTTTGCCTTTCGTCACTTCAGCAAGCAAATCAAGGATTTGACTTTCAGTGGTGGCGTCCAGCCCTTCGGTCGGTTCGTCCAGTAAAAACAGCGGCGCATCATGCAGCAAAGCACGGGCGATCGCCAGACGGCGCAGTTCGCCGCCGGAGAGCTGCCTGCCGCCTTCGCCCAGCCAGCTGTTCAGCCCGCCGTCATCAAGCAACTTTTCCAGCCCGACCTGAGTCAGCACTGTCGCCAGCGCCTCATCGGAAGCGGCAGGGGAGGCTAACAGCAGGTTATCACGCAGGGTGGCGCTGAACAGATGCACCCGTTGCGGCACCACGCTGATGGTGGCGCGCAGGGCGGCTTCGCTGAGACTTGTCAGCGGCTGACCGTTCAGCAGGATCTCGCCCTGCTGCGGATCCCATGCCCGCGTCAGCAGTTGCAGCAGCGTAGATTTACCGCAGCCGGTGCGTCCCAGAATGGCCACGCGCTGCCCGGCGGTCACTTCCAGCGATACGCCTTTGAGCGCTGGCTGTACCTGTTGCGGATAGGTGAAGGACACGGCGTCAAGCCGCAGATAGACCTGCGCAGGCAGGGCCGTTTCCCCGGCAGAGAAAGTCACTTCCGGCGGGCAATCAGTGATCTCGGTGATACGACGCGCAGAGGCGATCACCTGGCCTAAATGCTGGAACGCGCCTGTCACTGGCGCCAGCGCTTCGAAGGCGGCCAGCGCGCAGAAAACAAAGAGCGCAATCAGCGGACCGGGCTGGGTATTGCCGCCCACGCCGCCCGCCGCCAGCCACAGCATGGCAATCACCGCAAAGCCGCTAATCAGCAGCATCAGCGCCTGGGCAAGCGCGGTCAGCTCTGACTGACGACGCTGGGCGTCATGCCAGCTTAATTCGGTATTCTCCATCTGCTCACGGTAACGCTGGCTGGCGCCAAAAATGGTCAGCTCAGCCTGGCCCTGCAGCCAGCTGGTCAGGTGCTGGCGATACTGACCGCGCAGCGCGGTCAGTTTTTCACCGGTGGATTTACCCAGCCGGTAAAACAGCGGCGGCAGCAGGAGTAAGGTCAGCAGCATAATGCCGCCGAGCGTCAGCGCCAGCGTGACATCCAGCACGCCAAGACCCAGCGTCACCACAAGGATGACGACCAGCGCGCCGACCAGCGGCGAAATCACCCGCAGATAGAGATGATCCAGCGTATCCACATCCGCCACCACGCGGTTTAGCAGATCGCCCTGACGGAAACGCGCCAGCCCGGCAGGAGAAAGCGGCAGCAGCTTGCTGAAGGTGGAAACGCGCAGATGAGAAAGAACGCGGAAGGTGGCATCGTGGCTGACCAGCCGCTCAAAATAGCGGCCAGCGGTGCGCGTAATGGCCGCGCCACGCACCCCGGCGGCGGGAAGCATATAGTTAAAACTGTAAATACCCGCCACGCCAACCACCGCCGAGGCGGAGAGGAACCAGCCGGAGAGGGTCAGCAGACCGATACTGGCCAGCAGCGTCACAATGGCGAGCACCACGCCCAGCGTCAGCAGCCATTTATGGCGTTTATATAATGCGAGATAGGGAAGGAGCGCGCGCATTTAAATTTCCTCCTGACGATGGGCGAGCAGGGCGGCGAAAGGCCCGCCTGCGGCGGCGAGAGCGACATAATCGCCTTGTTCAACCAGCCTGCCGTTTTGCATCACCCAGATACTGTCCCAGTCCGTCAGTCCTTCCAGCTGGTGGGTCACCATCAGGGTGGTCTGACGCAGCGAGGCGGTATTCAGCGCCTGCATGACACGTTGTTCGCTGTGCGCATCCAGACTGGCGGACGGCTCATCCAGCAGCATCAGCTGGCTGGCATTCAGCAGCGCACGCGCAACGGCCACGCGCTGGGCCTGCCCGACGGACAGACGCGCCGCCTGATCGCCCACTGGCGTATCAATCCCCTGCGGCAACTGCGGCAGAAATTCGCTCACCCAGGCGGCGTCCAGCACGGCTTTAAGCTCTGCTTCGCTGGCATCCGGACGGGCCAGCAGCACGTTATCGCGCAGCGTGGTCGCCGGAAGCTGTGGATTCTGCCCGACCCAGCTTAGCTGCCTGCGCCACGCCAGCGGATCGAGATCGCGCAGCTCGACGCCGTTGATTTGCAGCGATCCTTCATAGCTGAGAAAACCGGAGAGGGCGTTAATCAACGAGCTTTTCCCGGAACCGCTTTGCCCGACCAGCACCACGCGCTGCCCGGCAGGAAGGGTAAAATCGAGCGGCCCGGCAAGGATCGCGCCTTCCGGTGATTTAATCACCGCGCCGCGGGCCACCACGCTGACCGGCTCATCGGTATTCAGCGTGCGTTCGCCGCGTTCCGGCCATGCCAGCGGCGTTTCGAGGAAGGTTTTCAGGCTGTCAGCCGCGCCAACGGCCTGCGCTTTCGCATGATAGAAGGTGCCCAGATCGCGCAGGGGCTGGAAGAACTCCGGCGCGAGGATCAGCGTCAGGAAGCCCGCAAACAGCGTGACGCCTGCGCCATAATGACCAAAATTCAGCTCGCCCAGATAAGAGAAGCCGAAATAAACCGCGACCAGCGCAATAGAAAGGGAGGTAAAGAATTCCAGCACGCCGGAAGATAAAAACGCCATGCGCAGCACTTCCATCGTGCGGCTGCGGAAATCCTGGGATGCCTGGCGAATATTTTCGGTTTCCGCTTCACCCCGGCCAAAAATGCGCAGCGTTTCCATACCGCGCAGGCGATCCAGAAAATGCCCGCTTAACCTTGCCAGCGCTTTAAAATTGCGGCGATTAGCATCTGCGGCGCCCATGCCGACCATCGCCATAAACATCGGGATCAAGGGCGCGGTGCCGAGCAGGATCAGCGCAGCGGCCCAGTTGGTCGGGAAAATCGTCAGCACAATCAGCAGCGGCACGCTGGCAGCCAGCGCCATCTGCGGCAAATAGCGCGCATAGTAATCATGCATGTCGTCGATCTGCTCAAGAATGAGCGTCGCCCAGCTGCCCGCCGGTTTTCCCTGGATCCACGCCGGGCCTGCCTGTTGCAGACGGTCCAGCACCAGACGGCGGATCTCGTAGCGGATGTGCAGACCGGCATGGAAGCCGACGCGTTCGCGCAGCCACACCACCCAGGCGCGGAGAATAAACACCAGCACCAGCAGCACAAAGGGCAGCAGCAGCGCCTCGCGGGGAATATTATCCATAATCATATGATTAAGGATGGTGGCCAGCAGCCAGGCCTGAGCCACGATCAATATGCCGCTGACAAGCCCCAGAATGCGGGAGGTCATCAGCCAGCGACGGGAAATTACGCTTTGCTGTTTGAGCCAGCGGGTTAGTTCTTGTTGACGGGTTTTATTCATTGCGCGCTTAGCAGGTAAAGTGACCATAAATTTATGCACGGCAATGTTACAACGGCGAAAAAATAAAGGCGACTGATAGTCGCCTTCTTTACTTTGTCTTTAAGTGCCTTACTCGCTGAAATTATTTACTGTTTTCAGCCAGACCGTCGAGATAACGTTCAGCATCCAGCGCGGCCATACAACCGGTTCCGGCAGAGGTGATCGCCTGACGGTAGATATGATCCATCACATCGCCCGCCGCAAACACGCCCGGAATGCTGGTCTGGGTCGCGTTGCCGTGGATCCCCGACTGCACTTTGATGTAGCCGTTTTCCAGCTCCAGCTGACCGTCAAAAATAGCGGTGTTCGGGCTGTGGCCAATGGCGACGAACAAACCGGCAACTTCTAAAGATTCTACGTTATCGCTGTTCTGCGTATCGCGCAGGCGCAGGCCGCTTACGCCCATCTGGTCGCCGGTCACTTCTTCCAGCGTACGGTGGGTGTGCAGCACAATATTGCCGCTCGCCACTTTATCCATCAGACGTTTGATCAGAATTTTTTCCGCGCGGAAGGTGTCGCGGCGGTGGATCAGGTGCACTTCCGAGGCAATGTTCGCCAGATAAAGCGCTTCTTCAACCGCCGTATTGCCGCCGCCAATCACCGCTACTTTCTGATTGCGGTAGAAAAATCCGTCGCAGGTGGCGCAGGCGGACACGCCGCGTCCTTTGTAAGCTTCTTCTGACGGCAGGCCGAGATAGCGGGCGGAGGCGCCGGTTGCGATGATCAGCGCATCACAAGTGTACTCGCCGCTGTCGCCGGTCAGACGGAACGGACGGTTTTGCAGATCCACTTTACTGATGTGATCGAAAAGAATTTCCGTTTCGAATTTCGCAGCGTGTTCATGCATACGCTCCATCAACAGCGGTCCGGTCAAATCATGCGGATCGCCAGGCCAGTTTTCCACTTCAGTGGTGGTCGTGAGCTGGCCGCCTTTTTCCATACCGGTGATCAGTACCGGGTGCAGGTTAGCGCGTGCAGCATAGACCGCAGCGGTGTAACCAGCGGGGCCTGAACCAAGGATAAGCAGCTTACTGTGTTTAGCCGTGCCCATGAGATCCTCATTATAGTTAGCGGACAATGCGCAGGATTGTAGGGAATTTACGGGCGTAAAAAAAGGGTGCAGCGACTATGTTAATGATTTGTGTAGCCGATGGATCCACCCCGGCGGGGAGATCCATAATAAATTCTACTGAAATTTGGCCTGTTATAAGGCGATAAAATGAGGTTTGCCAGGAGGTGTTGATGAATATCTGGCATGTTGTACTAAAAAAAGATGTTTTGCTTTGACAATCCCCTGCGCATTTGCGAAAACATTCGAGGAAGAAAAAAAGCAGTGTTTCGCGCATGACGCAAATTCATGCATGCAAATGCCATTTTACCGGGTTATTGAAATCGACGCACGGCGTGGACAGACGCCATGCGCGATATTAATAGCTGCCGCTGGCAACGGTCTTCTCAATACAGACCCCTGGAATATGTAGCGCAACTAACAATAACCAGCGATGCATAAACCGACGGGCAAAGACTCTCAACAGTGAAGTGCACAGGGTCAAGGCAGGAGTAGGGAAGGAATACAGAGAGACAATAATAATGGTAGATAGCAAGAAGCGCCCTGGGAAAGATCTCGACCGTATCGATCGTAACATTCTTAACGAGCTGCAAAAGGATGGGCGTATTTCCAACGTCGAGCTTTCAAAGCGAGTAGGACTTTCTCCAACGCCGTGCCTTGAGCGCGTGCGCCGGCTTGAAAGACAGGGTTTTATTCAGGGCTACACAGCACTGTTAAACCCGCACTATCTGGATGCATCACTTCTGGTTTTTGTTGAGATTACTCTGAATCGTGGCGCGCCGGATGTGTTTGAGCAGTTCAATGCTGCAGTACAAAAACTTGAAGAAATTCAAGAGTGTCATTTAGTATCCGGTGATTTCGACTACCTGTTGAAAACACGCGTGCCGGATATGTCGGCCTATCGCAAACTGTTAGGGGAAACCCTGCTGCGTCTGCCGGGCGTGAACGACACCCGTACCTATGTTGTTATGGAAGAAGTTAAACAAAGCAATCGTCTGGTTATTAAGACGCGCTAACACGGAACAGGTGCAAAATCGGTGTAGTTTGATTACACTCCTGTTAATCCATACAGCAACAGTGCCGGGGCAACCTGGCGCTGTTCTCCGTTTTAGCATCAAGGACCTGGAGAGCCTTACTTGAGCCAGGAATATACTGAAGACAAAGAAGTCACACTGACCAGATTAAGCAGCGGGCGTCGTCTACTCGAAGCACTGCTGATTCTGGTTGCCCTGTTTGCTGTCTGGTTGATGGCGGCGCTACTCAGCTTTAACCCTTCCGATCCCAGCTGGTCACAGACCGCATGGCATGAACCTATCCATAATCTGGGTGGCGTGCCGGGCGCATGGCTGGCCGATACCCTGTTCTTTATCTTTGGGGTGATGGCTTACACCATTCCGGTGATTATTGTCGGTGCCTGCTGGTTTACCTGGCGTCATCGCGCGACGGAAGATTACATTGATTACTTCGCCGTCTCGCTGCGTCTGATCGGCGTGCTGGCGCTGGTGCTCACCTCCTGCGGCCTTGCGGCCATCAATGCCGACGATATCTGGTACTTTGCCTCCGGCGGCGTGATCGGCAGCCTGTTAAGTACAGCCATGATGCCGCTGCTGCACAGCAGTGGCGGAACCCTCGCGCTGCTCTTTATCTGGGGGGCGGGGCTTACGCTCTTTACCGGCTGGTCCTGGGTCAGCATCGCGGAAAAGATTGGCAGCGTTATCCTTAATATCCTGACCTTCGCCAGTAACCGCACCCGTCGCGACGACACCTGGGTCGATGAAGACGACTACGAAGACGACGAGTACGAAGAAGACGCCCCCGTACAGCGTGAATCACGCCGGGCGCGGATCATGCGCGGCGCGCTTGCGCGCCGTAAACGCGTCGCCGAAAAATTTGCTAATCCATTGGGTCGTAAAACCGACGAGGCGCTGTTCTCCGGTCGCCGGATGGACGATGAAGAAGAGATTCAGTACAGCGCCCGCGGCGTGGCCGCGGATGCCGATGACGTGCTGTTCTCCAGCACTAAAGCGACAGGCGCGCCGCAGTGGGATGAATACGATCCGCTGCTGAGCGGGCATAGCGTCAGCGAACCCCTTGCGGCAGCAGCCGTGGCGACCACGGCGGCGCAGGCATGGAGCGCTCCGGTAGAACCTGTCATGCAGGCACCGGCTCAGCCAGTGGCCGAGCCGCCTTATGTGGCGCCACCTGTCCAGCAGCCTCCTGTGGCGCAGTATGCGGCGCCGGAAGAGCCGTCATACTATCAGCCGCCTCAGCCGCCAGTGCATGAACATGAAAATTACGCGGCACAGGCACCGGTCTACCCCGAGCCAGAAACCTATGCCGCGGTCACGCCGGAACCGGAGCTGCACGTTCAGCAGCAGTGGCAGCAGCCGGAACCGCCGGCAGTGGAGCCGGAGCCTGCGCCTCAACCGGAAGAAATTAAACATACCCGTCCGCCGCTTTACTATTTCGAAGAAGTAGAAGAGAAGCGCGCCCGTGAGCGGGAGCAGCTAGCCGCATGGTATCAGCCGATACCTGAACCAGCCCAGCCGGAACCTGCGCCAAAATCTGCCCCGGCACCGGCTGCGCCAGTCATTGAGCCTGCACCCGTTGCACCGGCCGCCGCGCTTAAAGAAGCCTCAACCGCCGCTGCTAGGGGCGCTGCCGCCGCCGGGCCGGTATTCAGCCTTGCCGGTAGCGGCGCGCCACGTCCGCAGGTGAAAGAGGGCATTGGTCCGCAGTTGCCGCGCCCGAATCGGGTACGGGTGCCGACGCGTCGTGAACTGGCGTCCTATGGTATTAAACTGCCGTCCCAGCGGATGGCGGAAGAGCGCGCCCGTGAAATGGATTACGCTTCTGAGGATGAAGCGGACGCCATGCAGCAGGACGAACTGGCCCGTCAGTTTGCCTCCACGCAGCAAAGTCGCTATGGCGATGAGTACCAGCACGATCAGACCAGCGCTGAAATAAATGAAGACGAGGTTGCGGAAGCGGAACTGGCGCGCCAGTTTGCTGCCGCTCAGCAACAGCGTTATTCGGGTGAGCAGCCCGCCGGGGCAACGCCGTTCTCTCCGGCTGATTTTGACTTCTCTCCGATGAAGGCGCTGGTGGATGACGGCCCGACTGAACCGCTGTTCACACCTGGCGTAATGCCAGAAGCGCAGCCTGCCGCGCCTGCGCCGCAACCCTATCAGCAACCTGCTGCGCCGCAGTACCAGCAACCTCAGCAGCAGCCCGTCGCGCCGCCGCAGTACCAGCAGCCTCAGCAACAGCCTGTTGCGACGCCGCAGTATCAGCAGCCTCAGCAACAGCCTGTTGCGACGCCGCAGTATCAGCAGCCCCGGCAGCCTGCTCCGCAGGACAGCCTGATCCATCCGTTACTGATGCGTAACGGGGACAGCCGTCCGGTGCCGAAACCGACTACCAGCCTGCCGTCGCTGGATCTGCTGACGCCGCCGCCGAGCGAGACGGAGCCGGTTGATACCTTTGCGCTGGAGCAGATGGCCCGCCTCGTTGAAGCGCGCCTGAATGATTTCCGCATCAAAGCCGATGTGGTGAACTATTCGCCAGGTCCTGTGATCACCCGCTTTGAGCTGAATCTTGCGCCTGGGGTGAAAGCCGCGCGTATCTCCAATCTCTCCCGCGATCTGGCGCGTTCCCTCTCCACCGTGGCCGTGCGCGTGGTGGAAGTGATCCCCGGCAAGCCTTATGTGGGTCTGGAGTTACCGAATAAAAAACGTCAGACCGTTTACCTGCGTGAAGTGCTGGACTGCGATAAATTCCGCGACAACGCCTCGCCGTTGACGGTGGTGCTGGGTAAAGACATTTCCGGCGAGCCGGTGATTGCCGACCTGGCGAAAATGCCGCACCTGCTGGTTGCCGGTACCACCGGCTCCGGTAAGTCGGTGGGGGTCAACGCCATGATCCTCAGCATGCTCTATAAAGCACAGCCGGAAGACGTCAAATTCATCATGATCGATCCGAAGATGCTGGAGCTGTCGGTATATGAAGGCATTCCGCATCTGCTGACCGAAGTGGTCACGGACATGAAGGACGCCGCCAACGCGCTGCGCTGGAGCGTCAATGAGATGGAAAAACGCTACAAGCTGATGTCGGCGCTGGGCGTGCGTAACCTTGCCGGCTATAACGAGAAGATCGCCGAGGCCGCGCGTATGGGTCGTCCGATCCCGGATCCGTACTGGAAACCGGGCGACAGCATGGACGCCACTCATCCGGTGCTGGAAAAACTGCCGTATATCGTCGTGCTGGTGGATGAATTCGCCGACCTGATGATGACCGTGGGTAAAAAAGTGGAAGAGCTGATCGCCCGTCTGGCGCAAAAAGCGCGTGCGGCAGGTATTCACCTTGTACTGGCCACCCAGCGTCCGTCCGTGGATGTGATCACCGGCCTGATTAAGGCCAACATTCCGACGCGTATCGCCTTTACCGTTTCCAGTAAAATCGACTCCCGTACTATTCTGGATCAGGCGGGTGCGGAATCTCTGTTAGGCATGGGTGACATGCTCTACTCCGGGCCGAATTCCTCCTCAGCGCCTGTGCGTGTGCACGGCGCCTTTGTGCGCGATGAAGAAGTGCACGCCGTCGTGCAGGACTGGAAAGCGCGCGGACGACCAAAATACATTGAAGGCATCACCTCCGATGCGGAAAGCGAAGGCGGCGGCGGTGGTTTCGATGGCGGTGAAGAGCTGGATCCGCTGTTCGATCAGGCGGTGAACTTTGTCACCGAAAAACGCAAAGCGTCGATTTCCGGGGTACAGCGTCAGTTCCGTATCGGCTATAACCGCGCGGCACGTATTATTGAGCAAATGGAAGCGCAGGGCATCGTCAGCGAGCAGGGCCATAACGGTAACCGCGAAGTGCTGGCGCCGCCGCCGTTCGATTAACCTTCTGATTGCAAAGTTGGGTAAACGAACGAAAAATCAGTCTTTTCCTCTGTCGCCGCCGTTCCGTCAGGCCTACAGTGAGTGACAGAAGAGTCTCCCGGATGGGGAGTGACGTACTTAAGGAATAACAATGAAAAAAATTGCCATTACCTGTGCATTACTGACTTCATTCGCGGCCAGCAGCGTCTGGGCTGACGCCGCGGGCGATCTGAAAAGCCGTCTGGACAAAGTCAGCAGCTTCCACGCCAGCTTCACCCAGAAAGTGACCGATGGCAGTGGGGCGGCAGTGCAGGAAGGACAGGGGGATTTATGGGTAAAACGCCCGAACCTGTTTAACTGGCACATGACGCAGCCGGATGAAAGCATCCTGGTATCAGACGGTAAAACATTGTGGTTCTACAACCCGTTTGTTGAGCAGGCGACGGCCACTAATCTCAGCTCAGCCACCGGCAATACGCCTTTCATGCTGATTGCCCGTAACCAGGCAAGCGACTGGCAGCAGTACAACATTAAACAGAATGGTGACGACTTTGTGCTGGTGCCGAAAGGCAACAACGGCAACCTGAAACAGTTCACCATTAACGTCAGCCAGAACGGCACCATCAATCAGTTCAGCGCAGTGGAGCAGGACGATCAGCGCAGCAGCTATCAACTGAAATCCCAGCAGAACGGGGCCGTCGATCCGTCGAAGTTCACCTTTACCCCGCCGCAGGGCGTGACGGTGGATGACCAACGTAAGTAGAGGCATGAGTGGGAAATCTGACGCTCGATTTTTCCGATAATACGTTCCAACCTCTGGCCGCCCGTATGCGGCCAGAAAATTTAGCGCAGTATATCGGTCAGCAGCATCTGCTGGCGGCCGGTAAACCCTTACCGCGCGCGATTGAAGCCGGGCATCTGCACTCCATGATCCTGTGGGGCCCGCCGGGTACCGGTAAGACGACGCTGGCGGAAGTGATAGGCCGCTATGCGGACGCCGACGTTGAGCGTATCTCTGCCGTCACCTCCGGCGTAAAAGAAATTCGTGAAGCGATCGAGCGGGCGCGACAGAGCCGTAATGCCGGACGTCGCACTATCCTGTTTGTTGACGAAGTGCACCGTTTCAATAAAAGCCAGCAGGACGCCTTTCTGCCGCATATTGAAGACGGCACTATCACCTTTATCGGCGCCACCACTGAAAATCCCTCCTTCGAACTTAACTCAGCACTGCTTTCCCGTGCGCGCGTTTATCTGCTCAAATCCCTGACCGTTGAAGACATCGAAGAAGTCCTAAACCAGGCGATGACGGATAAAGAGCGGGGTTATGGCGGGCAAAATATCGTGTTGCCGGACGAAACCCGTAAAGCGATTGCTGAACTGGTTAACGGCGATGCCCGCCGGGCGCTCAACACGCTGGAAATGATGGCGGACATGGCCGAAGCGGATGACAGCGGCAAGCGTGTCTTAAAAGAGGCGCTGCTTACGGAAATTGCCGGTGAGCGCAGCGCGCGCTTTGATAACAAGGGCGACCGTTTTTACGATCTGATTTCCGCGCTGCACAAGTCGGTGCGCGGCAGCGCGCCGGATGCGGCGCTGTACTGGTATGCCCGTATCATCACCGCTGGCGGCGATCCCCTTTACGTTGCGCGCCGCTGCCTGGCTATTGCATCTGAAGATGTGGGCAACGCCGATCCGCGGGCCATGCAGGTGGCGCTCTCTGCCTGGGACTGCTTTACCCGCGTCGGGCCTGCCGAAGGCGAACGCGCTATCGCGCAGGCCATTGTTTATCTGGCCTGCGCGCCAAAAAGTAATGCCGTCTATACCGCCTTTAAAGCGGCAATGGCGGATGCGCGCGAGCGTCCTGATTACGACGTGCCCGACCACCTGCGCAATGCGCCGACCAAACTGATGAAAGAGTTAGGCTACGGTCAGCAGTATCGTTATGCCCATGATGAAGCCAATGCCTACGCGGCAGGCGAGGTCTATTTCCCGCCGGAAATAGCACAAACGCGCTATTATCACCCGACAAACAGAGGTCTTGAAGGCAAGATTGGCGAAAAGCTCGCCTGGCTGGCTGAACAGGATCATAAAAGCCCCACAAAACGCTATCGCTAACTGTGGCGTTGCGGTAAGGTTATCGATGATTCTGGTGGTTGCAGGCTGTGACCACTTTCTCTCATTTTCAATTCGATAAGCACAGGATAAGCATGCTCGATCCCAATCTGCTGCGTACCGAGCCAGACGCAGTCGCTGAAAAACTGGCACGCCGGGGCTTTAAGCTGGATGTTGATAAACTGCGCGCTCTTGAAGAGCGTCGTAAAGTTCTGCAGGTCAATACGGAAAATCTGCAGGCGGAGCGTAACTCGCGATCGAAATCCATTGGCCAGGCGAAAGCGCGCGGGGAAGATATCGAGCCATTACGCCTGGAAGTGAACAAGCTGGGTGAAGAACTGGATGCGGCGAAAGCCGAACTGGAAACCCTGCTGGCAGAAATCCGTGATATTGCGCTGGCGATCCCGAACATCCCTCACGATGACGCGCCTGTTGGCCGCGACGAGAATGATAACGTCGAAGTCAGCCGCTGGGGCACCCCGCGTACTTTCGATTTCGAAGTACGGGATCACGTGACGCTGGGCGAAATGCACAGCGGGCTGGATTTTGCTGCTGCGGTTAAACTGACCGGTTCACGCTTTGTGGTTATGAAAGGCCAGATCGCGCGTATGCACCGTGCGCTCGCCCAGTTCATGCTGGATCTGCATACCGAACAGCACGGTTACAGCGAAAACTATGTGCCTTACCTGGTGAACCATGACACCCTGTACGGTACCGGGCAGCTGCCGAAATTTGCCGGCGATCTGTTCCATACCCGTCCGCTGGACGAGGAAGCCGACAGCAGCAACTATGCGCTGATCCCGACTGCCGAAGTGCCGCTGACTAACCTGGTACGTGATGAGATCATCGATGAAGACGCGCTGCCGATCAAAATGACCGCGCATACGCCGTGCTTCCGCTCTGAAGCCGGATCTTACGGTCGCGATACCCGCGGTCTGATCCGCATGCACCAGTTCGATAAAGTCGAGATGGTGCAGATCGTTCGTCCGGAAGACTCCATGGACGCGCTGGAAGAGATGACTGGCCACGCGGAAAAAGTGTTGCAGCTGTTAGGTCTGCCATATCGGAAGATCATCCTCTGTACCGGCGATATGGGCTTTGGCGCCTGCAAAACCTACGATCTTGAAGTGTGGATCCCGGCGCAGAACACCTATCGTGAGATCTCCTCCTGCTCCAACATTGGCGATTTCCAGGCACGTCGTATGCAGGCACGCTGCCGCAGCAAAACCGACAAGAAAACCCGTCTGGTGCACACCCTGAACGGTTCGGGTCTGGCGGTTGGTCGTACGCTGGTGGCGGTGCTGGAAAACTACCAGCAGGCTGATGGTCGCATCGAAGTGCCTGAAGTGTTGCGTCCGTATATGAACGGCCTCGAGTACATCGGCTGATCACCGCGTCACCCATCACATTTAAAGCGCCTGCGGGCGCTTTTTTATTGCCTCATTGATACCGAACAATAACCCCTTTTGTTAAAAGGGTAATACTCACTTTGTATTAGCGCAGCATAAAAAACTTAAAAAATGTTATTTCGCTATAGAGAAAACTATATAGCGAGTGTTTTTTCGTGAGCAAGCAAAGTGAGTTTTTATGAAAATATCTGTTCCGGAGGCGTTACTCACCGCCGGGGTGAGTCGTCGCAGCCTGATGAAAACCTCAGCCATAGGCGGCCTCGCTGCCGCCAGCAGCGCCCTGACTTTACCCTTTTCCCGCATCGCCCGCGCCGCCGAGGCCATTGCGCCAGGCTCATCCACTGAAAAAGTTGTCTGGAGCGCCTGCACCGTGAACTGCGGCAGCCGCTGCCCGTTACGCATGCATGTGGTGGACGGCAAAATTAAGTATGTCGAAACCGATAACACAGGCGATGACAACTATGACGGACTGCATCAGGTGCGCGCCTGTCTTCGCGGGCGTTCCATGCGTCGCCGCGTTTACAATCCCGATCGCCTGAAACAACCGATGAAACGCGTGGGTAAACGCGGGGAAGGGAAGTTTGTTCCCATCAGCTGGGATGAAGCCTTTGACACTATCGCGGGCACTATGCAGCGGCTGATTAAAGAGTACGGCAATGAATCTATCTACCTGAATTACGGCACCGGCACGCTCGGCGGTACCATGACCCGCTCCTGGCCGCCGGGTAAAACGCTGATCGCCCGCCTGATGAACTGCTGCGGCGGCTATCTGAATCACTATGGCGACTATTCCACGGCGCAGATCGCTGCCGGACTGGATTACACCTATGGCGGATGGGCCGACGGCAACAGCCCGTCCGACATCGAAAACAGCCAGCTGGTGGTGTTGTTCGGCAATAACCCATGCGAAACGCGCATGAGCGGCGGCGGGGTGACCTACTACGTTGAGCAGGCGCGGGAAAAATCGAAGGCGCGCATGATTATTATCGATCCGCGCTATACCGATACCGGCGCAGGGCGCGAAGACGAATGGATCCCTATCCGCCCCGGTACCGATGCGGCGCTGGTGTCGGCGCTGGCATGGGTGATGATCGACGAAGATCTCGTGGATAAGCCTTTCCTCGATAAATACTGCGTGGGCTACGACGAAACCACATTGCCGGCAGGGGCACCGGCCAACGGGCATTATAAAGCCTACATCCAGGGCCACGGCAGCGATGGAATCGCCAAAACGCCTGAATGGGCGGCGGCCATTACCGGTATTCCGGCGGCCCGTATCGTCAAGCTGGCGCGGGAAATCGCTATGGCAAAACCGGCGTTTATCTCCCAGGGCTGGGGACCGCAGCGTCATTCGAACGGCGAGCTGGTCTCCCGCGCCATTGCCATGTTGCCATTGCTGACCGGCAATGTGGGCATCAACGGCGGCAACAGCGGCGCGCGCGAAGGCGCTTATGCGATGCCGTTTGAGCGCATGCCAACGCTGGAAAACCCGGTGCAGACCAGCATTTCCATGTTTATGTGGACAGACGCCATTGAGCGCGGCCCGGAAATGACCGCCACCCGCGACGGCGTGCGCGGCAAAGATAAGCTGGATGTGCCGATCAAGATGATCTGGAACTATGCAGGTAACTGCCTGATCAACCAGCATTCAGAAATCAATCGCACCCATGACATCTTACAGGATGATAAAAAATGCGAGCTGATTGTGGTGGTGGACTGCCACATGACCGCATCGGCGAAGTATGCCGATATTATCCTGCCGGACTGCACCGCGTCAGAACAGATGGATTTCGCGCTGGACGCCTCCTGCGGCAACATGGATTACGTGATCTTCGCCGACCAGGCCATCGCTCCGCTGTTTGAGTGCAAAACCATTTATGAGATGACGACGGAACTGGCGAAACGCATGGGCGTTGAAGCGCAGTTTACCGAAGGTCGTACTCAGGAAGGCTGGCTGCGCCATCTTTATGAGCAGTCCCGTGCGGCGATCCCGGCGTTGCCCTCCTTTGAAGAGTTCCGGGCGCAGGGCATTTTTAAACAGCGCGATCCCGACGGGCACCATGTGGCCTATCAGGCGTTCCGTCAGGATCCGCAGGCGAACCCGCTGACCACGCCGTCGGGCAAAATCGAGATTTACTCCACGCAGCTCGCGGAGATTGCCGCCAGCTGGGAGCTGGCGGATGGTGATGTGATCCATCCGCTGCCGATCTACAGCCCGGGCTTCGAGCATCACGAGGATCCACAGCGCGAAAAATGGCCGTTGCAGCTCACCGGCTTCCATTATAAAGCCCGCACCCATTCCACTTATGGCAACGTCGATGTACTGAAGGCCGCGTGTCGTCAGGAGATGTGGATCAATCCGCTCGACGCGAAACAGCGTGGCATCTCCAGCGGCGACAAGGTGCGTATTTTCAATGGCCGCGGTCAAGTGCATATCGAGGCGAAAGTCACGCCGCGCATTCTTCCCGGCGTTGTGGCGTTAGGGGAGGGCGCCTGGTACGACCCGGACGCGAAAGGCATCGATCAGGGCGGCTGTATCAACGTGCTGACCACGCAGCGCCCGTCGCCCCTGGCGAAAGGTAACCCGTCGCACAGCAACCTTGTCCAGGTCGAA
>NZ_JBNRLQ010000014.1:0-120361 GCF_055804875.1 Enterobacter sp. K510 | reverse complement strand
CACCCGGCGGCCTGTAAGCCGTTGTTCCGTGTCAGTGGTGGCGCATTATAGGGAGTTATTCCGGGCTGACAAGTCTAAAATGCAAAAAACTTTTTAACCGCTCAATTTCCAGGCGTTACGCCTGATTTAACGGCGATTTGTGGGTTAAATGAGCGATATCACGGGCGAAAGCGGCGACATTATCCCAGTCGGTATACACCACTTCTTTACTGGTATCCGTTTCACCGCCCGTCATTTTCATAATCAGACGGATCATGACGCGATCAAGCCAGCCATAACGCGGATAACGAAGCGCCCCCGCAAACACGGCACACTGGTCTGGCTGCCATGGCGAGTTAAGCAGGAACTTGCGGGTATAGCTGTTGGTCTGCGGCGTACGCTTCTCCGGCTTACGCGCCACCAGGTTCACCGAGAAGAAAGCACCCGGTCGCGCGTTCAGCTCCTGCAGGTGCTTTTTAACGAAGCGGTCCACTGCCGGATGAAAATGTCCGTAGCGAATTGATGCCCCAATCACGACACGATGATATTCAGCCCAGTTGATCGCATCGGCGCGATTCAGATTCACCACATCCGCATGCACGCCAAGCTCATTAAGCTGGGATGCTATAAAAGAGGCAATTTCACGCGTTTGCCCGTCCCGGGTGGAGAACAATATTAACGTTTTCACAAAAGCTTCCTTATTCACGCCAGAACGTTGGGGTGAAGAGCACCAACAACGTAAAGACTTCAAGACGACCAAACAGCATGTTGGCGATGAGCACCCACTTGGCGATGGGATTCATACTGGCAAAGTTATCAGCCACCACGCCCAGCCCCGGGCCGAGGTTATTCAGCGTTGCCACCACTGAGGCAAAAGCGGAGAAATCGTCCACGCCGGTAGCAATGATGGCCAGCATACTGACGATAAACACCAGCGCATATGCGGAGAAGAATCCCCATACCGCTTCCAGAATACGTTCCGGTAACGCACGGTTTCCCAGCTTGATGCTGTAAACCGCATTCGGGTGGACCAGACGCTTCAGTTCACGGTTGCCCTGCTTAAACAGTAACAGGATACGGATCACTTTCAGCCCGCCCCCCGTTGACCCGGCGCAGCCGCCAATAAAAGCCGAACAGAGTAACAGTACCGGCAGGAACAGCGGCCAGCGCGCGATGCTGTCGGTAGTAAATCCGGCGGTCGTCGCCATCGACACCACCTGGAAAAAAGCCTGGTTAAGGGTGGTGACCGCCGAGTCATACACATCGTGGAACCACAGCACCAGCGTACAGATGAACACCAGCGTCAGTTGCACGCCGATAAACATCCTGAATTCCGGATCGCGCGAGTACACTTTCAGGTTGCGACCGCTTAATAAAGAGAAGTGCAGGCCATAGTTACAGCCGGAGATCAGCAGGAAAATAGCGATAATGGTGTTAATGGTCGGACTGTCGAAGTAACCCACGCTGGCGTCATGGGTGGAGAAACCGCCAATGGCGATGGTGGCGAAACTATGGCTGATAGCATCAAAAGCGGGCATCCCGGCGAACCATAACGCCAGCGCACAGGCCACCGTCAGCAGGACATAGATAAGCCACAGGGTTTTCGCCGTTTCGGCAATACGCGGGCGCATTTTGTTATCTTTCAGCGGACCGGGCATTTCCGCGCGATAGAGCTGCATCCCCCCGACCCCGAGGATAGGCAGAATGGCCACCGCCAGCACGATGATCCCCATACCGCCGAACCATTGCAGCATCTGCCGGTAGAACAGAATGGCATGCGGCAGCGTGTCCAGCCCCACCAGCGTCGTCGCCCCGGTGGTGGTTAAACCGGAGAAAGATTCAAAAAACGCATCGGTGACCGTCAGATTCGGGCGTTCAGAGAAAATAAATGGCAATGCCCCCACGCTGCCCAGCACCGTCCAGAACAGCACGACGATCAGAAAGCCTTCCCGGGATTTCAGTTCGCCCTTCTGACGGCGGTTGGGCCACCACAGCAGCGAACCAATCGCCAGCGCCACAAAAAAGGTTTGTGTAAATGCGCGCCCCGCACCGTCACGGTAAAGGAGAGCGACCAGTCCGGGCAGGATCATGGTCCCGGAAAATAAAATGACCAGCAGTCCAACAATTCGGGTTATGGCACGGAAATGCATCTCTGCCGCGTCCTTAGGTAGTAAGAAATGAGGTGGGGATTATTCTTCAATCGCCAGTAATTGCAATGAACCACGGCTAAAATCCGCCAGCTTTGCCGAAAATTCATCCAGTCTGCTGTGCGGAAGCGCTACCCGCAGGTGAACCAGATCCTGATACTGACTGTCGACGATCTTTCCTTCGAACTGTAAAAGCAGCGACTCAATACCCGCCAGCTGGGCGTAATCACAGCTCAAAGTATATGCGGTTAATGGCATTTTGCGGATGGTGGTAAGCTGATTCAGCGCACGCTGTACCCCGCCGCCATAGGCTTTTACCAGCCCGCCCGTCCCTAATAAAACACCGCCATAGTAGCGCACCACTACAGCGGTGATTTCGCCGACGCCGCTGCCCATCAGCTGCGCCAGCATCGGTTTACCGGCCGTGCCCGACGGTTCACCGTCATCCGAGAAGCCCAGTTGCTGCGAATCGTCCGGCGCGCCAGCCACCCAGGCGACACAATGGTGCCGCGCATCCGGGTGGGCCGATCGTACCGACTCAACAAAGGCTTTTGCCGCCTCCACGCCATCGGTATGCGCCAGCAGCGTGATAAAGCGGCTCTTTTTGATCTCTTCAGTAACGGTGACCGGCTCTGCCGGTATCGGCCAGCTTTCCATTACGCCAGCTTCAGATCCCGCGTCATGTTTTCCACGCCGTTTTCATGGATCACCACGTTATCTTCAATGCGGATGCCGCCGAACGGTTTAAGCGCGTCAATTTTCTGCCAGTTGAAGTGCTTGCTGAACGCCCCTTCACGCCACGGCGCCAGCAGAGACTCAATAAAGTAAATCCCTGGCTCAATGGTCACCACCATGCGCGGCTGCATCACGCGCGTACAGCGCAGATAAGGATATTTCGACGGCGCAGCCATGTGCGTACCCGTGTCATCCTGCATAAATCCGGAGACGTCGTGCACCTGCAGCCCCAGCGGGTGACCAATACCGTGCGGCATAAACGGCCCCGTCAGATCGTTTTCCACCATTGCCTCTTCGCTCATATCGGTGACGATCTGATGACGGCGCAGCAGTTTCGCGATGCGCTGATGGAACTGGATGTGGTACTCCACATAATTGACGCCCGCTTTCATGGTGCCGATCAGCGCCAGCTGTTCTTCATTAACGTCTTTGATGAGCTGGGCAAAATCGGTATCGCTGTTCGCAGCCCAGGTACGGGTCAGGTCCGCGGCATAACCGTTGTACTCTGCGCCAGCATCCAGCAGGAAACTGCGCATTTCAGACGGCGCACGGTGATCCAGCTTTGTATAGTGCAGCACAGACGCGTGTTCATTCAGCGCCACAATATTGCCATAGGGCACATCGATATCACGATGCCCGGTGGCAGTCAGATAGGCGAGATTTATATCGAACTCACTCATCCCGGACTGGAAGGCTTCATGGGCGGCGCGATGGCCCATCACGGCGGTCTTCTGCGCTTCACGCATACAGGCCAGCTCATAGTCGGTTTTATAAGCGCGATAATAATGCAGGTAGTCGATCACCCCTTTCGGGTTGATATGTTCCGCTTTGATCTCCAGCGCGGCAGCACGTTCCGTGACCGGCCCGATATAGGCGATATTGCCCCGCGCCGCAGGCAGCTGGCTGCCGATATCGTCGGCTTTCGGCAGCGCGATAATGTCGATTTCTTCGGTCCAGAAGGACACCGGCAGCGGTTCCACGTTGTGCCAGTAATCCACCGGCAGATAGAACCACAGTTTCGGTTTATTCACCCCATCCACCAGCAACCAGCAGTTAGGCACCTGCGTAACCGGCACCCACGCCTTGAACTGCGGGTTGACCTTAAACGGATAAGCATGGTCGTCAAGGAAGACATTCATCAGCTCGCCGGAGTGGATGAGCAGCGCATCCAGCTTAAAGCGGGCCAGAACATCGCGGGTGCGTTCCTGTAACGTAACAATATGATTTTTATAGAGTGCGGCCAGTGATTCCATGATATTCCCTTCGCTAGTTTTAGCCTGAATTGTTCGCATATTAGCACAGGAGCGAAAGGCTGCGTGATTTCCGCTAAGCGTGATCGGCGCTGCAACTTTTTAAAGAGTCATTTGCAATTTATTAACATAAAAACCACACTCCGTCTCATCTGGTAAGACCAGTAATGATGCTGGATTCAGGAGACTGACATGCTCTACAAAGGCGATACCCTGTACCTCGACTGGCTGGAAGACGGCATTGCCGAACTGGTGTTCAGCGCGCCAGGCTCAGTCAACAAGCTCGACACGGCAACCGTAGCCAGCCTCGGCGAGGCGCTCGGCGTGGTGGAAAAACAAGCGGATTTAAAAGGGCTGCTGCTGCGTTCAGACAAAGCGGCCTTTATTGTCGGCGCCGACATCACCGAATTCCTTTCCCTGTTCCAGGTGCCGCAGGAACAGCTCAGCCAGTGGCTGCATTTCGCCAACAGCGTATTTAACCGTCTGGAAGATTTGCCGGTGCCGACCATTTCGGCCGTGAACGGTTACGCCCTCGGCGGCGGCTGTGAATGCGTGCTGGCGACCGATTACCGTCTCGCCACCCCGGAGCTGCGCATTGGCCTGCCCGAAACCAAACTGGGCATCATGCCGGGCTTTGGCGGTTCAGTGCGTATGCCGCGCCTGCTGGGCGCAGACAGCGCGCTGGAAATTATTGCCGCCGGTAAAGACGTGGATGCCGCACAGGCACTGAAAATTGGCCTGGTGGATGGCATCGTGAAGCCGGAAAAACTCCGCGACGGCGCGGTGGCGATCCTGCGTCAGGCCATTAATGGCGATCTGGACTGGAAAGCCAAACGCCAGCCGAAGCTCGAACCGCTTAAATTAAGCAAAATTGAAGCCGCCATGAGTTTCTCCATCGCCAAAGCCATGGTGATGCAGACCGCCGGAAAACATTATCCGGCCCCCCTCACGGCAGTAAAAACCATCGAGGCCGCGGCGAAATATGGCCGCGAAGAAGCGCTGAAGCTGGAAAACCAGAGCTTCGTACCGCTGGCCCACACTAACGAAGCCCGCGCGCTGGTCGGCATCTTCCTTAACGACCAGTACGTCAAAGGCCAGGCCAAAAAACTCACCAAAGACACGGACGCCCCGCAACAGGCTGCCGTACTGGGCGCAGGCATTATGGGTGGCGGTATCGCTTACCAGTCCGCCTGGAAAGGCGTGCCGGTGATCATGAAAGATATTAACGACAAATCTCTCACCCTCGGCATGAACGAAGCCGCGAAGCTGCTGAATAAACAGCTTGAGCGCGGAAAAATTGACGGCCTGAAGCTGGCCGGGGTGATCGGGACTATCCATCCGACGCTGGATTACGCCGGTTTTGAGCGCGTTGATGTGGTTGTCGAAGCGGTGGTGGAAAACCCGAAGGTGAAAAAAGCGGTGCTCACCGAAACGGAAAGCCGCGTGCGTCAGGATACGGTACTGGCGTCCAACACTTCCACCATTCCGATTAGCGAACTGGCCAGCGTGCTGCAACGCCCGGAAAACTTCTGCGGGATGCACTTCTTTAACCCGGTGCACCGTATGCCGCTGGTGGAGATCATTCGCGGCGAGAAAACCGCCGACAGCACCATCGCCAAAGTGGTGGCCTGGGCGAGCAAAATGGGCAAAACCCCGATTGTGGTTAACGACTGCCCGGGCTTTTTCGTCAACCGCGTGCTGTTCCCCTACTTTGCCGGTTTCAGCCAGTTACTGCGCGACGGCGCGGACTTCCGCAAAATCGACAAAGTGATGGAAAAACAGTTCGGCTGGCCGATGGGCCCGGCGTACCTGCTGGATGTCGTAGGTATTGATACCGCCCACCACGCCCAGGCAGTGATGGCAGAAGGCTTCCCGCAGCGTATGCAGAAAGATTACCGTGATGCCATTGACGCGCTGTTTGACGCCGGTCGTTTCGGGCAGAAAAACGGTCAGGGCTTCTGGCGTTATAAAGAAGACAGCAAAGGCAAGCCGAAGAAAGAAGAAGACAGCGCAGTGGATGAACTGCTGGCGGGCGTCAGTCAGCCGAAGCGTGATTTCTCCGATGAAGAAATTATCGCCCGCATGATGATACCGATGGTTAACGAAGTGGTGCGTTGTCTGGAAGAAGGCATTATCGCCAGCCCCGCCGAAGCGGATATGGCGCTGGTGTACGGCCTTGGCTTCCCGCCGTTCCATGGCGGCGCATTCCGCTGGCTGGACACCCAGGGCAGCGCAAAATATCTCGATATGGCCCAGCAGTATCAGCATCTCGGCCCGCTCTATCAGGTGCCGGAAGGACTGCATGAAAAAGCGCGCCATAACGAACCCTATTATCCCCTGGCTGAGCCTGCTCGCCCGGTGATTGAAACACAGACGGCTTAAGGAGTGACGATGGAACAGGTAGTCATTGTTGATGCGATCCGTACCCCGATGGGCCGTTCAAAAGGGGGCGCATTCCGCCATGTGCGGGCGGAAGATCTCTCCGCCCATTTGATGCGCAGCCTGCTGTCGCGTAATGCGCAGCTGGAAGCCGCCGCGCTTGACGATATTTACTGGGGCTGCGTTCAGCAGACGCTGGAGCAGGGTTTTAACATCGCCCGTAACGCCGCGCTGCTGGCGGAGATCCCGCATTCGGTACCGGCGAACACCGTCAACCGCCTGTGCGGTTCGTCAATGCAGGCGCTGCACGACGCCGCGCGTATGATCATGACCGGCGATGCGCAGGCCTGTCTGATTGGCGGCGTTGAGCACATGGGCCATGTGCCGATGAATCACGGCGTCGATTTCCACCCAGGCCTCAGCCGTAACGTGGCGAAAGCAGCGGGCATGATGGGCTTAACCGCTGAAATGCTGGCCCGTATGCATGGCATCAGCCGTGAAATGCAGGATCAGTTTGCCGCCCGCTCTCACGCCCGTGCCTGGGCGGCCACGCAGTCCGGCGCATTTAAAAATGAAATCATCCCGACCGGCGGCCACGATGCGGACGGCGTGCTGAAACAGTTTAATTACGACGAAGTGATCCGCCCGGAAACCACGGTGGAGGCGCTTTCCACTCTCCGACCGGCTTTTGATCCGGCGAACGGTACGGTTACGGCGGGCACCTCTTCCGCCCTGTCCGACGGCGCTGCCGCCATGCTGCTGATGAGCGAAAGCCGCGCCCGCGAGCTGGGCCTGAAACCCCGCGCCCGTATCCGTTCCATGGCAGTGGTTGGCTGCGATCCGTCGATTATGGGTTACGGCCCGGTTCCGGCCTCAAAACTGGCGCTGAAAAAAGCCGGGCTGACTGCCAGCGATATTGATCTGTTTGAAATGAACGAAGCCTTTGCCGCACAGATCCTGCCGTGCATTAAAGATCTGGGGCTGATGGAGCAGATCGACGAGAAGATCAACCTCAACGGCGGCGCGATCGCGCTGGGGCATCCGCTGGGCTGTTCCGGGGCGCGAATCAGCACTACGCTGCTGAATCTGATGGAACGCAAAGACGCGCAGTTTGGCCTGGCCACCATGTGTATCGGTTTAGGTCAGGGCATCGCGACGGTATTTGAGCGAGTCTGAGTAAAGTAAAAACGTTTTAGTTGCCGTTTTTCCCGCCTGTCAGGGGCGGGTTTTTTATTGGTAATTTCCCGTTACTTTCACCCTCTCCCTGGGGAGAGGGTCGGAGTGAGGGAAAAAAATCAAATAAACGCGAACGCATCGCCAAACAGACGGTCTTCACGCGCGCCGCGTTCGTTACAGAACAGGTCGCGGGCGATTTTCGCCATCTCGAAGCGTCCGGCGATATAAATATCGTGTCCCGCCAGCGTACCGTGATCCTGCAACACCGCCGTTAACACCGTGCCGCTACGCCCGCGCCAGTTCTCTTCCGGCTGTTCAACCACCGCCTCAATACGCAGATTCGGGTGATTCACCGATAACGCTTCCAGCTCGGCCAGATCGTAAAGGTGCTTCTCTTCGCGCCCGCCCCAGTACAGGGTGATATCGCGGTTGGCGTTGCGCGAAAGCGACGTCAGCAGAATGGAACGCACGTAGGAGAAGCCGGTGCCGCCGGCGATCAAAATCAGCGGGCGCTCTTCGTCATCGCGCAGCCAGGCGTCGCCGTGAGGCATATCAATCAGGATCTCATTTTCTTTGAGGATCCGATCCATTACCGCCATGGCATAGAGGTTGAGTTCAGATGCGCCGATGTGCAGTTCAATAAACTCACGCTCATCAGGCGTGGAGGCCATCGAAAAGGGGCGTTTGTCGCGCTCGTCCATCACGACCATCAGATACTGTCCCGCGCGGAAGGAAAAGTCTGCTTCCGGCACTAAACGGACGCGATATACCGTATCGGTAATAGCATCTACCGAGGTCACTTTACAGCTTAAGGTTGTCATGCGCTCCCTCTGTCGGGTCTGTTCTCGTCATTAAAGATGGCCAGTTCATCCCAGATGGCGTCGACACGCGCCGTCACCGCAGGATCCTTAACAATCGGTCGTCCCCATTCACGCTGGGTTTCGCCGGGCCATTTGTTGGTGGCATCCAGGCCCATTTTTGAACCAAGACCGGAAACCGGTGAGGCAAAGTCCAGATAATCTATCGGCGTGTTCTCTACCAGCACCGTATCCCTGGCCGGGTCCATACGGGTGGTGATCGCCCAAATCACATCGTTCCAGTCGCGGGCATTGACGTCGTCATCGCACACGATCACAAACTTGGTGTACATAAACTGGCGCAGGAATGACCACACGCCCATCATCACGCGCTTGGCATGTCCGGCATACTGCTTTTTAATCGTTACTACCGCCAGGCGATAGGAACAGCCTTCCGGCGGCAGATAAAAATCGACGATCTCCGGGAACTGCTTTTGCAGGATCGGTACGAACACTTCGTTCAGCGCCACGCCCAGCACCGCCGGTTCATCCGGCGGACGGCCGGTATAAGTGGAATGATAAATCGCATCGTCACGCTGCGTAATGTGCGTCACCGTGAAGACCGGGAAATTATCCACTTCGTTATAATAGCCCGTATGGTCGCCATACGGCCCTTCCGGCGCCATTTCGCCCGCTTCAATATAGCCTTCAAGGACGATTTCCGCGCTGGCGGGCACTTCCAGATCGCTGGAAATACACTTCACCACTTCCGTTTTCGTCCCGCGCAGCAGACCCGCAAAGGCATATTCAGACAGCGTGTCCGGCACCGGAGTTACGGCACCCAAAATCGTCGCCGGGTCAGCGCCCAACGCAACTGCCACCGGGAAGCGCTCGCCGGGACGGGCGTTGCACCACTCCAGGTAATCCAGCGCGCCGCCGCGATGCGACAGCCAGCGCATGATGAGTTTATTCTTGCCGATTAACTGCTGGCGATAGATGCCGAGGTTCTGCCGCTCTTTATGCGGACCACGGGTGACCGTCAGCCCCCAGGTGATCAGCGGCGCGGCGTCATCCGGCCAGCACTGCATGATAGGGATTTTCGTCAGATCGACGGCATCGCCCTGCACCACTTTTTGCTGGCAGGGCGCGCCACGCAGACGTTTCGTCGGCATGTTGAGCACCTGCTTAAACTGCGGCAGCTTATCAAACAGATCGCGAAACCCTTTCGGCGGCTCCGGCTCTTTTAAAAAGGCCAGCAGCTTGCCCACTTCACGCAGCGCCGTGACATCTTCCTGCCCCATACCTAACGCCACGCGGCGCGGTGTGCCAAATAAATTGCACAGCACGGGCATGGAGTAACCTTTGGGATTTTCGAATAACAGCGCCGGGCCACCGGCACGCAGGGTGCGGTCGGCTATCTCGGTAATCTCCAGATGGGGGTCAACCGGAAACGTGATGCGTTTGAGTTCGCCCTGCTGTTCGAGCAGCGCCATAAAGTCGCGTAGGTCGTGGTATTTCATGCAGTTAATCATGGCCTCTCTGTAAGCGGATTATTATACGGCGAACGCCCGCGTGATGCTGTAATTTTGTTAAATAAGCGTAAAACTCACTGCAAACGCGTCGCCCGCACCCGATATAATCAACAACGCGATTGTGGTATCCTTGCGCCCGAACACAAGGGAAGGATGATGATGCAAGCCTGGTATTTATTGTATTGCAAACGGGGACAGCTTCAGCGCGCTCAGGAACACCTTGAACGCCAGGCCGTCAACTGCCTGACGCCGATGATCGAGCTGGAAAAAATGGTGCGCGGTAAACGTACCCGCGTCAATGAACCGCTTTTCCCTAATTATCTGTTCGTCCAGTTTGATCCGGAAATCATTCATACCACGACCATCAGCGCCACGCGCGGCGTCAGCCATTTTGTGCGTTTTGGCGCCAGCCCGGCGACGGTGCCGCCCACGGTCATTGAACAACTCTCCACCTGTCAGCCGGAAGGGATCACCGATCCCGATACGCCATACGCGGGCGACAATGTGGTGATCACCGAAGGCGCTTTTACCGGCCTGCAGGCCATCTTTACCGAGCCGGATGGCGAAGCGCGCTCGATGCTGCTGCTCAACTTCCTCAACAAGCAAGTGCTGCAAAGCGTGAAGAACACTGAGTTCCGCAAAGCCGATCCGGCTTAAAACGTCACGCCAAACAGCTGCTTTACGTTCGCATCCGTGGCGTTGCTCACCGCCTCTGCCGTTTCACCGCGCAGGGCCGCAATGCGCTCAACTATATGTCCCAGATACGCAGGCTCATTGCGTCGCGAGGCGGGTTTGGGTTTGAGATCGCGCGGCAGCAGATAAGGCGCGTCCGTCTCCACCAGCAGCCGGTCAGCCGGGATCTGCGGCACCACGGCGCACAGCTCCGCGCCACGACGCTCATCACATACCCAACCGGTGATGCCCAGATATAACCCTTTCGCCAGACATTCCTCCGCCTCGGACTGCGATCCGGTAAAACAGTGCAGCACCGCGCCCGGCAGCTTATCCAGCCACGGCGTCAGCAGCGCCAGAAAACGTTCATGAGCATCGCGACAGTGTAAAAATACCGGCATCGACAGCTCTGCGGCAATCGCCAGCTGTGCGGAAAAAGCCGCTTCCTGATCGGCTGCCGGGGAAAAATTGCGGTTAAAATCCAGGCCGCATTCGCCAATCGCCACCACTTCCGGCTGACGGGCCAGCGCGAAAATCGCGTCTGCGGTGTTTGCATCCCACTGGCTGCTGTCATGGGGATGCACGCCCGCCGTAGACCAGCAATGCGCATGACGCTGAGCCAGCCGCTGCGCCTGCTCGCTGTCATGCAGACTGGTGCCGGTCAGCAGCATGCCTTTAACGCCCGCGGCGAAAGCCCGCGCCACCACCTCATCGCTGTCTGTGGCGAACTGCGAACTGGTCAGGTTGACCCCAATATCAAACATGCCGTCCTCCATATGACAACCGCCCTTTCGGGCGGCCATTGATTACTCTTTTGTGCTTTCGCTGTCGTCTTCGTCGCTTTCGTCGCTGCGGAAACGCCGCTTGCCGACGTAGAACCGCGAGAAGAATACGCCGATTTCAAACAGGCAATACATCGGGATCGCCAGCAGCGTCTGCGAGAAAACATCCGGCGGCGTCAGTAGCATCCCAACCACAAACGCCCCCACTAATACATAAGGGCGTTTCTTGCGCAGTTCTTCCGGCGTGGTCACGCCCATCCAGCAGATAAGCACAATAGCCACCGGCACTTCAAAGGACACGCCAAAGGCCATAAACAGCGCCATGACGAAATCAAGGTAGCTGGCAATATCCGTTGAAACCTGCACGCCAACGGGCGCGGTATGCGTCAGGAAGCCAAACGCCAGCGGGAAGACCACGAAATAGGCGAACGCCATCCCGATGTAAAACAGCAGCGAACTGGAAACCAGCAGCGGGATCACCAGACGGCGTTCATGCCGGTACAGCGCCGGCGCCACAAATGCCCACACCTGGTAGAGAATAACCGGCGCAGAGAGGATCAGCGACACCATAAAGGTCAGCTTGATCGGCGTGAAGAACGGCGATGCCACATCGGTGGCGATCATGGTGGCGCCTTCCGGCATCTGCTTGATCAGCGGGGCTGACACCAGTTGATAAATGTCATTGGCAAAATAGACCAACGCCAGGAAAATCAACAGAACGGCTATAATGCTGTTCAGCAGACGCTTACGCAGTTCAATCAGATGCGAGATCAGCGGTTGGGTATCTTCTACAGCCATGTTTAAGATTTACCACTTGTCGAAGGGGTTGAATCGGAAGCAGGCGCTGCCTGTACGGGGCTTTTCACGACAGCGGCATCGTTCGGCCGGACAGCGTTGTCTTCAGGCTCCGTCGACGGCTTCTGTTCCGGCGCGCTGGCCTGATTTTCTGCCGTGGCTGGCGTAATGCCTTCATGCTGCGCTTCGTTATCTTTTACCAGCGGATTATGGATGGTATGCGCGACATCGCTCTCTTTCTCCGGATCGTTAGCGCTGTAGGAGCGCTTCATCGATTCCGCCGCTTCACGCAGTTCATCCATGGAGGCTTTCAGTTCCGGCGTCAGATTATCCAGACTGGCTTTTTCAACTTTCTTCAGGCTGTCCTGAAATTCCTGAAGCTTAAGCTCCTGGGCAAGTTCATTTTGTACGGTAGAGGCAAGGGAGCGCAGCGCGCGTACCCAGCCTGCCACCGTTTTAACCGCCACTGGCAGACGTTGCGGCCCCAGAACAATGAGGCCGATAACGAAAACCAGAACTAATTCACCAAAGCCAATATCGAACACGAATTACACCTGCTCTTTATCGTGACGCTTCGCGTCTTCTTTCTTCACATCATCCGGCTTTTCAGCAATGGATTTCGCCGTAAAATCCGCGTCTTCTGCCGGTTTTGTATGCTTGTCATCATCGCTCATGGCTTTTTTGAAGCCTTTGATCGATGCGCCTAAATCTGAACCAATCGAACCGAGTTTTTTAGTGCCGAACAGCAGCACAACGATGACGGCGATGATAAGTAACTGCCAAATACTGATACCACCCATACCTTATCCCCAGTGATAAATGATGAATAAACCGGGCCACAGTATACGTTAAGCGGCCCGTTGTGAACGATCAAATTGCGCGCGTCTTACGCCAGCCAATCAGCCAGATGACCAGCCCGCCCGCCATCAGCCAGGCCGGGGCCGACTGCCACTCAGGGCGGTTAATCAGCAATAATGTACCACTGAGTATCAACGTTGCCCCAATGCCGAACAAATAGCGCGATTGCCCCTGACGCATATGGTTAACGTGCAGATCACGGGAGATTTGCTCCACGCTGTGCTGCAACTGCTTGCTCTGGCGCAGATTGTTGTAAATCAGCTCCGGCAGTTCCGGCATTTTTTCCACCCAGAACGGCGCTTTTTCTTTTAGCGAGCGGATCAGCGCCGGAATACCGACCTGATCTTTGATCCAGGATTCAAGGAAAGGTTTCGCGGTTTTCCATAAATCGAGCTGCGGATAGAGCTGACGGCCAACCCCTTCCACATACAGCAGCGTCTTTTGCAGCAGCACCAGCTGCGGCTGCACTTCCATATTGAAGCGGCGCGCGGTATTGAACAGATTCAGAAGCACGTGACCAAAGGAGATCTCCGCCAGCGGCTTCTCGAAGATAGGCTCGCAGACGGTGCGGATGGCGAACTCGAACTCTTCCACGTTGGTGTCCGGCGGTACCCAGCCTGAATCCACATGCAATTCCGCCACCTTACGGTAGTCGCGGTTAAAGAAGGCGATAAAGTTCTCGGCCAGATAGCGCTTGTCTTCTTTGTTCAGCGAGCCCACGATGCCGCAGTCGATACCGATATACTGCGGATCTTCCGGATGTTCATAGCTGACAAAAATATTGCCCGGATGCATATCCGCATGGAAGAAGCTGTCGCGGAACACCTGAGTAAAGAACACCTGTACGCCACGCTCTGCCAGCAGCTTCAGATTGGTGCCGTTTTTCTCCAGCGCCGCCACGTCGTTGATGGGGATGCCGTAAATACGCTCCATCACCAGCATGTCCTGGCTGCAATAGTCGGAGTAAATTTCCGGCACGTAGAGCATCGGGCTGTCTTCGAAATTACGGCGCAGCTGGATGGCGTTAGCGGCTTCGCGCAGTAAATTCAGCTCGTCGATCAGCGTTTTTTCGTATTCATGCACCACTTCCAGCGGGCGCAGACGGCGACCATCCGGCAGCAAGCGCGGCACCCAGCGGGCAAGGCGGTAGATAAGGCGCATATCGGCTTTGATAACCGGCAAAATGTCCGGGCGGATCACTTTGATGACCACCTCTTTGCCATTCTCTTTCAGCCGGGCGGTATGCACCTGCGCAATAGACGCAGACGCCAGCGGCTTGATGTCAAAATCATCAAACCAGGTTTCAACAGGAATACCGCCCATCGCTTTTTCGATTTGTCGCTTAGCCAGCGCGCCGTCGAAAGGCGCCACGCGGTCCTGCAACATGGCAAGCTGGTCGGCAATGACCGGCGGGAAAAGGTCGCGGCGGGTGGACAGCATCTGTCCGAATTTAATCCATACCGGGCCCAGTTCCTGTAATGCCAGACGCAGGCGATGGCCTAATTCCTTGTCTTTGTGGCGATTTGGCATCCAGAACAACGTGCGGCGCCAGAGGCGAAGCGGCATGGTAAGACGCATTCTGGGGATGAGCTCATCAAGCCCGTAACTCAAAAAAGTTTGGATGATGAAGTAAAGGCGCCGAATTTCACCAGGCGTCATTTGCCCTCCAGTTTTTCCAGACGGTGGGTTAACGCGTCAACCGAACGCGCGATAGCTGCGGTTTCTTCTGCGAACCAGGCCACTTCCAGCGCGCCGGGTGCCATACGCCACTCCTCGGTCAGGGTTTCAGCGACATACTGCTGCTGGCGCTGAAAATTTTTGCGTACAAAGGCGGTGCCGCCGCGCAGCGCCTGGCTGATGCCTTCAGCGGCAATATCACCGGTCCAGGGCGCTAACAGCTCCGCCGCGTCAAACTCGGCCAGATCCATTAATGCCCCGAAGTTTTGCACCACCTGCAAATCGCCCTGCACTTCCAGCTCGCCGCTACGGATAAGCGAGGTGAGCTGTTTACGATCGCGCAGGGTCGGCAGGACGCGCAGTCGGGTAATGACCGTACAGTCTGCTTCGCCCTCCCACTCGCCCAGCACATCAAGCTGACGCTCGCTGAACGCCAGCACCAGCGGCGTGGAAAGCTCTTTGACGACAATACGCAGCACCTTGCCCTGTAAGCGCTGGCGTGCAGGTTTCAGGGCCTGAGGACGGTATAAAAACGTATTAAGTACACGCTCTATCCCGGCGGTCATTAAAGGCTTAAAGGGCATGGCAGACTCCTGTCAGAACTTATAACCACGATGCAGGGCAACAATACCGGCGGTCAGATTGTAGTAATCGACATTTTCAAAGCCCGCGTCCTGCATCATCGCCTTCAGCGTATCCTGATTGGGATGCATACGAATGGATTCCGCCAGATAACGATAGCTACCGGCGTCGCTGGCGACCAGTTCGCCGATGCGCGGCAGAATATGGAACGAGTAGGCGTCATAAGCTTTACTCAGCGGCTCGATAACCGGTTTGGAGAATTCCAGCACCAGCAGACGGCCGCCCGGCTTCAGCACGCGAAACATTGAACGCAGCGCTTTCTCTTTGTCGGTCACATTACGCAGACCGAAGGAGATAGTAATGCAGTCAAAGGTGTTATCCGGGAACGGCAGCGCTTCGGCATTCGCCTGCACATATTCAACGTTGCCGATGACGCCAATATTACGCAGCTTGTCGCGGCCAACTTTCAGCATCGAGTCGTTAATATCCGCCAGCACTACTTGCCCGGTTTCACCCACCAGACGCGAGAATTTCGCCGTCAGATCGCCGGTGCCGCCTGCCAGATCGAGCACTTTCTGCCCACGGCGCACGCCGCTGCAATCGATCGTAAAACGCTTCCATAAACGATGGATGCCAAAGGACATCAGATCGTTCATGACATCGTATTTTGCCGCCACGGAATGAAATACGTGCGCCACCATGTCAGCTTTCTGCGTTTTGGCGACGGTCTGATAACCAAAGTGGGTCGTGTCCTGTGAAGTTTCTTGTCGATCTTCCGCCATCTCAGTGCCTGCTTATCAAGAAATTGTTCGTGAAGTGTAACAGATTGGGCGCAATTGCCCTATGTTTCAACCGCCTTGCGATACGCGCTCCGGGCTGTCATTCACCGCGGCCCGCGTGGCTAATTCATTGTCTTCCTGAGATTCTTCAGCGTCCGGCTCACCGGCACGCAAACGAAACTCCTCGTCCTGAGCGGTGGCCTGTTCAACCAAATCCGGATTAATCTCGCGTTTGACCTCCACCCCCAGCCCGCGAAACGCCTCGGCCTGCGCCAGCAGATTGCCGCGTCCGGAGGTGAGTTTTTTCATTGCCTGGCGGTAGTTATCCTGCGCTTTATCCAGCCCCTGACCGATGGACGACATATCATCCACAAACAGCCGCATTTTGTCGTACAGGCGGCTGGCGCGGTCGGCGATCTGCTGGGCGTTGCGGCTTTGATGCTCGTAGCGCCACAGATTAGCAATGGTGCGCAACGCCACCAGCAGGGTGGTAGGGCTGACCAGCATGATATTGTTTTTCAATGCTTCGTTGATCAGCTCCGGCTGCCGATCGAGCGCCAGCAAAAAGGCGGGTTCGACGGGGATGAACATCAGCACGTAATCCAGCGAACGCAGCCCTGGTAGTTGCTGATAATCCTTGCGGCCCAGCAGACGAATGTGGCTGCGCACCGAGGCGAGGTGCTCCTGCAACGCGGTTTCGCGGGTATAGTCTTCTTCGGCGTTAAAATAGCGCTCGTAGGCCACCAGCGTCATTTTGGCGTCAATCACCACGTCTTTACCCTGCGGCAGACGGACAATCACATCCGGCTGCATACGCGCCCGCGCGTCGGTCTCGATGCTGACCTGGGTTTCGTACTCATAACCGTGCCGTAAGCCGGACGCCTCCAGCACACGGGTTAACACCACTTCGCCCCAGTTGCCCTGGGTTTTGTTATCGCCCTTGAGGGCGCGGGTGAGGTTCACCGCTTCCTGCGCCATCTGCGCGTTCAGTTGCTGGAGATTGCGGATCTCGTGCGCCAGCGTGTGCCGCTCGCGCGCCTCCTGCCCAAAGCTGTCCTGTACCTGACGACGAAAACCGTCCAGCTGTTCGCGCAGCGGCGTCAGTAAACTGCCGAGGCTCTGGCGGTTCTGCTCATCCACCCGGCGGTTGCTCTGTTCAAAAATGCGGTTGGCGAGGTTTTCGAACTGCTCGCTGAGGCGCTGTTCACTGTTGATCATCTGGCGGATTTTGTCTTCCGCATGCAGTTGGGTGGATTCAAGACGGGTGGTGACTTCGCGCAGATCGGCTTCCAGCGAGGTATTAATTTCCCGCAGGCTGCGCAGTTCGTTATTCAGCAGTTCGCACTCGTTGCGCCAGTGCTGGTTCTGCGCCAGCTGTTGTCTGGCCGCGCTTAATTCGATGTCCAGTTCCCGGCGATCTTCGAGCAGATCGGCCCGCAGCTGATCGGCGCGCGATTTCATGGCCAGCCATCCCAGCATGACGCCGCCCAGCAGCGCTGCCGCCACGCTTAACAGTATTGAAATATCCACATCTTCCCCTGCAAAAATCACTGTCCGGTGCAAAGTAAGATTGTGCTGTACAGATGTCCACCTGGGAAGGGATTTCCTGCGAGGCGCTACGCAAAAAGAAAGGGCCGAGTGGATCGGCCCTGGAAATGGAGGTAAAAAACGCGAACTACAGCAGGCGACGCGCCGCTTCCACCACGATTTTCACCGCGTGGCTTTCGGTCTGCTTCATGGTTTCCGCGTTCGGGATCTCCTGCTGGGTGCGGTTAACGATCACGCCCGCCACCATACCGGCGCGCAGACCCTGGCTTGAGCACATGGTCAGCAGCGTGGCGGATTCCATTTCGTAGTTCATTACGCCCATGGACTGCCACTCTTCCATGGAGCCTTTGTAGCGTTTTACCACGCGGCCAGAGAAGGTGTCATAACGTTCCTGACCCGGATAGAAAGTGTCGGAAGAAGCAGTCACGCCGATGTGCGTGGTAGCGCCGACGGATTTCGCTGCCTCGACCAGCGCCGTGGTGCAGGCAAAATCAGCGACGGCCGGGTATTCCATTGGCGCAAAGTGCAGGCTGGCGCCGTCAAGGCGTACAGAGGCGGTGGTCACCAGTACGTCGCCGACGTTAATGTGCGGCTGGATCGCCCCGGTGGTGCCGACGCGCAGGAAAGTACGAATGCCCAGCTGCGCCAGCTCTTCCACGGCGATAGAGGTGGACGGGCCGCCGATACCGGTGGAGCACACGATCACCGGCTTGCCGTCCAGCTCTGCACGCCAGGAGGTGAATTCGCGGTGCGATGCCAGCTTAACCGGCTTATCCATCAGCGCGGCGATCTTTTCCACTCGCTCCGGGTCGCCAGGGACGATGGCAAGCGTAGCCCCTTGTAAATCGTTTTTAGTGAGGCCGAGGTGAAAAACATCAGACTGTGACATAGGTGACTCCTCTGTAGATCGGTTTGTCAGAAGTAGCAAAAAGGTACTTTACAGAAGCTGCACGTTAAATTTCGTGACAACCATCACCGCCAATAAAATTGTTTGCAGTGGTTTTCCATAAAATAGTGATACACATCACATTAACATGTTCGTCAGGCGGGCACTTCTCAAAAGATAGCCGCTTTCGTGAGCGCTGTATTTTAGACGGCTGACTATAGTTATTTATTGCGCTACTTTTTTGCACCACTACAAGGGTACGGAGATCGCCATGACCACTGACAAACAACCCGGCTTTGCCCCTGCTGCTTCGCCCCATGCATCCACCGCCATCACGACTGCTGACGACGGTATTGTCGCGGGTCTGACGTCCATCCCCTCGCGGGGAGACAATATGCCTGCCTACCACGCCCGTCCGGCAGAGGCTGCCGGCGCGCTGCCGGTGGTGATTGTCATCCAGGAAATTTTTGGCGTGCATGAGCACATCCGCGATCTCTGCCGTCGCCTGGCGAAGGAAGGCTATCTTGCCGTGGCGCCGGAGCTCTATTTCCGTCAGGGGGATCCGAATGCGTATGACGATATTCCGACCCTGTTCAGCGAACTGGTTTCAAAGGTGCCGGACGCACAGGTGCTGGCGGATCTGGATCACGTCGCCAACTGGGCTGCGCGCAACGGCGGCGATCCGCACCGCCTGCTGGCGACCGGCTTTTGCTGGGGCGGCCGCATCGCCTGGCTGTATGCCGCGCACAATCCGCAGTTGAAAGCGGCGGTGGCGTGGTACGGCAAACTGGTGGGGGATAAAACCATGAACTCGCCGTCGCATCCGGTGGATATTGCCACCGAACTCACCGCCCCGGTGCTTGGTCTGTACGGCGCGCAGGATTCCAGTATTCCGCAGGACACTGTCGATACCATGCGCCAGGCGCTGCGGGCGGCTAACGCCACGGCGGAAATCGTAGTTTATCCCGATGCCGGGCATGCCTTTAACGCCGATTATCGCCCGAGCTACCACGCCGAATCCGCGCAGGATGGCTGGCAGCGCATGCTGACCTGGTTTGCACGCTACGGCGCAAAAAAAAGCTAAAACTGCACCTCGTCGCCCGTTCACAAAAGGGCGGCGAGTTGTTAATCAGCTCACAGTTATGCATCGTTCGCGCGGTGGATGTTTGACTTTCAGTACGTTCTGCGACGATATAAAAGGCTAAGGCGTGTTACTACGTTACGTAGGCAAGACCTGAAGCCTTCCCTCTCTGCACAGTGGGGGAAGGCTTCAGGTTTTTTTTTGCGCCAAATAAATGAGGCCTGATATGAACCACTTACAGACAGCTCTGGATATCATCGCCCACATTGGGGGCGCAGAAAACATTGCCCATATTGAGCACTGCTCCACACGGTTACGGCTCAGCCTGCACGATAACGCCAAAGTGGATCAGCCCGCGCTGGAAAGCATTCCCGGCGTGTTAGGCGTACGGGTCAACGTACAGTGTCAGGTGATCATCGGTCACGACGTCGTGCAGGTTTACGATGCGGTAAGATCGCTGGTGGGCACGCCGCAACAGACCACACCGTCCACAACCGATAAAGTCAGCCGTGGCGCAAAGATAGTGGATTTTGTGATCAGCGTTTTTCAGCCGCTGGTGCCGGCCATTGCGGGCGGCGGCGTGCTCAAGTCGCTGCTGCTGTTGCTGGATCTGATGGGCTGGCTGACGCGGGATTCTTCCACCTATAAAGTGCTGGATAACATCGGTTCCGCGCCGCTCTATTTCCTGCCCATTCTCGTCGCCATCACCACCGCCATGAAGCTGAAAGTAAACGTGCTGGTGGCGGTGTCGGCGGTGTCGGTGATGGTGCTGCCCGCCATGTCGAAGCAGCTGGCGGAGGGCGCGACCTTTTTATCGCTTGATTTACAGAACGTTGCCTATGCCTCGCAGGTATTCCCGGCGATCTTATGCGTGCTGTTTTATGCGCAGACGGAAAAAATCTTCAACCGCTACTCTCCCGGCGCGCTGCGTATTTTTCTCTCGCCGATGCTGTCGCTGCTGGTCACTGTCCCCGTTACGCTGCTGATTTTAGGCCCGCTGGGTTACGAACTGGGGGCCGGACTGGCAACGGTGATCTTATGGCTCTACGGCAAGCTGGGATTCGTGGCGACGGGCCTGCTGGCAGCGGCGTTACCCTTTATGGTGGCCGCCGGAATGCACAAACCTATGCTGCCTTACGCCGTGGCGTCGATGAGCCAGTTCGGGCGCGAAATGCTCTACCTGCCCGCGTCGCTGGCGCATAACATCGCCGAATCCGGCGCCTGTTTTGCCATTGCCCTGAAAAGCAAAGACAGGGCGCTGAAATCCACGGCGATTTCCGCCGGGATCTCCGCCCTGTTCGGCATTACGGAACCCGCGCTGTACGGCATCACCCTGCTGCATAAAAAAGCGCTCTACAGCGTGATTGCCGGTAGCGTGATTGGCGGCGCCTTTATCGGCTGGATGGCGATTGAAGCCTTCGCGCTGGTCGGCCCCGGCCTTGCCAGCATCTCAATGTTCGTCTCCCCAACCAATCCCATGAATATTCTCTGGGCCTTTGCCGGTGGCGGCCTGTCCTTCGCCATTGCCTTTTTCGCCGCCCTGCTGCTGTGGCGGGATAAAACGCCGCAGGCCGCTGAGCGTCAGCTGGATTTTGCGCCGCCGGTGGAAGGGAAAACCATCCCGCTGGAGCGCGTGGCGGACGATGTGTTCTCAAAGCGCATCATGGGCGACGGCATCGCCATTATTCCCTCGCAGGGCATACTGCGCGCGCCTGCCAGCGGCACCATCATGAACGTTTTTGACACCGGCCATGCGGTCAGTCTGCTGACCGATGACGGCGTGGAGCTGATTTTTCATATCGGTATCGACACCATCAAACTGAACGGTCAGGGCTTTCACCCGCAGGTGAGCGAAGGCCAGCACGTCAACACCGGCGATGTTCTGGTCCGTTTTGATCTTGATGACATCGTGGCGGCCGGATTCGATCCGGTGGTGATGATGATCGTCACCAACAGCGAACGCTTTGCCATCGCCCCCGCCGCGCGCGGGGCGCAATCCACTCATCCTCACATCATCATGACGTTAAAGGAGTCCGTGTAATGGATAAATATTCTGGCTTTCCGCAGGGGTTTTTATGGGGCGGCGCCATTGCCGCGAATCAGGCGGAAGGCGCGTGGAATGTTGACGGCAAAGGGCCATCCGTGGCCGACGCCATCACCTGGAAACCGAATCTTTCCCTGAAAAGCTATGATGGTCACCTGGCGCTGAGCGATGAAAACGTCAGCGATGCCTTAACCGGCCAAAACGACGCGCTCTACCCGAAACGGCGCGGCATCGACTTTTACCACCGCTATAAAGGCGACATTGCGCTGTTCGCCGAGATGGGCTTTAAGGTGCTGCGCGTGTCCATTGCCTGGTCGCGCATTTTCCCCACCGGTGAAGACGCTGAGCCGAACGAGGCGGGCCTGCAATTTTACGACGATCTGTTCCGCGAGCTGCGCCACTACAACATTGAACCGCTGGTGACGCTTTCGCATTATGAAATGCCGCTGGCGCTGAGCGAAAAATATAACGGCTGGGTGCACCGCAACGTGCTGGACGCCTTTGTGCGCTTCTCAAATGTCTGTTTCGACCGCTACAAAGATCAGGTGCGCTACTGGCTGACGTTTAACGAAATCGACAGCATCCATCGCCATCCGTTTACCACTGCGGGGATCCGCGAAGATAAAAGCGCGCCGGGCAAGGCGAAGCAGGATATTTATCAGGGGCTGCATCACCAGTTTGTCGCCTCGGCGCTGGTGACCCGCGACTGCCATGCCAAAATCCCCGGCAGCCAGGTGGGTTGTATGCTCACCAAACTGACCACGTATCCCTACAGCTGCCGCCCGGAGGATGTGGAAGCGACGCTGAAGAAAAACCTCGAAAACTACTTCTATGCCGATGTGCAGGTGTCTGGCGAATACCCGCCGCTGATTTTGCGCGACCTTGAACGGCGTGATATTCACATCGCTATGCAGCCGGAGGATAAGGCGATCCTCAAAGCCCATACCGTGGATTTTGTGTCGTTCAGCTATTACATGTCCCTTACTGAAAGCACTCAGCCAGACGTCGAGCGCACGCCGGGCAACACCATTCTTGGCGTGAAGAACCCGCATCTTCCGGCGTCCGACTGGGGCTGGCAGATCGATCCCGTGGGGCTGAAAATCTCGCTGCTGGAGCTTTACGACCGCTATAAAAAACCGCTGTTTATCGTTGAAAACGGCCTGGGCGCGAAAGACGTGGTGGAAAATGGCGAAATCCATGACAGCTACCGTATCGACTATTTCCGCGCCCACTTTGCGCAAACGCTGGCGGCGATTAACGAAGGCGTGGAGGTGATGGGCTTCACCACCTGGGGGCCGATTGACATCATCAGCGCCGGGACGTCGCAAATGTCCAAGCGCTATGGCTTTATCTATGTCGATCAGGATGATGAAGGCAATGGCTCGCTGGAACGTCTGCGTAAAGACTCGTTCTGGTGGTATAAGAAAGTGATTGCCAGCAACGGGGCCGACCTCGACTAACGGCTATAAAGCCGCAGGAATTGACCGTGATAACAGTAAAAAAGTCGCTGAATAACAGTATGCTGCTGGTCGACTATGACCAGCAGGAGATGATCCTGTTCGGTAAGGGCATCGGATTTGGCAGCAAACCCGGCGAGCTTATCGACATTGCGCAGGTGGAAAAGATCTTCCTGCCGCTGGCGGATCTGAAATCCCGGCACTTTTTATCGCTGACGGACACCATTCCTGCGGCTTTTTTTGAGCTGACCCACGACATCATCACGCAGATCCAGCAGGCGTATGTGGAAAAGCTCAACGCCGTGCTGTTCTTTACCCTCGCCGAGCACCTGTGGTTTGCCGTAGAACGCTGCCGTAAAGATCAGCCGTTTTTTAACAAGCTCAGCTGGGAAGTGAAGCGGTATTATCAGAAAGAGTATCTGTTAGGCCAGCAGGCGATGCAGCAGGTGAACGCCCGCTTTGCCGTCACGCTGCCGGATGATGAGGCGGTGAATATCGCTTTTCATATTATCAACGCGACGGGCAGTAGCGATCAGGCCAGCGCCCACCAGCAGGTGGAACTGGTCAACCGCATCGCGGAGATCGTGCGCTATAAGCTCAATAAAAATCTCGACATCAACTCGGTAAACTACAACCGTTTTATTACCCACCTGCGCTACTTTGCCGAGCGGCTGATCGCCGGCAACGTCACTGCCAGTGACACCGACGATTTCTATCAGGAACTGCTGCGCCATCGCCCGGACGCCATGAACGTCGCCTGGGCGATCCGCGACTATGTGCAGGAAAAATATCAGCTCACGCTGCCAAAGGATGAACTGACCTGGCTGAGTATTCACATCAGCCGGTTAATGGAAGCCCCCTGACAGCTAGAAATCCCCCGGCGCGCATTGCAGGCAGGTCAGCCCTTCGGCCCGCCAGAAATCCACCACCGCCTGGCGGTCGTCGATCACCAGCCAGGGCTGATAACCATCCTCGCGGATGCGCTGCAACAGGCGCTTTTTTACCACTTCATCAGCAAGATGATCTTCGTCGTCCGGCCGCAGATAGAGCGCATCAAAGGGGATACTGTGCTGCTCCAGCCATGTCTGCGTGTAGTGCTGATAACTGGCCGGGCGTCCGCTGCAAATAACGATTTTTTGCTGCTGAGCGCTGAGGATGCCAACAAGACGGGCTACCGCCACCCCTGGCAGCGCCTGCGCCATATGTTCAAAAAACGGCAGCCACTGCTTCTCTTCGCCCAGTACCCACTGACGCACAGCTTCTGCATCAAATTCGGCGAGCGTGCCGTCAATATCGACGATCACGCACTCTTCATACGACATAACGTTCCTCCAGCGGGACGATTTCCCATTCGCCAGCCCGCAGGCCTGGCATGATCCACATCGGTACAACATTTCCCATCCGTTCGCCGTACGGCGTACCGGTGGCATAAAGATTAATGACCCGGAAGATCCCGGAATGCGCCACCAGCAACGGCGTATCGTGGGCGGTAAGCAGAAGGTTCAGCGCGCTGGTGACGCGATCGCAAAACGCCTGCCAGGATTCGCCGTGCGGCGGCGTCTGTTCATAGGGCGGTTGCGAGGTAATGGGCATCCCTTCCAGGTCACCCCAGTCCCGCTCCCGCAGATCGTCGACCAGGGTCAGGGGCTGGCCCGGCAGCGCCAGTTCAGCGGTACGACGAGCGCGCAGCAACGGGCTGACGGCAATGCAACTCCAGCGCTGGCGCATCAGCAGCGCCGAGGCGGCACGCGCCTGTTCTTCGCCGCGCGCGGTCAGCGGCACATCGCTGCGCCCCCCGATCCGCTGTGCAAGATTAAGCGGTGTCTCGCCGTGGCGCACCAGCACAAACGGCTTACAGATTAATGACATACTTCCCTCTCAATGGTGCTGTCGGTGATGATGGTGCAGCCCAGCGCCTGCTGCCAGCGCGGCACATCGTCCAGAGGCGTAAACAGCGGAGCCAGCGCATGACAGCCGAGCATCATCACCAGGCGTTGCAGACAGCGCCGCGTCGGGTGGACGTTCCAGCGGCAAAAGTCCACCTCGCCGCTCTGCCACTGCTGGCGGGCGCGCGGGTTCATGTGGCCGGTAAAAAGGGTGCGATGATAAAAATCCGGCTGCGCGCGTAATGCCCCGGCCATGCCGGTTTGTCCGTCAGGATCGGCGGCGAGGATCAGCGGCGCGGTCACGGAAAACGGCGGCAGTTGCTGGCGCAGCGCGCGTAAGCCTGCCTGCACGCCGGTCTGTAAACTACCGTCATCGTACTCTGCCATCGCCGTCAGCATCGCCCGGCAGTCGTCGTCCAGCGCCATTGCCAGCCGTCCGGCCTGCGCTTCAAGCAGCGCGATTTCCACCGCGCGACCTGACGGCGGCACCGGGCATAAAGTCGGCTGACGCAGATACGCGGCAATGTGCGCGCGCTGCTGCGATTGCGGCGTGTCATACAATCCGTAAGAGGCATCCACCAGCGCAATCTCTGCGCGCGGCGGGGGATCGAAGCGAAACAGCGCCGACTCCATACTGATATCGCCGCTGTAAAACAGACCGCCCGGCACATCGAAATGAAACCAGACGCCGCCATAGGCATGGCCGCAACTGCCGGTAGTCACGGTGAGATCGCCAAGCCGGAACTGACCACGTACCGCAATCACCTGAACAGAGCGGTGCGCGGGCAGCGAGCGGGCCGTCACCGCGCTACAGTAAACCGGAACGTGCGGCGGCAGACGGCATAGCCCGGCGATATGATCAATGTGATCGTGGCTCAGCAATACCGCATCCAGATTATCCGGCACCGCCCAGTCGTCGCTCTCTGTATCAAGCGCCCCGCCCGCATCCAGCAAAATGCGCTGCGACGGCGTGCTGAGTAAAATGGCGGCGGGCGCTTTCTGGTTGAGTCCGCTGATGATCTCGATGCGAAAGTTCACGCGGCCTCCAGACGCCAGCCCTGATGCAGCCGCACCGCCACCGCCTGCTGTACATCCAGCGGCGAATGGTGAAACGCGCTCAGCTGCTGACCGTCCGCCAGACGCAGCGCCAGTAGATAACGCTCGCCCTGATAAATGCAGCTCTCCACTTCGGCATGCAGGCCATCCTGCGCCACTTCGACATGCTCGGGGCGCACCAGCACCTGCTGACACTGCCCCGCGGCCCCGGCGCTTAATGCCCGGTGTAATTCGCCGCCGTTAAGCTGGCGGTCATCAGCCTGTGCCCTGACGTCCAGCACGCTGCCTTTGCCGATAAAACGCGCCACCCAGGCGCTGTGCGGATGCTGATACAGCCCCTGCGGCGTGCCCCACTGCATCAGCTCCCCTTTATGCATCACCGCGATATGGCTTGCCAGCGCCATCGCTTCGGCCTGATCGTGCGTCACATAGACAAAGGTCGCGCCGGTACGGCGATGAAATTCACGGAACGTCTGCTCCATGGTGGCGCGCAGATGCCGGTCGAGGTTAGCCAGTGGCTCATCAAGCAGCACCACCTGCGGCTCCGACACCAGACAGCGCGCCAGCGCCACCCGCTGCCGCTGCCCGCCGCTTAACGCCTGCGGGGAACGGTCGGCGTACGCGCCCAGCTCCACCACTTCCAGCGCCGCCATCACCTGTTTCTGTCGCGCCGCGCCCTGCACTTTTTTCAGCTTTAACGGATAGCCCACGTTTTCCGCCACCGTCATGTGCGGCCACAGGGCATAGGACTGAAACACCATCCCCATGTTGCGCACCTCCGGCGGCAGATGGATTTTTTCATCCGCCAGCAGGCGATCGCCGAGCCATAACCGCCCGTGGCTCAGATGCTCAAGCCCGGCCAGAATACGCAGCGTCGTGGTTTTTCCACAGCCGCTCGGCCCGAGCAACGCCGTAAACGCGCCCTGCGGAATAGTAAGGTTCAGATCACAAACCACGCTCTGTTCGCCGAAGGTTTTGCCAAGCCCCTCCAGTTTCAGTTCTGCCACGGGATAACTCCTTTGGGAAGATAGCGACCCAGGCCGCTTAATAACAACATCACACAGGTCACCAGCGCCACCACCAGCACCGACACCGCCGACGCCAGCACTTTATTGCCGCTCTCATCGAGGTTGAAAATCACCACGCCGATGGTCTCCTTGCCTGCGCTCCACAGCAGCGCCGAAACGGTGAGTTCATTCACTGCGGTGAGAAAAACCAGTAGCGCGCCGGCAAAGGCGGCCGGGGCCAGCAACGGCAGCACAATATGGCGCAGACGCTGGGAAAAATTCGCGCCGGCGAGACTGGCGGCCTCTTCCATCGCCGGATCCAGTTGCAGCATGCTGTTATGCACCGGTTTCAGGCAGACGGTGAGAAAGCGCGCCAGATAGGCGATAAAGATGATCATCAGCGTACCGCTGAGGCTGACGTTAAGCAGCGGCAGCGGGCGCGAGAACAGCAGAATAATGGCGATCGCCAGCACCACGCCCGGCAGGGTGTAGGGAATATCGATAGCGTTTTGCAGCCAGCGCAGCGGGCGACTGGCGTAGCGCACCAGCAGCCAGGCCAGCGGCAGGGCGATCAGCATCAGCAGCAGCGCGGCGGAAACCGACAGCACCATACTGTTGGTGAGCGCGCGCCAGGTGGCGCTCTGGTTATCGAACATCGCATGCCAGGCGGCGAACGTCAGGGTTTGGCTATTGAGCGGTACGCCGAGAGTCGGCACCAGTGAGGTGGCGATCAGCGCCAGCAGCGGCAGCAGCAAAATGGCGAACAGCACCACCGCCAGCAGCGATTCCGTCGCCAGCCGCCATTTACCCAGCTGGAAATCCAGCGACCGCCCCGCCATGCCGATCAGCGGCAGCGCGTGGCGTCGCTGCATCACGCCCTGCAAGGACACAATGCCAATCGCCAGCACGCCCATCAGCACCGACAGCGCCGCCACGTCACTGAGCATCGACGGGCCGAAGCTGGAGAGCGTCTGGTAAATCTGGATCGGCAGTACGAAATACGAGATGGGAATACCGAGCATCGCCGGAATGCCGAAGTTGCCGAGCGCGGAAACAAAGGCAATCGCCGCCCCCGCCCACAGCGCGGTGCGGCACAGCGGCAGCACAATATCGACGAATACGCGCCACAGCGACGCGCCGTTCAGCCGCGCGGCCTCGATCTGCTCTTTCGGCAGACACTGCAACTGGGTGCGCAGCGCCAGAAAGACCAGCGGCGCATGCTGGATCCCCAGCAGCAGGGCAATACCTTCGGCGGAATAGAGCGGATTCGGGCTGCCGAACGACGGCGCAAGGCCAATGCTGTTCAGCAGAATGCTGCCGGGACCAAAAAGTTGCAGCCAGCTGAGCGCCGTCACCTGCGGCGGGATCATCATCGGCAGCATAAACAGGAACACCCACATCTGTTTCAGGCGGATGTTGGTCAGCGCCAGACAAAAGGCGAACAGACTGCCCAGCAGCAGCGACAATAGCGTGCCAAGCCCGCTGGTATAGAGGCTGTTATACAGCGCCGTCCAGGTTGATGGATTGCTCAGCACGCGGCCTAAACTGCTGTTGCTGCCCTGCTGCCAGTCCAGCAGCGCGGCCATTAACAGACGCAGGCTGGGCAACAGGCTCAGCAGCGCCACAATGCATAACAATAACCACAGCAGCCCTTTCGGCGGGCCGCTGCTGGTCGGTTGACGAAGGGTCATGATGCTCATCGGTTATTTGCTGCCAAACAGATCGCTGAAGCGTTTTTTGTTCGGCTCCGCGTCGGCCAGCGCTCTGGCGGCATCGAACGGCATCAGTTTGATGCTGTCGCGCGGCGGGAAACCGGCGGGTACCGGCAGGCTGGCGTCCGCAGGCAGATAGCCCTGTTGCAGTACCAGCCGCTGCCCCGCGTCGGAGAGAACGAAATCAATAAAGGCGTGCGCCGCCTGCGGGTTTTTGGCGCTCTTCATCACCGCCACCGGCTCGGTGACCATGCTGACGCCTTCCGACGGGAAGACGAAATCAATAGGCGCGCCTTTTGCTTTCTCGCGGATCGCCATGTAATCCACCAGCACGCCATAGGCTTTGTTGCCGGAGGTGATGGCGCTCATCACCGCCCCGTTACCGCTCTGCGGCATCGCGCCGTTGGCTTTCAGTTTTTCGTAATAGGCCCAGCCCAGCTGCGGGGTGTTCATCAATGCGGCCATATGGATTTGCGCCGCGCCGGAGTAAAGCGGGCTGGGCAGCGTGGTCATATTTTTCAGCTCCGGCTTCAGCAGATCCTGCCAGGATGAGGGTTTGACTGGCGCTTTGGTGTGATAAGCGATGCCGGTAGTGATGAGTTTGGTGCCGTAGTAAAAGCCCGCTTTATCATACAGCTGCGCGTCATAGCGACTGGCTTCCGGGGAGTGATAGGCCGCCAGCAAATCCTGCTGCTTTAGGGATTCCATGGTTACACTGTCAGCGATGAGCAGCACATCCGGCGCGTCGCCGCCTGCCGCCATCTCCGCCTGTAAGCGCGCGGTCAGTTTGGTGGTTCCGTCGCGGATCCATTTCACTTCAATATCCGGGTGCGCTTTCTCAAACGCATTGACCGTCATTTGCGCGTCTTCACTCGGCTGGCTGGTGTAGAGCGTGAGCGTGCTTTTTGCCAGTGCCTGTCCGCTCAGTGTTGCCAGTACAACGGCCGCCAGCGCTAATTTTTTACTCATTTCCGTTTCCCCTCGGTTTTCGTTGTGATGATTAAAACAGGCCAATCTGACAAAAATATGACCATCTCCTTTCGTAGTAATATTTTCATATTGGCGCGGTAACCTTGTGGGAAATCGTATTGAAGGAAAGTGAGATGACTCCAGAAATCCGCCGGACTGCCATCGTTGAACTGGTCACCGGGCGCGGCGAAATCAGCATTGAACAGCTGGCCCACTACTTTGGCGTATCGCTGCAAACGGTACGCAGCGATTTGCGCACGCTCACCTCGCAGGGTTTGCTGCTGCGCCGTCACGGTGTGGTCGCCCCTTTCGCGCGCGAAAATATTGGTTATCAGCAGCGGGAGATTGTGAATATCAGCGGTAAGCGCTGGATCGGCGAGCGCACTGCGCAACTGCTGAGTCGCTGGCAAAGCTGTTTTCTCGGCACCGGCACGACGGTGGAAATGGTGGCCCATGCGCTGCCCGCTGATTCCCGTCTGGCGGTGTTCACCAATAATCTGCACGCCGCGTTGCCGCTCAGTCAGCGGGAACACTGCGCGCTGACGATTGCCGGGGGGCGAATTCGTAAGCGTGATTTAGATGTGATCGGCGGCGATGCGCTGGCCTTTTTTAGCCGCTACCGGGTGGATATGGGCGTGGTATCCGTTGGCGGACTCAGTGACGCGGGGGAGCTGTTCGATTTTAACGATGATGAGGTGGCCGCGCGTCATGCGCTGGTGGCGAGCGCGGCGTTAACCGTGCTGGTGGTGGACAGCAGTAAGTTTGGCCGCACCGCCGTCTGCCAGAACGGCAGCCTGTCAGACTTCGATTTTGTGGTCAGCGACCGACCGCCGACGCCGCGGCAATCGGCCCTCATTACCCGGGGAGCCACGCAATGGCTGTGTCGGGAATAACCCCTTTCCCTGGCGGGAAAGGGGAATTTCTTAGCGTTTCATCTGCGAAAGAATATTACTGCACTGGTTTTCCTGACCTTCCGACGGGGAGATCAGCGCCAGCAGCGCGGCGGCTGGCGTCACCAGCGTGGCCAGCGCGGCGGCGACCGCACCACGGGCGATCAGCGGGCCCGGCTTCACGCCCGCCTGCGGATCCTTGAACGAGCCACGCACGTACAGCGGCGAGCGCAGCGTGACGATACGTATGCCCTTACTTTCCGGATTGATGGTCAGATCCAGCTGTTCAGACGCCATGCTGGCGGTGCCGGTAACGTTGATAATGGCGTTTTCCGTATCGAAGGCGAAAATACTCGGGCGCGCCACGCCGTTAACCAGATCCATGTTCGCCGCCGCACAGTTCACCCGCACTTCGTCGTCGCCAAAGATCTGCCCGACAATAAAGTTACCGACGTTCAGCCCGAGAATTTCCATCAGGTTGCGGCTGATGACGCCGTCGTTCATCAGCAGCTTGAGATTACCGTTGCTGGTGCCGAGCAGCGCGGCGATGGAGTTGCCGGTGCCGCGGAATTCCGCGTCGCCGTTCATCTCGCCAATGGTTTTCTGCATCAGCTCCACATCCGGCATCAGCTCTTTCAGCTTCAGACGACGCGCCTGAATATCCGCCCGTCCCTGCATCGGCTTTTTATCGCCTTCCAGGTGGATATTGGAATTGATGGTGCCGCCCGCCATGCCGAACTTCAGCGGCTGCAAACGCAGATCGGCGTTTTTAAGGATGATATGCGTGGAAAGATCGCTCAATGGCAGCGAACTGCCGTGCTCAATGCGACGCCCTTTGAAGCGCACATCGGCGTCCATCACGTCCCACTTGTCGGTTTCGAAGCGGTCATAGGGCAGCACTTTGCCCGCCGGCTGGTTAGTTTTCTCGCCTTTTTTCTCTTCCGAGCGTTTTGACTGCTCTGCGCCTTTACCGGTATCCACCCCGATCAGCGGCCCCAGATCCGCCAGACGCAGCTGGCGGGATTCCAGATCGCCTTCCAGTTTCGGACGCGGTTTGCCGGTGGTGTAAGTCAGCGAGCCGTGAATGTCGCTGTCGCCGATGCGACCATTAAAGTTGCGATAATCGTAAACCGAGGTTTTTTCAGCGTCGATTTTTGCCACCAGACGACCATCGGTTTCAAACGGTGGGGTGTCCGGCAGCAGGACGCCGGTGAGATCGTACAGCTCGCCCAGGGAATCCCCGGCGAATTTCAGTTTCAGATCGACGCCGCCCATTTTCATCGGATCGCTCACCGTACCGACAAAAGCCACGCGGGTATTGCCGGAACGGAAATCCGCCTGCACCGGGAACGGCGTGCCTTCGCTTTTCAGCGCCAGCATACCGCCGATCTTACCGTTGCCGGTCAGCGGCTGTCCGTTGTAGCGTCCTTTGGCCTTCAGGCCGAACACGTAGTCGCCGACTTTGGCGTTTTTGTCTTTATCCGATCCGGTGACTTCACTGAAAGGCAGCGGTTTGCCCAGCGGATCGACAAGGATCTCAATGTCCGCGCGACTGACCTTATCGTCAATATCAATGCGGCCACGATCGAAAAGAATGTTGTCCAGCTGGAATGACCACGACGATGGCTGCGCGTTTTCATCTTTTGGCTTGTCGTCGCTGGCAAGATTGAAGGTCCAGTTATTGTTTTTTTCCGAAAGGCGGATCAGCCTCGCGTCCGGCTGCTGGAATTTGATCCACGGCAGGTAAACGGTTTTGGTGAGCAGCGCCAGCGGCGCGAGCGTCGCTTCAACGCGCGGCAAATGCACCATGGTGACAGCAGGAATATCAGGGGGGTTGCCGAGTACCACGTCTTCCGCGTGCACATGCGGCCAGGGGATCCAGCTGCGCCAGCCGGTTTCCTGTTTCTGGCGCTCCCACACCACGCCAAGATCGCCGCGAATGGCAAAGGGACGGTTCAGCTCCGTTGATACTTTTTCGTTAATGGTGGGCTTGAGCCGGTTCCAGTCAAATGTCGCAATAATGATGATCGCAATGACGATCAACAATACGAGGGTTCCAATGACGGCGGTTATAATTTTGCCTGTTTTAGTCATTCCTGCTTCCTTCCTGTCTTTTCCTGCCTCTTTTAAAGATAGCTGAGGCTGACAAAAAGGGCAGAATGACTGCGTAATCAGCGGGATATTACCGCCAGCATCACAGGGCCAGGATCACACGATGCAGATTTTCCAGTGGAACCGGACGGGAGAGGAAATAGCCCTGCGCCGCTGCCGCAGGGGAGGCCTGTACGTCGCGCCACTCTTCCAGCGTTTCAATACCTTCCACGATCACGCCCTGACAATAGTGGTTCATCAGTTGCAGCAACTGCGTGAACAGGTTACGGCCTTCCGGCGTCTGACGCAGCATGATGAACAGATCGCGGGCGACTTTAATGTAGTCGTAACGCACTTCGCTCAGCGCCGAGAAGTTCGCCATGCCGGTGCCGAAATCATCCAGCCACAGCGGGCAAATCTCACAGATCGCCGCAAAGGAGACGTCGTCCGGCAGGCGGATATGCTCCACCAGCTCGAAACGCAGCCACGGCAGCGTGTTAATCAGATCGATCAAGGATTCATGCTGGCGCATCGCCAGCAGCGTCGGCCCGTCGACGTTCACCGATGCCAGAATGCCGTGCCGCATAAAAAAATCATGCTGACGGGCAAGCAGCGTGATCTGCTCCTCCACCACGTCAACACGCTGACGCACCGCCACTTCCGCGAAGTAACGATCCGGCGCAATGCGTTGTGTGGGATCGGATGGATGCGTGACGATGGTCAGGACCTCAATCGCCATCAGATGGCCATCGGTTTTGTAGATCGGCTGATAAGTATAAGCACGTTCGCACTGCAACCAGTACCGTCGCTCCTGCAAGCTTTCAATGCTTGCCTCCGGAATGTTTAGCCGCTGGATAACCTGCTTTAACTTCATTATCAGTCTGTCCTGTTGATTGAGTGAGTGGCCTGTCGGAACTCGTCCTTGAGTTATCGGCGGGGAGGGACAGAACTTTATGTTCACTTAAAAGGCAATATGGAAAATCAGGCAGCAGAATCTGCACGTTATACGCGCCAGCTCAAAAAATTTATGGAACGTTGTTTTAATATGATTGACCATGAAACACCCGCAACGCAAACTACTGTCCATCACTCCGATTCAGGTTACGACTATGTCCAGGAAAATTGCCGTCATTGGCGAATGCATGATTGAACTGTCACAAAAAGGCTCCGAAGTTAACCGTGGCTTTGGTGGCGATACCTTAAATACTTCGGTTTATATCGCCCGCCAGGTCGCTCCGGAAGCGCTGACGGTGCACTACGTTACCGCCCTCGGCACGGACAATTTCAGCCAGCAGATGCTGGACGCCTGGCAGAGTGAAAAGGTGGATACGGATCTGACGCAGCGCATGGAAAACCGCCTGCCGGGTCTTTATTACATCGAAACCGACAGCACCGGCGAACGCACCTTCTATTACTGGCGTAACGAAGCGGCGGCAAAATTCTGGCTGGAAAGCGAACAGTCTGCCGCCATCTGCGAAGAGCTGGCAACCTTTGATTACCTGTATCTGAGCGGTATCAGCCTTGCCATCTTAAGCCCGGCCAGCCGTGACAAACTGCTGTCGTTGCTGCGTGAATGCCGCGCCAACGGCGGTAAAGTGATTTTCGATAACAACTATCGTCCGCGCCTGTGGGCCAGCAAAGAAGAAACGCAGCAGGTGTACCAGCAGATGCTGGAGTGCACCGACATCGCCTTCCTGACGCTGGATGATGAAGACGCCCTGTGGGGACAGCAGCCGGTTGAGGACGTCATCGCCCGTACCCATGCGGCGGGTGTGTCGGAAGTGGTGGTGAAACGAGGTGCAGAGTCCTGCCTGGTGTCGGTCGCCGGTGAAGCGGTGATTGACGTACCTGCGGTGAAACTGCCAAAAGAGAAAGTGATTGATACCACCGCGGCGGGCGATTCGTTCAGCGCAGGCTATCTGGCGGTACGTCTGACGGGCGGCGATGCGGAAGCTGCCGCCAGACGCGGGCATCTGACGGCCAGTACGGTGATCCAGTATCGCGGCGCGATTATTCCGCGCGAGGCGATGCCGCAGTAAAAATAAATCCCCTCTCCCCTGGGGAGAGGGTTATTTCTAGCGCTGGGCCGGTGGAATATCCGACACGTCCTGATGCGTATCGTCATTCACCGGGACAGGCGCATGGGTGGCGGGAGACATAATGTTTTCCCAGGTGGCCTGCAAATCCTTCATATTGACCTCCTGCTCACCCTTAGGTTGCAGCAGTATCAATGCCATTTCCTGTGATAACTGCTGGCGCAGATCCTGATTCAGCATTTCCAGCGTCAGGCTGTTCAGGAAATCCTGACGCAGCTTCTGATACTGTTCCGGCGCGATATCCACCACCTGATTTTGCAGCGAACGCATACGCTGGCTGATCAGCACATCGGTATCGGTGCGGGCATAGGTCGCGAACAGTTTTTGCAGCTCCAGATTCTTCTGCGCCACCAGCGCGTTGAACTCTTCCTGCGCCAGACCGTTATCGCGCACTTTCGCCAGCTCCCGGGCGATAGCGCCAAGATTGCTGTTCAGCTTGTCATTCGGGGATTCGACGTTGATCGCGCACTGGGCGCGCTGGAACAGTACCCGGCAGTCAAAGCCGAGGCCAATGTCTTTGGCGTTGTTTTTGCTGAGCGTCTGCTGCACATGCCAGAACAAGGCTTCGCGGGCTAAATCGGCGCGCCAGTAGCGCAACAGCACGGCGGATTCGCGGATTGGCTGCCAGGCGGTGTCCCACATAATGGAGAGTCGATCCTGGCGCACCGCGTCGCTCATAATGCTTACGGATTCACGCGGTAACGGCGATAAGGTCGGTACCGGCGCCGGGGTACTGCGCTTGCCCTTCAGCTCGCCGAAAGTTTTATTGATTTGTTCGGAAACGGCGCGGCTGTCGATATTGCCCACCACGATCAGCGTCATGGCGTCCGGGGTATACCACTTCTGGTAGAACGATTTCACCTGTTCGGTATCCACCGGCTGCCTGAGCGGGTCGGCGGGATCGTGGCCCAGCAAAGGCGAGCCCTTCAGACGGTAGCGCCACCAGCTGTCTTTCGTATCCTGCGGCCAGGTCGCCACCATGTCCTGGCTGGCGAGAGCGTGGTTAACGGTTTCCGGGGTGATGGTGAGTTTGCCTGCGGTATCCGCCAGATAAGCCAGCGACTCTTTCAGCAGATCGTTACGGTTATTCGGCAGGCTCAGGTTAAACATCGTGTATTCGTAAGAAACTATCGCGGGCGGTAGCGGGCGTTTGGGATCGATGCCCTGCTGCCACAGGGAACGCGCCTGGGCAGGCTCAAGGCCGCCGCTGTGCGTCAGCGCAATACGGGGAATAAAATGGCTGAAGCCGCTCTGCTGGGTGCTTTCAGTAAGGGAGCCGGTATTAATTAACAGGCGAATTTCGATACGATCGCTGGGGCGCTGGGGCGTGGACAACACCTGCCACTGAAAACCGTTTGCCAGCGTTCCCTGTTGCCAGGCCGGGTCGGGCTGGAGCGCATCTGCCTGCACATGACTGGCGGCAACCATCATCAGCAAGCCGCCAGTGAAGAGTCGAATTTTTGTGCCCTGCATGTGAACCCCTGATCAACATTCCTGGTTAAATGACCGCCTCATTGCCGGGCAGTCTAAGAGATGACGACTAAACACTTCGTGTTAGACAGCGTAAAAAGCGAAACGTCACGCCGGGAAGTGAAATTTTGGGTAATTATGCGCAGGAGCCCGCCGCCCCACAAGGGACGACAGGTCTAAGTGGCGAAATTATGAGGAGATTTCTTGCGATTTGCCGTCCGGCGCACGCTTATTGAGCACATCCGTCAGCTGTTTTTCATCAAGCTGTTTAACCCATTTTGCCACCACCACAGTGGCCACGCCGTTACCCACCAGGTTGGTCAGCGCACGGGCTTCAGACATAAAGCGGTCGATGCCGAGGATCAACGCCAGCCCGGCTACCGGTAAATGCCCGACCGCCGAAATGGTTGCCGCCAGCACGATAAAGCCGCTGCCCGTGACTCCCGCCGCGCCTTTCGACGACAGCAGCAGCACCACCAGCAGGGTGATCTGATGGAAAATATCCATATGGCTGTTCGTCGCCTGGGCGATAAATACCGCCGCCATGGTCAGATAAATAGAGGTGCCGTCGAGGTTAAAGGAATAGCCCGTCGGGATAACCAGCCCCACCACCGACTTTTTGCAGCCCAGCTTTTCCATTTTATCCAGCATACGCGGCAGCACCGATTCTGACGACGAGGTGCCGAGCACGATCAGCAATTCTTCGCGGATATAGCGGATAAACTTGAAAATGCTGAAGCCCGTGGCGCGGGCAATAGAGCCGAGCACCAACACCACAAACAGGATACAGGTGATATAGAAGCAGGCGATAAGCTGGCCCAGCTGCACCAGCGTACCGACCCCGTATTTACCGATGGTAAAGGCCATCGCGCCAAAAGCCCCAATGGGTGCCAGACGCATGATCATATTGATGATGCCGAAAATGACCTGCGAGAAGCTTTCGATCACGTTGAAAATCAGCTGACCTTTGTGGCCCAGACGGTGCAGCGCAAAACCAAACAGCACTGCGAACAGCAGCACCTGGAGGATATTGCCGCTGGCGAACGCGCCTATAACGCTGCCGGGAATAATATCAAGAAGGAAGGGGATGATGCCCTGCTGCTGCGCCTGTTCGGCATAGACCGCCACCGCTTTAGCATCAAGGGACGCCGGATCGACGTTCATGCCCGCGCCAGGCTGTACCACGTTAACGATAATCAGGCCAATAATCAGCGCCACTGTGCTGACGATTTCGAAGTACAGCAGCGCCACCGCGCCGGTACGGCCAACCGCCTTCATGCTTTCCATGCCAGCGATGCCGGTGACCACCGTACAGAAGATGACGGGAGCGATGATCATTTTAATCAGTTTTACGAAGGCATCGCCAAAGGGCTTCATTTGCGCGCCGATTTCCGGATAAAAATGGCCGAGCAAAATACCGATGGCGATGGCGGTCAGGACCTGAAAATAGAGGCTTTTAAACAGTGAGGTTTTCATAGGGTGTCCTTGAAGTAAAAACCACAGGCCTTGTAGGGTTTAGGTTTGCCTGCGGCTTTAAAATAACACCCGATAAACATGACAGAAATAAACTTACTTCAAATTTGAAACAATAATGTTAAGAAATTTGAGCTGACTCGCACAAGTGTAAAACAGACTATTCTTTTTCATCTTCCGGCGAGGCGGAAAAATAGCGCGCCTCAAAGGCGTCCGGCGGCATAGCGCGGGCGAATAAAAATCCCTGCGCCATGGTCACGCCAGCGGCGGCAAGCCACTCGCGCTGAGCGTCGGTTTCCACGCCTTCGGCAATGATCTCCAGATCCAGGCTGTTCGCCATATGGATAATCGCCGACACCATACTGTTATCGTCCGGCAGCCCTTCCACAAAGGTTTTATCCACCTTCAGCAGATCCACCGGCAGCGATTTCATATGGTGCAGCTGACGCAGGCCCGCGTAGCCCATCCCAAAATCATCCAGCGCGATACGCACTCCGGCGTTACGCAGCGGGCGTAAAATCCCCACCGCCGTCTGCGGATCGTCGATACGGCGGCTTTCGGTCACTTCCAGGATGAGCGTACCCGGCGCAATACGATAGCGGCTTAACAGCGCCAGCAGATCCGGCACCATCGCGTGATGCATCAGTTGCAGCGCCGACAGGTTCACCGACAGCGGAAGCATAATACCGCGCCCCTGCCAGGCCGCCAGCTGGCGACAGGCCGCTTCCAGCACCCGGTAACCGACAGTCACCATCAGACCGGTATTTTCGATATGCTCGATAAGCCCTTCCGGCAGCGTCCAGCTGCCGTCCGGCTGGCGCACGCGCAGCAGCGCTTCCGCCCCCAGCAGGGTACCGGTCGCCAGATTTACCTGCGGTTGCAGCCAGATGGTGTACTGGTGATTATCCAGTGCGGTAAGAATCGCTTTATGCGCCGATCCGGCGACCGGATAGCGCGCGTCGTCGTGATGCGGCAAGGCCAGCTGCTGGTGGCGGTTATAGCTGCGCACCAGCATGCCGATTTCATCATCATGGTGATGACGCGGCAGCGCCAGTTGATGCCCCGGCAGCTCGTGCTGGGGCAGATCGTTAAGTTCGCGGGCGATACGGCGCAGCGGATGAACGATCAGACGGTTAATACACCAGGTGATAGCCACGGTGATCATCAGCGTCAGCAGTAAGTAAGCCGTCACAAACGTCGACAGCGCGCTCATTACGAATTTATACATGCGGTACGAATCCGCCTGTAGCACCAGATATGCCAGCGGCTGCGGATTCGCCGGACGTTGCAGGGAATAAATAGGCAGGGAAATCTGTACCGGCAGTTCAAACAAACGGGTAATGGTCACCGGCACCGGGCGTTCAGGAATAAAGCGCATGCGCAGCGCCTGGAACTGGTTGGGCAGCACCACGTCGGCACGGCTGACCACGCCCGCAGGCTGAATGCCTTTCAGGATGGTTTCCGCGTCAACAATATCGCCTTTCAGAATGGCGGATGAGAGTGGCTCGCGCACCGAACGGGCAATGCTTTCAAGCTGCGTCGCGGTGTTGTAGCGGTTTTGCTGTACAAAATGAAAGAGCAAAATGACGCAAAAAATGAACACAAACAGCATAGAGACGGCTGACACCATCGCCATTTGTTTTATGGTTAATGAACGGCTGACGCGCAAATTGTTTCTCCGGAATACCCTTAACACGAAAAGTAACCTGCTGTTACCTTACCGCCGCCAGAGTATACCCTATAGCGGCATCATTAAGAGACTGTCCGGGGGATATAAGATAATTCTAGATTCCCGTTACCAGTCAGCGTAAGGCATCAGCGGTTGCGGCGGCATATCCATATCGCCCTGCCAGCCCGCATCGGAGTAGCGAACAAAGATCATCCCATGACTGGGGGTATAATCTTTCGCCTGCTGAATATCAATACCTGCGCCTATTGACCATTTCGATGAAATACGGCGTTCCACCAGCGCATGGGCCGTATACCCGAAGCCCTGGCTGCTGCCGCCTTCGCTACCCTCATCGCGGGCATCCTGCCGGAATTCTGCCGGGATGAGATTTAAGCGCGGATAACTGGCCTGCGCTTTGGTGCGTGAGTGGGACCAGGAACCCGATCCGCCCAGCTCCCATGACCAGTTTTCCGTGCGTTTGCGCCAGGTCACCGGCACCGCAAAAGAGACGTACTCCTGCGGGCTGTAATAACCGCCCTGACCCAGCGTATAACCGCTCAGATCTTTGTCGTAATGCCAGATCATATTGTTCAGGCCGACGGTCATGCGCTCATTGTCTTTATTGATAAGCTTGTAGTAATAGCCCGTCATCCAGCGCACGCGCCAGTTATCCTCGACGTTTTTGCCGTTCAGAGTGTCCGCATTCAGACTTGCCCACACGCCGTGGGCTTCGCCGCGATCGTAACTCATACTGACGCCACCGCCGCTGGCCCGCACGCCGCCCCAGGTTTTCCCGGTGCCGCCCCGGTTATTATCTTCATCGTCCGGATCGTATTGATAACCTCTGGCGTCCTTCTGTCCGCCAAAGGCCAGCAATGAGCTGGAGATCGGGCGGCGATGCAGGTTCAGGGTATAACCGACTGGCCCCAAATCGCTGCTGTAACTCAGCCCGCCCACCACATCAACGACATTAAACCCCATCGGCGTGGTGCCGATGTCCATGTCCCAGGTGTCATTACGCCAGCCAACCGCGACGCTTACGCCCCTGTCGCTCTGTTTTTTATCGATATTGTCACAGCCCAACTCGCCGCAGGTACCCCAGTTAGGATCATACAGGCCGTCGCTGTTCTTGCTGAAAGAACCGGCATCCATATCGATGACATCGGTGCGGAAGAACATGCGTCCGTCGGCTAACGGCGCGTCGGCCTGCAACATAGTGGTGTGCATTTTCAGATCGGAATAACCGCCCGTCCCGTCTGAGCGGCCATAATCATGATCCAGGGTGACGTTCACGTCCTGCTGGCGATACAGCTCTGCCGCATCGCTGCGCACCCCGCGCTTAAGCCAGTCATCTTTTTCATCGCTGCGCGTCAGACGGGTAAAGGTGTCGTTATCCTGCGGACGTGCCGCGGCGATCCCGGCGGCGACCATCGCATCTTTATAACCTTCCAGCGCCTGCTGCGGTTCACCCGTCGCCTGCGAAAGCCGGGCGGCATCACGTAGTACCAGCGCGCTGTCCTGCGACGGCGGCTGGGATTTTGCCTGGGGCACCAGTCTGGCGAAGGTCTGCTGCGCCTCACGGGTATTCCCCAGTCGAGCCTCAACCAGCGCCAGACGCCGCTCGGTATTCATGGATAATGGCTGCGTGGCTGACGGGGAAATTTTCGCCAGCTGCGCGCGGGCTTCCATCGGGTTTTGCTGCGCCACGGCCACTTCCGCCAGGCTCAGACGGGCATCCAGATTATCCGGCTCTTTTGCCAGCACTGCATTATACAAGGCGCTGGCGGCAGGGTAATCGCCGCGCTGCTGCGCCCAGTCGGCCAGGGTTAAATCAATGGGCGTGGAAGCGGGCTGCGCCTTCAGCAGATCTATCGCCGCCGGTTCATTGCCGCTGTCGCGCAGTTGATTAGCGCGGGCCAGCAGTTGATTGCGTTGCAAGCGATCCGCCAGCTCCTGAATATTGGGCGTCCACTGGCTTTTCGGCAGCGTGTTGAGGTGCGCCAGCGCCGCCATGCCCTGATCTTCATTGCCGGAGAGATACAGGCCATAAGCGTAAACCTGTTCGGCGTCGTTCGGTTTTTTCGCCGCCAGATCGCGCATCTGCGCATCGCCCTGGGCGCGCTGCCCGGCGTTACGCAAATCGCTCGCCAGCCGGTAGGTGATCCACACGCTGCCCGGATCCAGCGCCAGGCGCTGACGCTGCACCTCAGCGGCCTGCGCCCAGTCGCTGCGGTTTTCCAGCGCTTCGGCCTGCTGCGCCAGACGGTCGCCCGTCATGCTGCGTTCAATGTCGTCAATGCTGCGCCGCTGGCGGGCATTCAGCGTCTGAATAAAGGCCTCAGCGCGCTCGGGCGACTGTGCCCGGTAAAGGTTCGCCAGCCCGCGTACCGCGTTACTGTTCTCGCTGTCCATCCGCAGCGCCTGCTGATAGTAGCGCTCGGCGCTGTCAGTCTCTTTTCTTGCCAGCGCAGCATCGCCCAGCCCCAGCACCGCGTAGCTGTCGGTGTTATCCACCTGCTGCGCCTGCTGATAAAAGCGCGTCGCCTGGGCCGGATTATTCGCTTTCAGCGCCGCGTCCCCCTGCTGGATCAGCAGCCAGTAGCGGTTGGTCTGCAACAGACTGTCCCATTTACTGCGGTTGCTGCTTTGCGGCGCCAGCGCAATGGCTTTTTCCAGCTGCTCTACCGCGCGGGCACGATCGCCTTTCTGGGAGTATGCCTGACCCAGCGCGCCAGTGGCTTCGCCGTCGCTCGCGTCGGCGCTGACCGCCTGTTGCAGAGCGGCAATGGCGTTGCCGCCCTGCCCGGCATCCACCGCCGCCAGCCCCTGAGCACGGGCGCGAAATGCCGGATCCGCCAGCTTCTGCTGCTGTTCGGCCAGCTGTTGACGCGCCATATCGACGTTATCGCCCTCGCTGAACTGCGCCAGAAAACGTTGCAGCGCCTGTACGCTGGCGTCGCTGACGGGCAGATCTTTGATTTGCTGATACCAGATAGCGGCGGCGGCATTGCGGCTGGTGCCGGATTTCGCCATTTGCTGAAGTACCGCATAGCCTTCATCCGGGCGATTGCTGGCAAACAGCAATTGCGCGAGGGCGTTTTGCAGCTCGCCATCTCCCGGACGCCGCGCGTTAAGCGCTTTTAACTGATTGATGGCTTCATTGCGCCGGGCGGGGACTTTCGCTACCAACACCCAGTATTCCCGCGCAATATCGCCGGTGGGCGGATGGCCGTTAAACAGCTTATCGTAAGCAGCCAGCGCCTCCTGGGTATGGCCGGTGGTGCCCTGCAAACGCGCTTCCTGCAACGCCTGTCGCCCTTCCGGGCTGGAGAGCGTCATGATATTGCGGGAATCGCGCAGCGCGCCGGAGTCCGGCGCCAGTTCCTGTAGCCTGTCGAGCTGTTTTTGCGCGCCCGCGGTGTCGCCCTGGCGCAGCAAATAACGGAAGCGCGCGGCGATAACGTCCGGGTTTGCCGGATCGATCAGCTCCAGCCGGTAGAGCGACTGGCGCACCAGATCTTCCCGTTTTGTCGCCTCCCCCAGTTGCACCTGTTCCAGCAGTTGCTGTTGCGCATCCGGCGCGGCATGCACAAGCGGCATCGCCGAGAGGCCGAGCGATAAGGCGATAAAACGTAGCGTTAACCTGCGCATGACGGACCCCGGTATCGCAATTTATTCATGGTCGCCATCAAGACGACGACGGCTGATGATGCGCAGCAGACGCCACAGCACCCAGGCCAGCAACACGACGCTCACTGCCGCCAGCACCGCCAGCAGGATCGGATGGTTTGAGAGCGCATACCAGATGCGTTCAAACCACGGCAGATGACCCACATAATAGATATCACCCACCCGCAGACCGTTAACGCCCGATTCGCGGATCACCGTCACCGAACCGTACATGGCGGCGCGCTTGCCGCTGTCGTTCATCGCCTCGTTCAGCAGGCTGTAGCCGCGCGGGCTGTCCGCCAGCAGGGCCACCACGCTGCGCTGATCGTTATAGGGCGACTGGAAGCCGACGATCGCCGCCATCGGGCCGCTGGAGCTGACGGCAGTCTGCGTGTCGGCCTGGCGGTCATTGACGTCCGGCACAATGGCCGGGAAGTCTGTCTGGCGCTGCGGCGTTTTCACCCAGCTTTGCGTGGCCTGCACCAGCAAGTCGATACGTTCATCGTTTTTCAGTTTTTCCGGTAAGGTGCCGATGATCAGGATATCGGCATCTTTATTCGCCAGCTGATTACCATCGTTGGTCAGGGTGACGTTCACCGCCGGGAAACCGGTTTGCGCTCCGATGCCGCCCATGGAATCCAGCAGCGTGGTGAGCTGAGCCGCCGTTGGCTGCGCGGGCAGCACCACCAGAGTATCAGAGAGATCCGCCATCCGGCTGAACGGGAAGCCCGCATTGGCAAAGGCGCGCAGATCCGGCATGGCGATAAAGTGATAATACTTCGAGAAATCAATGGTGGAGTCGTCGCCGATCACCACACGGTTTTGCACCGGCTGGAAGGTGATACAGTTTTCGATCGTACCGCCCGGCATCGGGTTCATGTACTGGAAGTCGAAGCGCAGCTGGTTCAGCGCCCCCAGTTTCAGCGCCGGAATAGACACTTCAGTTTTACCATCCAGCAGACCCTGTAGCACCGGCAGCCGCAGCAGCAGACGGTTAGTATCCTGGCTGCTGGTCAGACTGAAGGATTGCAGGAACTGGTTGTTCAGGCTGATATCCATGCGCGAGTTATCTTTCGTCGGCGGCGCGGTGTAACGGTAATTGAGGTTCATATCAATGCCGCTGCTGCGCAACAGATAAAGATCCGGCGGCAGATTCATCGCCACGTTGATGGAGGCGGGCTGTAAGCCGGTGGCCTGCAACTGCTCCTCATAGGTTTTCAGCTCGCTAAAGGTGATTGCCCGGTCGGTACGCACCCAGTTAGGCGCATCGTAAGGTTTACGCGCCAGCAGCGGTTTCACCTCGTCCACCACCACGCGGTCGCCACGGAACAGCAGGTTGCCCTGGGCAATGCCCTTCGCCGCCTGCAGGATGTCTTTGTCATCGCGCCCGAACACCACCAGCACTTTCATGAACGGGTTAGTCGGGTGGTTCATCATCATCACGGTCGGCGCGGTCACCGGCGGCACATCACGCAGGAATGCCGGACGTTTGTCGTTGGTGGCGAAGACAATGGCATTGCTGTCCGGCAGCGCGTCATAAGAGACCGGGAACTGCTGGCCGCGCCAGCCGGTGCGGGTACCGAACCATGAGGCGACAATACTCGCCGCCTGTTGCTGCGCCAGCGCCGGGACGCCAGCGAAGACCATCGGCAGGTTCAGCGGACGGTTGTCGCGCGGATCGAAGAAGGGCACCGGGAAAGAGGACAAGTCATTTTTCAGCGTCAGCTTCTGATAGGTCATCGCCAGTGAACTGTTGCGGCCGATATCCATCCACAGGGTGCTGCTGGCCGGGTTTTCACACACATCGCGGTAATGGCCGACAAACTCCAGGCGCACACGGTTAAAATCGGTGATATAGAGCGGATCGACGGCGACCTGCGCCTGCGTCTTTTTACCCAGCTGTTCTTTGGTGACCGGCAAAACGCCCATCAGCTCATCATTCAGATAGACCTTCAGCTGCGACTGCACGGGCAGCAATGACGGCGATGGCGTGTATTCCAGATTCAGCACCGCTTTCGACACCACTTCGTCGCTGCGCATTCCGAATTCAATGCCGCCGTCCGGATTGACGCCGCGCAGGATCATGCTGCCCGGCGGCGGCGCGATCTGCGCAAAAGTCAGGGTAACGTCGCGCGTAGGCGCATTATCGGCGACAATCGGCGCATTTGCCCCGTTTACGCCCGGCATGACCTGACCCACCGGCGTGGTCTGTGCTTCGACCGGCGTCACGGGCATCATGGATTCCGGCTGCGTCGGTGCCGGCGTGGCGGTCCCTTGTGTTGCAGGCGTTACCGTCGGCACCACGGGCGCAGCCGTAGCCGCCGGACTGGCAGGCGCCGCCATCGTCATTGCATAGGGGTATGCACTTAATCCCATTACCACTGCGCACATCCAGGAAAGTTTTCTTTTCATCGCATTATCATCATTGTTGAGCCAGTCACGAACCCGGTTGCTGTACTACCACGTCCCGCTCGGGGCGGCGCGGAACGAACGACACAAGCCAGGAAACCAGTGAAGTGAGGGACCGGAAAATCATTTTTACGGACGAAGGTGCAAATTCTGCAAGGTGGCGATAGCCACGGAAACCCAGCTTGAGAATATCCATCAAACTTTCCAGCGGTTTATCTTCCGGGAAGCTGTCCTGCCAGAGTGCCCAGGTATCGGCGCGGGCAAAGGTACACTGTACAAAATCAATATGTTGACGGGTGGTCAACGGCATCAGTTGCAGACCGATTTCATTACCGGAAACGCGCGCCACCTGCGCCGGGAAGACATACTCCTGCTGGCCGCGTTTGAGCAGCAGGTTCACCTTCTGCCCTTCCAGCACCTGCGCCTGGCCGTTAATTTTGATGCCCAGCCCGCCGTCAGAGAAGTCGTGAACGGTACAGGAGAACATATGGCCATCTTCACGGGCGATGGCCGCTGGCATCGAGATTTCCACGCGATGAGCGCGGCGTAACTGTTTACTTTCCACCGACACCGCCACCGCGCCGCCGAGCACGATCAGGTTGTAGAACACCCAGGCGATACTGACGAATACGGTAAGAATTTCATTCTCCGGCCCATAGAAATAGCGCCAGACGCCCACCAGGATACCGAGGATATTCAGCAGCACGAGGAAAATGTAGGGCCGGGAAATGACCCAGTCGACGTACTCCTCCTCCACCAGCCCACCTTTGGCGGTGACGTTAAATTTACCTTTATGCGGCGCAAACAGCGCCACCATGGTCGGCGGGGCGATATACCAGGCCAGCACCGTTTCGTAAATTTCACTCCAGAACGAGTGGCGATATTTGCCCTGGATTTTGGAGTTGGTCAGGCTGGCGTGGATCATATGCGGCACCACAAAGAGCGCGATCATCAGCGCCGGGGCGTAAATGATATAGGCGTGGAGCAACAGGAACGCCAGCGGCGCGGTGAGGAACACCAGCCGCGGAATACCGGATAAGAAGTGGAACATGGCGTTCACATAACAGAGCCGCTGCGGGAGCTTCAGCCCCTTGCCCAACAGCGGGTTATCGAGGCGGAAGATCTGCACCATGCCGCGCGCCCAGCGGATGCGCTGTCCGATATGCGCCGAGAGGCTTTCCGTCGCCAAGCCCGCCGCCTGCGGAATACGCATATAGGCCGAGCTGTAGCCGAGACGGTGTAAACGCAGAGAAGTGTGCGCATCTTCCGTCACCGTTTCCACTGCAATACCGCCAATCTGATCGAGCGGCCCGCGACGGATCACCGCACAGGAACCGCAGAAAAAGGTCGCGTCCCACATGTCGTTGCCGTCCTGCACCAGACCGTAAAACAGCGTGCCTTCGTTAGGGGTTTTACGGAAGCGGCCAAGGTTGCGCTCAAAGGGATCCGGCGAGAAAAAGTGGTGCGGCGTCTGCATCATCGCCAGCTCTTTCTCTTTCAGGAACCAGCCCATGGTCATCTGCAAAAACGAGCGCGTGGGCACGTGGTCGCAGTCGAAAATCGATACAAACTCGCCCTTCGCATATTTCAGGGCGTTGTTGATGTTCCCGGCTTTGGCGTGCTCATGGGTGGTACGGGCGATGTATTTCACCCCTACGGTCTCGGCAAACTGGCGGAAGGTTTCACGCCCGCCGTCATCGAGGATCCAGATAGTCAGCTTATCCTTCGGCCAGTCGATGCCCAGCGAGGCATAAATGGTGTTTTTCACCACGTTCAAATCTTCGTTGTAGGTCGGGACGAAAATATCAACGGTCGGCCACAGAGACATATCCTTCGGCAGCGGCACCGGCTGACGATTGAGCGGCCACACCACCTGGAAATAGCCGAGCACCAGCACCACCCAGGCGTAGGTTTCGGCAATCAGTAGGATCAGGCCGCAGACCAGGCTGACCGGATCGTTCCAGTTGAGCGTGGAGGTATAACGCCACCAGATGTAGCGACAGGAAACGGTCAGCGACAATACGATAAGCATCAGCGCCGAGAAGCGTCCGGGGATACGCCGCACCATCATTGCCACGGCCCACAGCAGAACCAGGAAGATGAACTGCGACATCGGGTTAAACGGCTGGGTGATGCACAGCAGCGCCAGAATGGCGGAAAAGGCCACGATCACGCCAAGAATAATGCGCCGCAGACGCGGATGCAGGTGCGCCAGTTCTTTCTGATTATCCAGATGGCTGGTCCGGGCGCTGAAGCGCTGCGGCAGCGCGTCGAGCCACGCATGGTAGCGGGCCATTAATTGCGAGAAGCCTGCGCGACGGCGTTTGCGCGGCGCGCCTGCCGTTGCCTGTTCGGGCGTAACCATCAGCCACAGGGTTTGCAGCAGGTAACGCGCCGGATCGAGCGGGCGCGGCCGTTCGGCGCGAATATGCGGGTAAAGCTCACGGTGGCGTTCGCGGATCGACTGCCAGCGCGGATTTTCCAGCGGCAGGAAAAGCCAGGCCAGGATCGCCCACAGGCAGCCCAGGGCGGCGCTGAACGCCGGCGCGCCGTGGCTGCGATAAAGCTGGTAGCGCGCGCCGAGGCGTTCGCTAACCGGGGGGATCAAAAACCAGGCGGACAGACGGCTCATGCGTCACTCCCGCTAACAGGTTGCGCGGCGTGCAGCAGACACCAGTTCGCCAGCGTCATGATCTCTTCGGCGGCCAGCGAGTCGCTGCGGTACTCTCCCAGCGGCTGTTTCGCCGCCAGACATTCGGCCATCGCTTCGTCGCGGTGAATAACTGTCGGCAACAGGTGGCGCTGGGTTTGCAGCCATACCTGATACAGATCGTCCTGCAACTGGCTGCCGATACGCAAATCGTTAAGCAGAATGTGCGTCCCCGCCGGCAACGCCTGCTGATGTAAGCGCACGTGGCAATTGGTATCCGGCCTGACGAGGGTCAGCACCTGATCGCACTGTTCGAGGATCAGGCGCGTCAGCGGCGTCTGGCCATGGGGCAAATCCACGAGGATCCACTGATAATGGCTTTGCGCTTTCAGGCTTTGCAGGATCGGCCCGATGCCGCTTAACGCGTCATGCAGCAGGTGCGCGTTTTCCGCCTCGCCTGCGGTGAGCTGGCCGAAGGGCAGCAGATCCAGTTGCGAGGTGTAACGTTGCCCGGCGTCGCGCCAGTCCTGCCCGTCCAGCAACGCGCGCGCCCAGCCTGCGGGCTGGGTAAAGTCGACGTTAAATGACAGGCGCAGCAGATTATCCGGGCAGGCATCAACGATCAGCACCGCTTCGCCAAGCATGTGCAGTGACCAGCCCAGCGCAGCGGTGACGGAGGTCGTACCCACGCCGCCGCGTATGCCCTGTAATCCCAGAATGGCCATTCCGGCTTCCTTATGGCAGTTGGGAGAATTCAGCGAGCAATGGCCAGCGTTTAATCGCTGCCGCCAATTGTTCCCGTTGAGAAATGTCGGTGTAATCTATTTCAGGCAATGAAAACACCCGACTGAGTGCCAGAAAATCATTCTGCCAGGTATAGTTCAGGCTTGAATCTTTCGAATTAGCGGTTTCATTATTATTCATTTTTTATCCTATCGTTTTGAATAAAAAACTGCTGGAAAGAATTTATCCGCTTGCCCGGCGAAAAAAATGTGTTTACATGCTAAATCTGATGCTCTTTAATTTCAATGTTAGGTTTATTTCTTTGCTTTCGCTAGTAAACTGAGATAACTGACGATCTGCAACAAGAGGGACGCGATGGACCCCATATTTTCTATTGGCATTCACTCCTTGTGGGACGAATTGCGCCATATGCCTGCCGGAGGGGTCTGGTGGATCAACGCTGACCGCGACGACGATGCGGTAAGGCTGGTTAATCAGACCGTTGCCGCGCAGCCCGGTGCCAGCAAGGTTGCGGTGATCAGCATGGGCAAGGAGCCGAAGAATATCATCAAACTGGACGAGCATCACGGTCCGGAAAAAATTAGGCTGTTTTTCATGCCGGATAAAGAAAATAGTCTATACTCGCTTGCCCCTGATTTACTCTGTTCGGTCGATCCTCATCACCATTTATTTATCCTGCTGTGTGCCAGTAATGCCTGGCAGAATATATCCAATGATAAATTACGTGTATGGCTTGAGAATATTCATAGGTGGACGAAATACCACAATTGTACGCTGCTGATCGTTAACCCCGGGAACAATAATGATAAACTGTTCTCCTTTCTGACGACGGAATATCGCTCATTATATGGCCTCGCCAGTTTGCGCAGCCAGCAGGATATTCATCTGTATGACGTTGCCTTCTGGTGTAACGAAAAAGGCGTCAGCGCGCGCCAGCAGCTTATTCTGGAGCCACGCGGCGACGGCTGGCAATTAGCCCGCCAGGAAGAAACCACCGTACAGCCGCGCAGCGACGAAAAACGCATTTTAAGTAATGTCGCCCTGCTGGAAGGCGCGCCGCCGCTCTCGGAATACTGGACGCTGTTCGATAATAACGAAGCGCTGTTTGAAGAAGCGCGTACCACCCAGGCCGCGACGGTCATTTTCTCGCTCACGCAAAATAATCAGATTGAAAACCTCGCGCGGCAGATCCACTCGCTGCGCCGCCAGCGCGGCAGCGCGTTGAAAATCATCGTACGTGAAAATACCGCCAGCCTGCGCGCCACCGATGAACGCCTGTTATTAGGCTGCGGCGCGAATATGGTGATCCCGTGGAATGCGCCTCTGTCGCGCTGTCTGACGCTGATTGAAAGCGTGCAGGGCCAGCAATTTAACCGCCACGTGCCGGAGGAGATCGCCACGCTCCTGACCATGACGCAGCCGCTGAAGCTGCGCGGTTTCCAGACGTGGGACATTTTCTGCGATGCCGTCGGCAATATGATGCAGAACACATTACTGCCGCCGGATGGCAAAGGCGTGCTGGTGGCGCTGCGCCCGGTGCCGGGGATCCGCGTCGAGCAGGCGTTGACGCTATGCCGCCCGAACCGCGTCGGGGACATTATGACCATCGGCGATAACCGGCTGGTGCTGTTTTTATCCTTCTGCCGGGTCAACGATCTCGATACCGCGCTCAACCATATTTTCCCGCTGCCCATCGCCGATATTTTTTCTAACCGCATGGTGTGGTTTGAGGATAACCAGATTTCCGCGGAACTGGTGAACATGCGCACGCTGCAACCGGAGAAGTGGTCACGCCCGCTGCCGGTGACCGACGGCCCGAATCCGATCCTGAATGCGGAGCACGACGGCCGCAGCTGGCGGCGTATTCCTCAACCTCTCCGCCTGCTCAGTGAAACGACGGAGCGCTCATCATGATGACTCTCAGCGATATTATTCAGTTAGTGGTGCTGTGCGCGCTGATTTTCTTTCCGCTGGGTTACGCCGCGCGGCATTCGTCGCGCCGCATCAGAACCGTACTCCGGCTAATGTTTGTTAAGCCGAAATATGTCAAACCCGCCGGAACGTTACGCCGGGCATCCACCGTCAAAGCAGACCGAAAACATGACTAATCAATCTTATACTCCCTCTGCGCCGTCGCCGCTGTGGCAATACTGGCGCGGGCTTTCTGGCTGGAACTTCTATTTTTTAGTGAAGTTCGGCCTGTTATGGGCGGGCTATCTCAATTTCCATGCGCTGCAAAATCTGGTGTTTATGGCGTTTTTGCTGATGCCGCTGCCAAAACGCAAACTGCATCGTCTGCGCCACTGGATCGCCATTCCCATCGGCTTTGCGCTGTTCTGGCACGATACCTGGCTGCCGGGTCCGCAAAGTATGATGAGCCAGGGCAGCCAGGTGGCGGGATTCAGCGCCGATTATCTGCTGGACCTGGTCACGCGTTTCATCAACTGGCAGATGCTTGGCGCGATCTTTGTACTGCTGGTGGCATGGTTGTTCCTGGCGCAGTGGATCCGCGTGACGGTATTTGTGGTGGCCATCATGATCTGGCTGAACCTGATCACCCTTACCGGCCCGGCGTTTTCCCTGTGGCCTGCGGGTCAGCCGACCACCACGGTGACCACCACCGGCGGCAATGCGGCGGCGACGGTCGCCAACGCAGGCAACAAGCCGGTCGTCGACGGTATGCCCGCCCAGACGGCGCCACCGACTACAGCGAATCTTGATGCCTGGCTGAACAGTTTTTATCAGGCTGAGGAGAAGCGTAAAACGCCGTTCCCCGCCTCGCTGCCCGCCGATGCCCAGCCGTTTGAGCTGCTGGTGATCAACATCTGTTCCCTCTCCTGGGCGGATGTGGAAGCCGCCGGACTGATGTCGCATCCGCTGTGGTCGCACTTCGATATTCAGTTTAAGCACTTTAACTCCGCCACCTCTTACAGCGGCCCGGCGGCCATCCGTTTGCTGCGCGCCAGCTGTGGTCAGCCGTCGCATAAAAATCTTTATCAGCAGGCGGGTAACGAGTGCTATCTGTTCGATAACCTGGCGAAACTGGGCTTCTCATCGCAGTTTATGCTCGATCATAACGGCGTGTTTGGCGGCTTCCTGAAAGAAGTGCGCGAAAACGGCGGCATGCAGGCGCCGCTGATGAATCAGGCCGGACTGCCGACCGCGCTGCTGTCGTTCGACGGTTCGCCGGTATATGACGATACGGCAGTGCTTAACCGCTGGATGGAGTCTGAAGAAGGTAAAAACAATCAGCGCACCGCCACTTACTTCAACCTGCTGCCGCTGCATGATGGCAACCACTTCCCTGGCGTCAGTAAAACCGCTGACTATAAAGTGCGCGCCCAGAAACTCTTTGATGAACTGGATGCGTTTTTCACCCAGCTGGAAAAATCAGGTCGTAAAGTGATGGTGGTGATGGCCCCGGAACACGGCGGCGCATTGCAGGGGGATAAAATGCAGGTCTCCGGTCTGCGCGACATCCCGAGCCCGTCGATCACCAACGTGCCGGTCGGCATTAAGTTCTTCGGTATGAAAGCCCCGCATCAGGGCGCTCCGTTGATCATCGATCAGCCGAGCAGCTTCCTCGCGATATCTGAACTGGTCGTTCGTGCGGTGGACGGCAAACTGTTCGTGGAAGACAGCGTGAACTGGGATCAACTGACCAGCAACCTGCCGCAGACAGCGCCGGTATCGGAAAACTCGAACGCGATTGTGATCCAGTATCAGGATAAGCCGTACGTACGGCTGAACGGCGGGGACTGGGTACCGTATCCGCAGTGATAAGAATTCCCTTCACCCCGTGCCGGTGAAAACCGGACGGGGTGAGGGGAGAAATCACCCCTGCTCTGCCAGCCACACCAGCATTTTCAGGCTTGCCGAATAGTAATCTTCCTGCGCGTCGATCTGCGGTTCGCCGTGCTTCACCCCAAGCGCTAAATCCCGCACGGCCAGTAAGCCGCCGCTCATATTATAGGGCGCGGTTTCGTTGGTCATGACGTTCACCCAGGCCGGGTTTTTATCGCCGCTGAACTGTCCGAACCAGTTGCGCCACGGCGTCAGCAGCGGGCTTTGCGGGTTCTGCCAGGCCACATACAGCGGAATGCGGATCGCATCGTAGCTCATGCGCGGCGGCCATTTGCTGGCAGGCTGCATTTTGCCGTCGGCATGCAGTGTGACCCAGTCAACCGGCAGCTTCGACTCCCCCCAGGCCATTTTCGCGGTCAGCGTGTTCGCATCGCGGATCAGCTCACGCCAGACGACGAGATGGCTACGCTCAGCGAACGCCTGCCATGCCGGGAAAATAAAATAGGACGGATTCAGGGTCACATCGCTATTGTGGTTAAAGCCCTGCGCACCCGGCAGCATCACGCGATAGCCCGCGAAATTAATCACCGTATGCGCGACTATGGCCTTAGTGATGGCATCCGACGCGGCGGTATAGCGCGCATCGTGCCAGCGCGCGTCAGCCTTCAGCAGCGCCCAGGCGATCAAGGCATCGCCATCAGAGGCGTTGTTTTTATCCGCAAGGGGATCAGGCTCTACCGGGTTATAGCGCCAGTAAAACAGGCCGTTTTCCTTGTTCTTCAGCGTCTTGTTCGTCCAGGCCCAGATCTTGTCAAAGCTGGCGCGGTCATTGCTGGCGACCGCCATCAGCATCGCGTAGCCCTGGCCTTCGGTATGAGAAACGTTGTTATTGCCGGTATCGACAATACGTCCGTCCGGCATCAGAAACCGGGATTTATAGGTGTCCCAGGCAGGGCCTGCCTGGGCGCATACGGTAAATAACAGACTCACCGTCATGACTATCGCGGTAGATACGCGCTTGACCATAGTTCAACTCATTGTGGGTTGTGATAACGGAACAGAACGTCTGACAGTGAATTCAGTCGTTCGCGTTGCAACGCAACATGCGCCTCGCCGCCCTGGCCCTGAAGCCAGCTGGCGTAAAGACCTTCAAGTATTGCACAAAAAGCATGGCACCAGCGCGTTTGCTGCTCCTCGTGGCGGGAGATCGGCATCGCCTGATGGCGCAGCGTCAGGCCGGTGTCGCTGGCCTCAATATCGATAAATCCCCAACCAAAATGGCGCAGCTGCGCATTGATATGCGCCTCCAGTTCGCCGACGGTTTCAGCGGGCGGCAACGGGAACTGCGCCGCCAGGGTTTCGCCCATCTGCCGCAGGAACGGCTGGCTCTCCACCTGCCCGACATTACGCACCATACCGTCGATCATAATGGTCAGCAGATCAAACCAGCCCGGCGGCGTTTGTTGCTGCTGAAACCAGCCGATCAGCGGCGCGTGTTGACTGTTCACTGTCATAGTTATTTGTCTCCTAACAAATAGCGGAAATAGAGTCCGGCGGTGCTTTCGTTATAGTTGCCGAAGGTGTCATAGCCGACTTTCCCGCCGACGGTCATGCTTTTATTCACGTTGTAATCCACGCCCGCGCGCATGGTGTAGCCGATGCCGCTTTCCGATCCGCCTTTATAGCGATAATCACGCGCGTAGCCCAGGTCATAAAGCTCTTTCATCAGCCCCTGCGCCCCGGCATCGGTCGGGAAGTAGTCGCTGCTGTCCTGGGTATAGGACTGATAGCCCACGGAACCGCCAAGGCTAAGCTTCCAGTTGTTAATTTTCTGGCTAAAATCAACCGGTAAAGAGACGCTGACGTAGTTCTGCGGGCTGAAATAGCCGCCCTGCCCGTAGGTGTAGTAGCTGAGGTTTTTCGAGAAATCCATCCAGCTGACGTTCAGGCCGGTTTGCAGCTGGCGGTAATCGTCATGGAACGGACGCAGATACACCCCGGCGCTGGCGTTCATGCTGGTGTTGCTGGCCACGTTTTCGCCGAGATAGCTGTAACCGCCGCCGCCGACATAAAAGCCCGCGTCGCCGTCATCATAGCCAAGCTGCACGTTACCGCCGTTTTTCGTCACCCGCCCCCAGGTTTTACCCGAATAGGCGTCTTTCATGCCGACATAAGAGAGCAGGCTGTCGGTGACCGCGCGGCGTTCGCCTTTGATGATCAGCGTCAGATAATCGGTCAGCTTCGGCGACCACTGCACGCCGCCCACCAGCGTACTGAGATCCTGGCCCAGCGGCGTGGTGCCAATATCCAGTCGGTAACTTTCGCCGCTCAGCGCCATCGCCAGCTCGACGCCGCTCGCTTTCTGCGAGTCGGTAGAGGAGGTGATCTTGTTATCCAGGCTGGATTTGAAGTTCGATACGCTGAGCGCCTTCAGGCGACCGGATTCATTAAGGCTGTTCAGATTGGCAAGGCCAGTGTCGGTCAGCGGGGAGAGATTTTCCGCATTGTAGCCCTGCAAATCGGCGAAGGCCGCCGCCGTCGGATCGACGGAGTTCTGCGCATTCTCAATGGATGAGGAGATATTGCTGATGGCATTATCAATAGGGTTAGTGCCATAGCGCCGCCAGGTGTCGCCCGAGGCGCTGCCTGCGCTGAGCGTGATTGGTGTGGCAGTGAACTCAAAGCGCGACTCGCCAAAGGGCGAGCTGGACCAGGTTAACGGCGCTTTGGCTTCGGTCAGCTTGCTGGTGCCGGATTCGCCATCGCGTCCACGCACTTCCACGCCGCCCTGCATCCACATGCCGGTTTTCTGCTCCATGCTCTGCATCATGTCATCCACCTGACGCAGCGTACGCGCCTGGGCGGTTTCCACAGGCAGATCGGTGCGGGTGGTGCCCGGCAGCGTACTGCCAGGTTCACCTGCCACCTGCGCCACCTGCCACGGCAGCGTCTGGCCGTAAACCGATGCGGACGCCGTCTGCCCCGCGGAGGTACTGGTGCGCACGAAGGGGTTATCCGCCACCAGCACGCCGCCAATGGTCGGCGTCGCCGCGCCGTTTGACGCATCCAGGCCCACCAGCTTGCCGCGCGCGCTGCGCAGATAAGTCATGGCCTGCTGATGGTTGCCCTTCGCCTCTTCCAGACGGGCCAGCAGCAACATCCGGTCGGCAGAGTTATCCGCCCGCAGACCGCGGGCCAGCGAGTCGGCTTTTTCGACATTATTTTCCGCCAGCGCCACGTCAATCGCACCGACGCGCGCATCCTGGCTGTCGGTGTCGCGGGTCATCAGGTAGTCATAGACCACCCCGGCCTCTTTGTTCATTTTGCCGGTCTGATAGAGACGGCCCATGGCGAACATCAGATCGGTATTCTGCGGATCGCTTTGCAGGGCGCGCATCAGCTTGTCATAGGCCGCCGCATAGTTACCCTGCTCGCGCAGCGCATCGGCTTCATTGATGACATAACCGGTGCGTAAGCCTGCCAGTTGCGTCGGCGTGCTGCGCGCCTGAATCTCCGGACGGGCCAGGAAACTCTGGGCTTCGCTGTTCAGGCCCGCCTTGTTCAGCACGGCGATCTGATCGGCATAATCCCCGGCGTTGCCCTGCACGCCTGCGCGCATATTTTCCCGCACCAGCGCTACCGCGCCAGTCAGGTCGCCGCTTTGCGCCAGCAGACGCGCAAGTTTGCCCGCATCCACCGGGCTTTCAGGCGGCGTGGCGGTCAGGGTTTTCAGCGTGTTGGCGGCGGCAAGAGTATTACCCTGCGCCAGATAGCGCCCGGCGGTCGCCATTTGCAGATTGTAGTTCACCCGTTTCGCCAGATCGCGCATCTGCCCGTTTTGACTGGCCGGAGAAATACGCGACAGCAGCGTTTGCGCCTGTTGCCAGGCACCGTTTTCACTGGCAAACAGCGCCGCCGCATACAGCGAACTGGCTCCCGCGCCAGGACGCGAGGCCGGGGCGATGACCGAGCTGGCTTCGCTGTCATTGCCGTTTTTTTGCAGCAGGCGCGATAAATCGAGACGCAGCCAGGGGTCGTCCGGCAGACGGGCGACGCCCTGTTGCAGCACGGCAATCGCCTGGCTGGTGTTACCGCTCGCCGCCAGCTGTTGCGCCTGACGACGGATCGGATCGCCCGGCAAGCCGGTGACCACGCGCGGTTGCAGCTTCGCCTGTAAACCGGCGGGCAGCGTGCGTAATACGGTCTGCGCTTCTTCGGCTTTATTCTGATCGCGCAGCACGTAATAGAGGTTTTCCCGCGCGGCGGCATTCTGAGGCTGATCGTTCAGCACCTCGCGCAGCGTCTGCTCCGCCTGCGGATAATCTTTGTTGTGACGCAGCACATCGGCGCGGAACAGCTTCGCCGCCGTGCCGCGCTCGCCGCTTTGCTGCGCCAGCGGCGCGGATAACGCCAGCGCCTGGCTGACGTTGCCCTCTTTCAGCGCCTGCTGCGCCTGGGCCAGTTGACCGTAGAAGGCGGCATCTTCAGCCTGAGCTTTACGTTCGGCAGAGGCCTCGCCCCCCTGGCTGGCCGCGCGGCTAAGATATTGCGCCGCGGCCTGATAGTCGCCGGAACGCTGGGCGATATACCCCAGCCCCGCCAGCGCATCCGCGTCTTCCGGGTTGGTTTGCAGCACCTGCTCAAACTGGCGGCGGGCATCGCTGGTGTTGCCGCTGTTCAGCGCGTTATAGCCCTCGCCTTTCGCCGCGCCGCCGATGCTTTTGCGGTAATACGCCTGTACGTCGCTGTCCTTCGGATGGCGTTGCAGGTAGTTATCGTAAAACTGTTCATCCCCTGCCTGCGGCCCCAGCCACAGCAGCGCCTGACGCAGGCCATCGTCCGCCTCTTTGTTGCCGCTCGCCATCTGCTCAAGCTGCATGATGCCGTCGCGGCGCGTCTCTTCGCGCCACGTCAGCATTTTGCCCAGCGCCACGCGGGCGGCGTTATCCTGCGGGTTTTGCGCCACGAATCGCTGGATCTCACTGAGCGCCTGCGGATACATGGCTTTGTCGCTTCCCATGGTCAGATAGTATTCCGGGGCGAGACTGGGCGGCGGCGTATCGCCGTTAAACAGGCTGCGCCAGGTGGCGAGCGCGGCGGGAATATTGCCGCTGCGCGCCTGCTGGCGGGCCAGCGTCAGTTGTCCCTGCGGCACCTGCGCCAGCTGTTTGGCATTATCCAGCGCCTGTAGCCCGCCGTCGTCCGGCGATACGGCCGCCAGCCGGGCGCGCCACTGCGCGGCCGCTTTCAGATCGCCGCCCTGCTGCGCCCACAGCGCCATCAGGTACAGCGCCTGGGTGTTATTGGCATCCACCATCAACACTTTCTTCAGCGATTCGTTCGCCAGATCGTCGTGAGACTTTTCATGCCAGTAATTGGCCTGGTCGAATAAGGCCTTCAGCACCGCGTCATTGGGCGCGGCCTGCGCCATCCCCGCTGTTGCCAGCGCCAGCACGCCCGAAACACAGAGAGTGGATAACGTGCGGGCGGTTTTTATGGTCATTATTTTCACTCGTTGTCCCCAGGATTCAGACGTTTACGCGCGCGTCTTTTTAGCAGCGCGTACAGCGCGAGGCCGATCACCACGCTAAAGCACAGGCCAAGCACCGCCAGCAGGCCGGAGTGCTGGTTGGCATACCAGATCACCAGCAGGTGCAGCGGCATTTCACCGCGCGGATACTGCGGGCCAACGCGGAAACTGCGCACGCCGTTTTCATTGGTGATGATCGCGGCATCGCCGCGGATGCCGGCGTTGATGCGGGCGGAGGCCAGATCGCCGTGCAGACGGGCAAGCTGCTCGTCATTGCTGCCCAGTGCCGTTACTACGGTGCGTTCGCTGTTCCACGGCGAACGGAAGCTGACAAAGCCGCGCCAGGATTCGTTCGAGGAGAAGTAACGATCGGCTTCCACGATCTCGGCGTTCCAGTCGCCCGCCATCCAGCGCTGGATTTTTTCCCACTGCGTCGGCTCGCGGACGCTGAGCTGATTGTCATGGGCGACAAAGGGCGAGGACTTCAGCAGTTCAGCATTGAAGTCATGCTGACTAAGGCCGGTCACCGCCAGCACGTCGCGATCGCGCAGCAGTTGCAGATTAGTACCCGCCGTCGGCATCCCCAGTACCACGCGGTTCTGGCTCAGCGCCGTACCGGTGGCGTTACCGGAACGGGCGGCCATGTCCAGCAACGTCGCCACCTGGGTTTCGGTCGGATTTTCCGGCAGCAGCAGCACCGTCTCGGCATAGTCCGCCAGTCGCGTGAACGGGAAAGATGCGCCGACGAAGTAGGAGAGATTCGGCAACAGCGCGAAGTGGCGCGTGTGGCTCAAATCGATCCAGGAGTCATCGTCGATGCGGCTCTTGATGTTGTTGTTCAGCAGCACGCTGCACGGCGCGCTGGCCTTCGGTACGATATTGAAATAGAGCGACAGCTGGTTATCGCCATAAATCATGTACGGCTCCAGCGGCATGTCGAACTGTTCCTGACGCGCATCGCCGCCAATCTTATGCCACAGGGTTTCCAGCGCGCCCTGCTTGTTAACCGGCAGGTTGTGCAGGAAAGTGTCGTTCAGCGTCATACTCAGCCACGAGCGCTCTTCATCAATCCAGTTTTCCGACGGGAAACGGTAGCCGATGCGCAGCGGAATGGTTTCGCCATCCCACAGGAACAGATCCGGCGCGGCGCGGAAGGCGACGCGCAGGGCGTCATGCCAGATACCGTTAACGGTCAGACTCTGATCTTTACGGATCAGCTCTGACAGCTTCACCGGACGATCGGTAGGGATCCAGCGCGGCGCGTCGTAAGCTTTGCTCTGCGGGATCGTCTGGGGTTCCACCGGCAGGCTGGCGGTTTGCAGATCAAAATTGCCGCGCGTCAGACGCCAGGCCGCCGCACGCAGCGCGGCGTCGTCTTTCCCCACCACCAGCAGCAGCTTGTAGGTCGGATTCGCCGGATTATCGATAATGATCAGGGTCGGCTGAGCCGACTGCGGCAGCGAAACGCCGCCGATCTGCTCACCGGGATGCCCTATCAGAATGCCGTTCTGTTCCGGCAGGCGATCGCGTTGCGCGGCAAAAGAGACGCCGCGATAGTCCGCCTGAATACCCATCCACGATGACACCAGCGCCGCCGCGCTGATGGTATCTGCCGTCAGCTTCGCCGGGAACGCAAAAGTGATAGTGGCGGGCGTCATCTGCATGTTGTCGAAGAACGGGCGCGGGAAGTGGCTCAGATCCGATCCAATATCCAGCGGCTGCCCTTCGAGGTTAAACGCCGAATCCGGCAGGATGGTGACGCGGTATTTATCCGTCAGATCCCGCTGGCACATCATGGCGTCGCCATCGTTGATTTTGAAGCTGATGGTATTGCTGGAGACCATCAGCGCCGCCGGCACATCCAGCTGGAAGCGCGAGACATCGGATTCCGCCGCGCCCAGCGGCACCGTGCCCAGCGGCTGACCGTTAAGCATCAGCTGCATGGTGGCGTTGCGGGTCGCCATGGCGGGCGAGACTTTCAGGTTCAGCGACAGCTGGGCGTTAGTCATTACCTGACCGACCGGCAGGGTGAAGTTCACCCCGCCCTGCAACTGGCCGCCGCTCAGGACGATGCCCTGCGGCTGGCCCATTTGCGCCACGGAAAGGGAAGTCACCACCGTCGGCACAAAGGCCGGGGGCGCAGCCGGGGCAGTGTCCACCACAGGCGCGGGGAAATCCGACGGCAGCAGAGTGTCCGGCAGCGTTTCTTCCGCGTAAAGCGGCGTGATAAAGAGTGCGCTGACGATAATCGCCAGCCGGGTTAAACGTTTCATAGGCTGCCGTCCTCCGGTGAGGCGTTGAGGAGAGCACGCTGACGCCGGTTTTCACGGCGCGTTTTCCACGTCAGCCAGAACAGGTCGAACACACAGCGCATGATGGTGAGCATCGAGCGGAACGGATTGTCCTGCGGCTTCGGCGGGTTGATCCACGCATCAGCGCGGGACAGCACCACCCGTACCAGTTCACGGCGACGTGAAAGCGGAATATCTTCCGCAAACTTCAGGCGGATAAATTCACCGTCCACGCCCATGGTGGTCACCGGAATGCTGATGGCGCCGGACTGTAATAACAGCTCCACTTCTTCGATTTCATCATTTAAATGGCGCTCATCCGGCGCGACGATACGGCAGCCGCCCATCGACAGATCGAGGGTTTCGCTGCGCGACGAGATACCGCTGGCGTAATGGATCAATACCGGGATCTTCACGTCGATACGGATGGTTTTCCGCGTCTGCCGGGTTTCCCGCGCCACGGCAATAGCCGCCAGCAGGAAGATCAGGCTGTAGAGTCCCCAGAACACGTTGAGAGCGATAACCTTAGGATCGACGCCAAAATGGTCATGGGCGAAAGCGCGCACCAGGCCCCAGATCACCGCAATGGCGAGCAGGATCGCCACCACCAGATGCGGGCGCACGACCCGGAAATCAAAGTAGCCGACGTTCAGCAGCGCGCCTTTATCGGTAACGTTAAACTTGCCGCGTTTCGGAAACAGCATGGTGACCGCCGTTGGCAGTACCAGATGGAAGGCCAGCACCAGGTCATAAATTTCGCCCCAGAAGCTGTAGCGGTGACGTCCGTTCATACGCGAATTGAGATAAACCGCGAGGAACAGGTGCGGCAGCGCGTAGGCAAAAACCAGGCTTGCGGAGGAGTAAATGATGTTGAGGTTAAACAGCAGATACGCCAGCGGCGCGGTCAGAAACGCAATGCGCGGCAGGGCGAACTGGTAATACATCATTGCGCTGAGATAACACAGACGTTGCTGGATGGTCAGGCCGCGGCCGAACAGCGGGTTATCGACACGGAAGATCTGCGTCATGCCACGCGCCCAGCGGGTGCGCTGGATAACGTGCAGCACCAGACGCTCGGTCGCCAGCCCCGCCGCCAGCGGAATATCCAGAAAAGCGGATTTCCAGCCCAGACGCTGCATTTTCAGCGCGGTATGCGCATCCTCGGTGACGGTTTCCACGGCGAAGCCGCCGATCTCTTCCAGCGCGCTACGGCGGATCACCGCACAGGAGCCGCAGAAAAAGGTGGCGTTCCAGTTATCGTTACCCTGCTGGATCGGGCCGTAGAACAGCTGGCCTTCGTTAGGAATATTGCGGCCGACGGAAAGGTTACGCTCGAAGGGATCCGGCGAATAGAAATAGTGCGGCGTCTGTACCAGCGCCAGTTTCGGATCCGTGAGAAAACCGCCCACCGTCGCCTGCAGGAAAATACGCGTTGCCACGTGGTCGCAGTCGAAGACGGTGATCAGCTCGCCGTGGGTCAGTTTCATGGCGTGATTGAGGTTGCCCGCTTTTGCGTGCGAGTGCTCGTTACGCGTGATATAGCCGACGCCGACATCGGCGGCAAAGACCGCGAATTCACGGCGCTTGCCATCATCCAGAATATAAATTTTCATTTTATCTTTTGGATAATCAATACACTGCGCCGCCAGCACGGTGTCGCGTACCACGTCGAGGGATTCGTTATAGGTCGGGATATAGACGTCAACGGTCGGCCACTGGTTCATATCCTCCGGCAAGGGCACAATTTCGCGCTTCAGCGGCCAGATGGTCTGCAAATAGTTCAGCAGCAGCATGATCCAGATATAGACTTCCGCCAGAAATAATCCCATGCCGAGGATCGTCTCAATCTCGGAATTAAAATGGAGGGTTTGCGTGACGCGGAAATACATATAGCGGGTCGACATTAATATCGACATCACCACCATGATCACCGAAATGCTACGTTTTTTAGAAAAGCCCATCAGGAATAAAATCCCGATGCTGATCAATCCAAAAATATACTGTTTCTGGCTGTCCATGGGCGTAATGACGACCAGCACGGCAGCAGGCGCCAGTGCCAGCACCAGCAAATAAAACAGGAACTTTTTCATAAATCGCTCTGTGGAGAATTAGAAACCAGACATCTTCGGAAGGTTATGAACGGTGCCATCGCCAACTTTCACATCAAGGATATTGGCGATCTTTTTGGCAATCAGCTCAATATCAAAGGCCGCGGCAGAGGCCGGACTAAAATCGAAGACGGACTGTTGCGAGGCATTCGCTTCCCCGACGCTCTCATCACGGTGCACGATACCAATCAGACGCTCACCCAGCCGCTGCTCCATAAAGGCCGTCACGTCGCGGCTGATTTGCCGACGGTTGTCGCTCTGGTTCAGCAGAATGTAATGCCCCGCTTTGCGGTTCAGCACATCGCCGGTAAGACGGTGGTTTTCCACCTGCGGTAATAACGAGAGAGACGCAGTGTCCGCCAGCAGGGTCACCAGATGCAGATCCGCAAGGCGTGACAGCGCTTTTAATGCCGGTGAGGGGCCGGGCGGGAAATCGGCGATAATGATCAGACCCGGATAATTAAGCAGGGTGTTCAGCCCGCGGGTCAGAAAATGCTCGTCGTGCGTCAGGCGATCTTCAAAGGCTTCGCGCTGGGCTTCGGTGGCGTCGCCGTAAGGCAGCACGAACATGTTGCTGCCTGCCGATAATACAAACTGGCTCCAGTCAGGCAACTCTGCCGCGCGGGCAACAAAACCGCGGCCATCGGCAAGGGGCACGCCAAAATGCAGGCGCAGCGCGTTCTGCACGTCAAAATCCAGCGCCAGCACTTTGCTTCCCGCCCGTGCCAGCGCGTAAGCAAGGTTCGCGGTCATGGTTGTTTTTCCGACACCGCCCTTGGGCGAACAGACACAGATCAACGGCATGAAGCGATCCTTTCTAACAGCGATTTCAGGGGCTGGTTCTTTTCTGCGGCCGGTTTCGTCTCTGTGACCTTTGGCGCAAACAGCTGCGCAAAATTCACCGATGCGGCGGCAGGCGCAGGGGTAACTGACCGCTGCGGCGCAGGCGCGATGGCGACAGGCTCGGGCGCAGGCGGCGGAGCCGCAGGCGTGATGGCTGGCGCAGGCGCGGCCTCGGGTTGCGGCGGGACAGACAGCTGTGAGGCCACGTCCTGGAAAAGGGAGGTCGTCACGAGCGCTGACTCAGGTGACGCGTGAGTCATAGCGTCAGCAGGCGGCGTGGTTGGGTTTACTGCGAAGATTTCAGGATTAACCGCCTGGGGAATAGCAGCAGAAACGTGTCCACCCATCGCCAGCGTCGATTCTTCAGTAGCGGGCGACAGCTGATTAATAATCGCCCAGTTCCCCTGCTCGCTACCCTGATTCTGGGAAGACAAATCCTTAAAATCGAGATGCTGAGTGCGAGTCTTATCCTTAAACCTCTGCAAATCATCATAATGGTTCATAGTTATACTCATGATTTACAAATAAAAAATATTACAATCAACCTTTAATGCTTCTTAAAAGCATTTCACTGATAAGGTGGCGTAATTAATAATAACGTGCAGGTATAATAACAGGGTGAAGCGTTAAGCTAATTTAGTGGGTGATTTTATAGGGCGTTTTTAACCCACCACTTAACGGCAGCAAATATATAAATTTTGCCCGCCAGGATGCTATCTTTTTTTGATGTCGGAATAAGTAAAGTCTTATACGTTCATGAATAACCACATTATTAGTGCAAAGTATTATCTTATCCTAAATAGTCAGTCTTTTGCATTAGTCAGGTGGTTCAAAAGAGGATTTTAAGCAGCCAGTGCGGGTATATAAATTGCCGGGCGGCGGTTACGCCTGACCCGGCCTGCAAAATCGGTGCTGCCCCGGTCCCGGCGGGCATGGGCCGCCGGGCAGGGTTAATCAACCGTGAACAATCGGCTTTTCGCCGTTCTCGTCCTGGTCCACCGCGAAGCAGGCAACCAGCTGGCCGCCGTACTCTTTCAGCTGCGGCTGCAACTGGGTGCAGGGGCCGAAGCGACGGACACAACGGGCGTTAAAGGCACAGCCCGGCGGCGGATTCAGCGGGCTTGGCAGCTCGCCGGTCAGCTTGATACGTTCGCGGCGGTCGTCCGGATTCAGGCGCGGCGTGGCAGAGAGCAGCGCCTGCGTGTACGGATGACGCGGGTTGGAGAAAATCTGCTCTTTGGTGCCTTTCTCCACGCAGCGACCGAGGTACATCACCATCACTTCATCGGCGATGTGTTCCACCACGGACAGGTCGTGAGAGATAAACACGTAAGACAGCCCCAGATCCTGCTGCAAATCCATCATCAGGTTCAGCACCTGCGCACGCACGGACACGTCGAGCGCCGACACCGGTTCATCGGCGATCACCACATCCGGATCGAGCATCAGCCCGCGGGCAATGGCGATACGCTGACGCTGGCCGCCGGAAAACATATGCGGGTAGCGGTCGTAGTGTTCGGTTTTCAGGCCGACTTTCGCCATCATCGCCAGCGCTTTTTCACGGCGCTCCGCCTTGCTCAGCGTGGTGTTGATTTGCAGCGGCTCTTCCAGGATCTGGCCCACTTTTTTACGTGGGTTCAGGGAACCGTACGGGTTCTGGAAGACGATCTGGATCTTCTGGCGACGCAGCTTTTCGGCGCTCATATCAGGCTTGAGCAGATCCTGCCCCTGATAGTAAAGCTCGCCGCCGGTCGGCACTTCGATCATGGTCAGCAGACGACCGAGCGTGGATTTTCCACAGCCGGATTCGCCCACCACCGCCAGCGTTTTACCGCGCTCCAGCGAAAAAGAGACGCCGTCCAGCGCTTTCACCAGGCGTTCCGGGGCAAACAGCCCTTTCTTCACCGGGTAGTGTTTTTTCAGGTCGATAGCCTGCAACAGTGGCTGTTGCAGGGTGGCCTCATGCGTACTCATAATTCGGCCTCCCGGCATCATCGAGTGGGTAGTGACATTTAGACTGACGGCCATCGCTCAGCGTATTCAGCGCAGGCTCGTCCACGCGGCAGCGATCGGTGGCATAGGGGCAGCGCGGGTTCAGCAGACAGCCGTTTGGACGGTCATACTTGCCCGGCACCACGCCCGGCAGCGAGGCCAGACGCGCTTTGTCCTGCGCAAACTCAGGCAGCGCGCGCAGCAACGCCTGGGTGTACGGATGACGCGGCGCGCGGAAGATATCCGTGGCTTTGCCGGTTTCCACCACCTGACCGGCATACATCACAATAATTTTATGGGCCGCTTCCGCCACCAGCGCCAGATCGTGGGTGATGAGGATCAGCGCCATGTTCTCCCTTTGCTGAAGCTCCAGCAAAAGTTCGATGATCTGCGCCTGGATAGTGACATCCAGCGCGGTGGTCGGTTCATCGGCGATCAGCAGCTTCGGACGACAGGCGATGGCCATCGCAATCATCACGCGCTGGCTCATCCCGCCGGAGAGCTGGTGCGGGTAAACGTCCAGCCGCGAGGCCGGATCGGGAATACCCACCTGGTTTAACAGGTCGATGGCACGCTGGCGGCGGGTTTTCTTGTTGCCGCCCTGATGCACCTTAATGGCTTCCATAATCTGGAAACCCACCGTGTAGCACGGGTTAAGGCTGGTCATCGGATCCTGGAAAATCATCGCCACTTCCGCGCCCACCAGACTGCGGCGCTCTTTTTCAGAGATGCGCTTTAAGTCCTGGCCGTTGAATTCCAGCTTGTCGGCCATCACGCGGCCCGGGAAATCAATCAGTCCCATGATCGCCAGCGAGCTGACGGATTTACCGGAGCCGGATTCACCGACGATGCCAACCACTTCACCCTGCTCAACGCTGTAGCTTACGCGGTCTACGGCACGGAACGGTGTCCCTTCGTCGCCGAAGTGCACCGATAATTTATCTATATTTAATAACGCCATTTCGTAGCCCTTTACTGCTTGAGTTTGGGGTCGAGCGCATCACGCAAGCCGTCACCCATCAGGTTAAATGCCAGCACCGTCAGCAGGATCGCCAGACCCGGGAAGGTCACGACCCACCAGGCGCTTTGTGCGAACTGCAACACGTCAGAGAGCATGGTGCCCCACTCCGGTGTTGGCGGTTGCGCACCCATGCCAAGGAAGCCAAGGGCGGCCATATCAAGAATGGCGTTAGAGAAGCCGAGCGACGCCTGAACGATCAGCGGCGCAAGGCAGTTAGGGAAAATATTGACGAACATCTGGCGCATCGCACCGGCACCGGCCACGCGGGAGGCGGTGACATAATCGCGGTTCACTTCCACCATTACCGCGGCGCGGGTTAAGCGCACGTAATGGGGCAGCGCCACGAAGGTGAGCGCCAGCGAGGCGTTGACGATGGACGGGCCAAAGACCGCCACCAGCACCAGCGCGAGCAGCAGGCTCGGCAGCGCCAGCATGATGTCCACCACGCGCATGATGATGTTATCCACCAGGCCGCCGAAATACCCGGCGATAAGCCCGAGGATAATCCCGGACACCAGCGACAGCACCACCACCAGGCAGCCGACCAGCAGCGACAGGCGCGCGCCGTACATCAGACGCGACATCACGTCGCGGCCTACGTCATCGGTGCCGAGCAGATGCGCCCAGCTACCGCCTTCCTGCCAGACCGGCGGCGCGAGCAGCGAGTCACGGAACTGGTCGGCCGGATTATAAGGCGCGATCCAGTTGGCGAAGATGGCAATAATCAGCACCACGATGATATACACCAGGCCGACTACCGCCCCTTTGTTGCGTTTAAAATAGTGCCAGAACTCCTGCATCGGGGTCATCGGCACCGGTGCGGACACCGTTTTATTTTCAGTTACTTGTGACATGATGGCCCCTTACTTCTTATGACGAATACGCGGGTTCACCACGCCGTAAAGCAGATCGACCAGCAGGTTGACGAGGATAATCATCGTCGCCACCAGCAGCACGCCGCCCTGCACCACCGGGTAATCGCGGCGTTGCAGCGCGTCGATCAACCAGCGTCCCAGTCCCGGCCAGGAGAATATCGTCTCCGTCAGGATAGCGCCCGCCAGCATGGTGCCCACCTGTAAGCCAATCACCGTGACCACCGGCAGCATCGCATTACGCAGGGCATGCACCACGATCACGCGCATCCGGGTCAGGCCTTTCGCGCGGGCGGTACGGATGTAGTCTTCACCCAGCACTTCCAGCATTGATGAGCGGGTCATACGCACGATCACCGCCAGCGGGATAGTGCCGAGCACCACCGCAGGCAGGATCATATGCGCCAGCGCATCAATGAAGTTGCCCTCTTCACCCCAGATGGCGGTGTCGATCAGCATAAAGCCGGTCAGCGGGTTAGTATCATCAAGGAAAACCATGTCACTGACGCGCCCGGATACCGGCGTCAGGTTGAGTTGCACCGACACCAGCATGATCAGCATCATGCCCCACCAGAAGATTGGCATGGAGTAACCGGCCAGCGCGACGCTGACGGCGGTGTGGTCAAAGATAGAACCGCGTTTAACGGCGGCGAGAACGCCCACCGGAATACCCACGGCAACAGCAAATATCATGGCGCAGACACCGAGTTCCAGCGTCGCTTTAAAACGCGGCACGAACTCGTCCCACACCGGGAGACGGCTCTTAAGCGAAACCCCTAAATCTCCATGCAACACGCCCCACACATAGTTGACGTACTGCTGCCACAGCGGCTTGTTCAGGCCAAGCTCGGCCAGCAACTGCGCGTGACGCTCAGGGGAGATACCACGCTCACCCGCCATGATCATGACCGGGTCGCCCGGGATCATATGGACAAAGGCAAAGGTGAGAAGGGTGATACCGATAAACGTAGGGATGACAAGCCCCAGACGTCGGAGGATGAACTGCAACATAACCCGGATTCTCTGTAGTGACAGCGTCAAAGACGTGTCTGTATTGCTCACAAATCTTATCCTGCGCGGATACCGCTCAGGTAAAGCATTATGCCGGATGGCGCTGCGCTTATCCGGCCTACGGGTGTAGGCCTGGTCAAGCGTAGCGCCGCCGGGCATGGGGTGCGTGAGCACCCCTGGGTTTTAATTATTCAACTGACACGTTTTCGAAGTGGTGTTTGCCCAGTGGATCAACCACATAGCCTTTCACTTCTTTACGCACTGGCTCGTACACGGTGGAGTGCGCGATGATCAGCGCCGGAGCCTGGTCGTGCATCACTACCTGAGCCTGTTTGTACAGTTCAATACGTTTGTTGTGATCGTCAGTCGCACGTGCCGGCTGGATCAGATCTTCAAACGGCTTGTAGCACCAGCGAGAGTAGTTGGAACCTTGTTTCGCCGCGTCGCAGCTGAACAGGGTGGCGAAGAAGTTGTCCGGATCCCCATTGTCCCCGGTCCAGCCCATCATCACCGCCTGGTGTTCGCCCGCCTTCGCACGCTTCAGGTACTCGCCCCACTCGTAGGTCACGATTTTGGCCTGAACGCCGATTTTCGCCCAGTCAGACTGGATCATCTCAGCCATACGGCGTGCGTTCGGGTTGTAAGGACGCTGTACCGGCATCGCCCACAGTTCAACGGTGAAACCTTTATCCTGACCGGCTTCTTTCAGCAGCGCTTTCGCTTTCTCAACGTCGTAGGTGTAATCCTTAACGTCGTCGTTATAACCCCACATGGTTGGCGGGATCAGGTTTTTCGCGGCAGTACCGGCGCCCTGATAAACGGCTTTGATGATCGCTTCTTTGTTCACTGCATAGGTCAGCGCCTGGCGAACTTTCACGTCATCAAACGGCTTTTTCTCGGTGTTGAAAGAGAGGTAGCCCACGTTCAGACCGGCCTGCTCCATCAGGTTGATTTTGGTGTCTTTCTTCATGCGTGCAATGTCAGCCGGGTTCGGGAACGGCATAACCTGACACTCATTTTTCTGCAGTTTTGCATAACGTACAGACGCGTCCGGGGTGATAGAGAACACCAGACGGTCGATCTGCGGTTTAGTACCCCAGAAGCCTTCGAAGGCTTTGTACAGAATGCGGGAGTCTTTCTGGTACTGCTGCAGCTGGAACGGACCGGTACCGATTGGGTTCAGGTCAATTTTCTCCGGCGTACCGGCTTTCAGCATGTTGTCAGCGTACTCTTTAGACAGGATAGAAGCGAAGTCCATGGCAAGGTCAGCCAGGAACGGGGCTTCCGGACGCGCCAGTACGAACTGTACGGTTTTGTCGTCCACTTTTTTCACTTCGCTAATCAGGTCTGGCAGGCCCATACCTTCGAAGTATTCATAGCTGCCGCCGGACACTTTATGGTACGGGTTTTCAGCGTTTTTCTGGCGATCAAAAGAGAACACCACGTCGTCGGCGTTGAATTCACGCGTCGGTTTGAAATCTTTGTTGTCCTGCCACTTCACACCGCTACGCAGGTGGAAGGTATAAACTTTACCGTCTTCGCTGACTTCCCACTTTTCAGCGAGGCCCGGGATCACTTCGGTGGTACCAATTTTGAATTCAACCAGACGGTTGTAGATTGGCACTGAGCTTGCGTCGTAAGTGGTACCAGAGGTAAAGAGCTGTGGGTTAAAGCCTTCCGGCGAGCCTTCTGAACAATAAACCAGGGTCTTGGCCTGTACGCTTGCTGCGACGGTCATGGCCACCAGGCTAAGACCAAGCTTCAGCATCCCTGACTTCTTCAAGGAAATACTCATTATTCTGCTCCAATGTGATATGTGTTGTTTACCCGTTGCAAAGGGTATATCCGACAGGCCTTTATTTATTTTTTACCGGTCTGGTCGGTTGTGCCCGGAGGCTATATGAGAGATGGGGAATCCTTTCACAAGGTTGACTGAGTTGCAGTGCAGATTCTCCGTGAAATGCCCCTCATGCCCTACAATCTGTCAACAGAATGTCAAAACGTCAATACAGGTAACCGGGATTTACAACGACGGTGAGAATTGGCAAACAAAGATTAAAAAAAGTGCACGCCCCTGTTTTCAGCAGGGAAAATTGTGCTACTGGTCGGATGCCAGAATAAACCGCTGCTTTTAAGTCTCACATCAGTGATTAACATTTACCCAGTTTATGAAAAATTTCTGACGGAATGATGAATATCTGAGCGATTAATACCGCGAACGTTAAAACGCACAGGTGAAAATGCTGAGCTTATCCATAAGCAACGCGAAAAAAGATTCAAACATATATAAAAAAATACGATGGAATATCTGGCAAATGCAGAGAATTATGAGCGATATCGACGCGTGATTTAAAAGTGTTATTTCCGCCGGGTGGCGCTCCGCTTACCCGGCCTACGGGCTACAGGCTCTGAGTAGACACGTAGGCCCGGCAAGCCTGCGCCGCCGGGCATAATATGTGGCACACTTCCCGCTGTTTCCGCCGGGCGGCGCTGCGCTTACCCGGCCTACAGGAGCGGCGGGTTACAGATAGCAAAAAGCCCAACCAGAAGGTTGGGCTTTTTAAATTTGGTCGGTGATAGAGGATTCGAACCTCCGACCCCTTCGTCCCGAACGAAGTGCGCTACCAGGCTGCGCCAATCACCGAATGCGGGGCGCATCTTACTGCCGGGCACCGCAACCGTCAATCCCTTAACGTAAAAAAGCCTTTCGACTGGCGATAAACTCGCCAGTCAGTTTACTTACCCGCCGATGCCTTTGTATCCGGGATGTGGCACCAGTTATTGTTCTCGTTGATACCACCATTTGGCGAGGTATAACCCAGGCAGCCCATGATGGTGTCATACAGCTCAACATGGCGGCGCGGCACTTTCATATCGGCCTGCTGCTTGAGGTGCGCGAACATTTTGGCTTTCTCCGGATTCTCCAGATACTTATCAGACATCCACACCATCATCGGCACGCGGAACTGCTCAGGCGGGGCCATTTTACGCGGCGTCCCGTGCAGATGCTCCTGCTCGTTAATCGACTCGCCATGGTCGGCGGCATAGAACACAATCGCTTTCTTATCGCGCAGCTGATCGATGACGCTATCAATAAAGTAATCGACATAGGTCACGGAGTTATCAAAGGAGTTGATCATCTCCGCTTTGGTGCACTTGTCGTCCACGCTCTGACACTCCGGCGTCCACTGGGCAAAGCTGCGCGGATAACGCTGGGTGTAGTTAAAGTGCGAGCCTTTAGTGTGGAAGATCATCAAATGCTTGCCGTCAGGGCTATTTTTCAGCGACGCTTTCATTTCATCCAGCAACAACGCGTCATCGACGTTCTTACCGCGGTTACGCGGCTCAGCGCCAATCTGCTCACGGTAGGAGATGTTATCCGCCATGGTATTGCTGTAGAACCACATTTCGCTCTGCATGGCGTACAGGTCGCTGGAGAAGCCGAGCTGTTTCAGCACCGCAAAGACGTTCTGCTCTTTCAGCGTACGCTGTGGGTTTTCATCCGCCCCGCCCTCGCGCACAAACATGCAGCGCAGCGACAGCTTAGTGGCGGTATCGCAGGAGTAACCCCGGAAGGCGACAAGATTTTTCTCCGCCGCCAGCTTCGGCGTGGTGTTGCGCTCATAGCCGAGCAGGCCCATATGATCCCAGCGGGTCGTTTCACCAATGATAAAGACCACATAAGTGTCATCGAGATCTTTCGGCGCAACGTAAGTGTATTTGGTCGCCGGGTTGATCAGCGATTTGTTATCCGAAGATTCATCCACCTGCGCCCAGGCGTACAGCCCTAACGCGGACAGCCAGTTAGACGGCAGATAAGAGTTAGCCACCACGCCGCCATAGCTTGGCATATCAACGCCGGTCGCGCGCTCTACGCTCTTTTGCTGCACTTCCAGCAGACGGATCGGCCCCCAGACCATCAGTCCGGCCAGCACGACGATGGCCGCGCTACGGATGCGCAGGCCCGGCGTACGCAGCTGTCGCAGCAGCGTGAGGCGGCTGCTGTTGCTCCAGATAAAGATCAGCGGCAGCGTGCTCACGCATACCAGCCAGATCACAAACTGCATGCCCACCACTTCTTTCGACAGGTCAATGTCCGTCGTCATCACCGAGGCAACAATGCCGTAGCCGATGACCACGTTCAGGAAAGTCATGTAATAGCTGGCGCCTGCGGAAAACAGCACCACCAGCGTCGACAGCACGCGCCAGGCACGCCGTCCAAACAGAGAGAGAAGTCGAAGTAAAAAGAACGTGACTAATACCGTGCCCGCCACTTCAACAATCGCAGCGAGGCCTTTCCAGATGGTAAATTCTTGCGCATATCCATCAAAGCGACGAATAAAAACAGCGGCGTTCATAAACAGACCGATGTACAACGCCAGCAGAAAACTCAGCCGTTGTTGCGTCATCGTTTTGATATATTTCATTCAAAGCACCCTGGGAGAAGGGAATAGAGAGCACCCGTGCGCAGACGATATATCTGCATAAAGGCTTATCAAACGCATAGGAAGTTGATTCGAGAACTTCTTGAAGCGCGGGGTAGTAGACCACAGGGGTGGAAAAAAGTGTCACCGGGAATGTGATCTGACTAAACATTTACAAAAATAATAGGTAATGCGGCAGAGCTTACCGTATTACCCCTGATTCAGGAAGGGAGAAGGTTGAAGATTGCGAAGCGCCACGCAGAGCGTGGCGCAGGTCATTTAATGGTGAGTCAGCAGCTGTGAGTTGGTGAAGTACTCACGCTGCGGCTGGCGAATGGTGGTGGAAAGCGCCAGGGAGAGGATCAGCAGGGCGAAGATGACACAGAAGGTCACATAGAAGCCGCCGAACAGCGAGGCGATAATCGAGCCGCAGATGCTGCCGATACCAAAGCCCAGATAAATGACGCCGTAGTTTTTCGCCAGATTGTTCAGGCCAAAGAACTCGCTGACCAGCGACGGGAAGACGGTGATGGTGCCGCCGAAGTTAAAGGCCACACAGGCGATAGCCGCGAAGAAGCTCACTTCGTCAAGCGGGGCGAACAGCAGGCCCGCCATACCAATCAGCGACACCACCTGACCGAGCGTAATAACGCGGATGCGGGACATTTTATCGGAGAGGATACCGAGCACCAGACGACCCGTCAGGTTAGCGATGGAAATCACGGTCACCGCATTGGCGGCGGTCGCCACATCCAGATGCACCATGCCCTGAGCGATGTCTTTCGCCACGCCGATAACATACAGACCGCTCATACAGGCAGTGAGGAACATCACGGCCAGCATCCAGTATTGCGGTTTACGCATCGACTGCGCCAGGGTGAAATCATTCTCCACCACGCCATTGACCATGGTCGCTTTCTGCTGCGGCGCGTCTTTCATCAGCATCGCGCCGGAAACGATCATCACCAGCACCATCGCGCCCCAGATCATAAAGGTCTTTTCCAGGCCGACGGTGGCCAGCAGATGGCTGTCGATAAATTTAAAGCCGAGGCTGCCCAGGCCATAAGAGCCGATGGAGAAAGCGGAAATCAGCCCTTTACGCTCCGGGAAGAACTTCACGCAGTTGGAGAGCGTCAGCAGGTAGCCCGCGCCATCGGCAAGGCCGACCAGCACGCCCGCGCTCAGCCACAGCATCAGCAGGCTGTTGGCGTGCGCCGTCAGGAAAAAGCCGAGGCCCAGCAGAATACCGGATGCGATAGTCACACGTTTAACGCCGAAACGTTCCTGTAATTTCCCGGCTACCGAGGAAGAGAGCGCCAGTCCGAGGCTGAGCAGGCCGAAGGAGAACGCCACCTGGCTTACTGGCTCATCCAGTTTTTCCGCCAGCGCGCTGTTAAACAGACTCCAGGTATAAACCGATCCAAGGGCAAATTGCGTAATGATGGTACCGACCAGCGTCAGCCAGCGGGTCCGATTCAATGAGGATGTATTCATGGCAGTCTTCCTGCGTAAGCAAAAGGGAAATTCTCTGCCGTTAACCATAACGAAGCGCCGTTGATGCCGGATCGAAAACGGCATGAAATGCAGTGAGGACGGAATGAAATGCCTTGTAACGGGAATGAATGACAGCGGGAAAAGTCTCATCAGCAAAAAATACAGTGTAAGTTAGTACACACTATCTCTGCGAAGCTGATGATTGTTGTATAAAAAATGTAATTAATTTGTTTTAAATGCTAATTAAAAGCGCGCGCTGACGCCCATGCTGTAAAGATAGTTTTGACCGATATCCGTATTTTCAGACTGCGACAGTGAAGCATAGGCTGCAAAATGGGGATTGAGCAGCATATCCGCGCCGAGGGTCACGTCCATCCAGTTACCGTCCTGGCTGGAGGCCGATAAACGATTGAGGCCGGACTGGGTTTTCCAGATATTTTCGCCAAACTGCTGGTTGTAGCTGATTTGCGCCCACGGGCGGAGATCCCCGTGACGACTGTCCACGCGCCAGCCCACCGAGCTGACGCTGGCGTGCCACAGCGGATCGGTGAATTGCAGGTTTGCCGGGCCATCGCCAAATTCATTATGCATTGATGAGGCAGAGCTGTCGTAATGCCAGACGGCCACCGGGCCGGTGGTGACATTATTCACCAGCGGAATATTCCAGCCGAGGCTCATGGTGCTGGTGGCGTCCAGCGGCGTATCATCCGGCAAATTCCAGGACAGGCCAGGCGTATTTTGCGTCGAGCGGATCCGCCCTTCGAGAATATCGTCATAACGCGGTTGGTGATCGCTGTCCCATGTATAGCGATCCGCCATATTACTTTGCGGGTCGCTAACGATATATTCTTGTTGCCACGCCTGCGCCGTCTGACAAAAAAACAGGCACACAGGCACGAGCGCCAGGCGGCAGCCACTGTTATTTTTTATCTTCATCAATGCGACTCCAGAAAAGAGCCAAAACCGGCAGTATCGTTATCATTTTGTGCGGATAAAACCCTGTATTAACTATTGTCTCTTTAAGAGACACGTCAAGCCAGCGGGATAATTTTCTTTTGGGATCTACCGCAACAATGGAAAGGAGAAAGACATGCAACGATGTGGTTGGGTCAGTCAGGATCCGCTGTATATCGACTACCACGACAAAGAATGGGGCGTGGCGCAGTCCAGTAACCAGAAGCTGTTTGAGATGATCTGTCTCGAAGGCCAGCAGGCGGGTTTATCCTGGATCACGGTGCTGAAGAAACGGGAAAATTATCGCCGCTGTTTTTATAACTTCGATCCTGTGCGCGTGGCGGCGATGCAGGATGACGACGTGGAAAGGCTGTTGCAGGACACTGGTATTATTCGCCATCGGGGGAAAATTCAGGCGATTATTGGTAACGCCAGGGCGTATCTGGCGATGCAGCAACAGGGCGAAGACTTTGCAGATTTTGTCTGGTCCTTTGTTGATCATCAGGTCAGGATGACCCAGGCCGCCACCCTTGCGGAGATCCCCACGTCGACACCGGAATCGGATGCCCTGTCAAAAGCGCTGAAAAAACGCGGCTTCAAGTTTGTCGGCACCACCATCTGTTACTCCTTTATGCAGGCCTGCGGTCTGGTGAATGACCATGTTACCCAGTGCTTTTGTCATCCCGGAGGCAGCGATGATCCACGAATGGCATGATAATGACCCGTCAGCGCTGCTGGCGCTGTGGCTGGAAAGCACCACCTTTGCCCATCCTTTTATCGACGCGCGTTACTGGCAGGAGAGTAAAAGCCTGGTGCGCGATGCCTATTTACCCGCCGCCAGAACCTGGGTGTGGGAAGAACAGGGCCGCCTTGAGGGATTCGTCAGCGTGATGGACAGCCGCTTTGTCGGTGCGCTCTTTGTGCGTCCTGACGCGATCGGCAAGGGGATCGGACGCGCGCTGCTTGAGCATGTCAAACAGCGCTATGCCGATCTCAGTCTTGAGGTGTATCAGAAGAATGAGCGGGCAGTGAATTTCTACCATGCGCTGGGCTTTCGTATCGAAGACAGCGCCTGGCAGGAGGAGACTCACCACCCGACGTGGATCATGCGCTGGCAGGCGGCTCAAACGCCGTCAGCCTGAGCTCAGGGCCGGTGTATTTTTCCACCCATGCCAGCGCCGTGTTCCCGGCGCAGCCGTTGCCCAGCCGCGAGCTGGGGAGATCTTTGGTCAGCACGTTAACCGCGCCGTTTTTGCAGATCCCCCCGGCCGCCGGATCCAGATCCGGCCAGCCGCCCTCATGAATGCAGATCACCCCCGGACGGATCCCCTCGGTCACCACTGCGCCCGCCAGCACCTGCCCGCGACCGTTCCACACGCGCACCACGTCGCCATCACGGATCCCCCGCGCCTGCGCATCCTGCGGATGCAGCGTGATGGGTTCACGCCCCGCCACCGCGTACTGCTCGCGCAGCGCGGAATAGCTTAACTGGCTGTGCAGACGGTGCGCCGGATGCGCGGACAGCACCTGCAACTGCTGCGGCTCCGCATTGCCGTGCCATTCGTCAGGCGCCAGCCAGGTCGCGTGCCCCGGACAGTCGGCATAGTTAAATGACGCGATACGCTGCGAATAGATTTCAATTTTGCCGCTGTCGGTTTTCAGCGGGTTCGCCGCCGGATCGGCACGGAAGGCCGCAAAACGCACAAACTTCGCGTTCTCCTCGCTTTCCGGCATCTCAATAAGCTGATTGGCCTGCCAGAATTCTGCGAACGGCGGTAACGTCACGCCCTGACTGGCGCCGCGCGCGCTGGCGATGTCATAGAAGGTTTCCAGCCATTGCAGATCGCTTTTGCCTTCGGTAAACCGCGCCCGCCCGCCCTGCTCCCAGCGCTCGCTGAGATCGGCAAACACCTCAAAATCATCCCGCGCTTCATCACGTGGGGCGACCACCTGCTTCATCGGCACCAGATGCTGATTGCTGTAATCGCCGGTCATGGTCAGATCGTTACGTTCAAAAGAGGTGGTGGCTGGCAGAACGATATCGGCATGCTTCGCCGCCGCCGTCCAGTAGCATTCAGAGATCACCACCAGCTCCGGTTTTTGCCAGGCGCGGATCAGCCGGTTGGTGTCCTGATGATGAGTAAAGTTTGCGCCGCCCGCCCACCAGACAAATTTAATATCCGGGAAGTGACGATCCATGCCGTTGTGCTGGTACGCGCCGCCGGGGTTTTCCAGCGCTTCCACAATGCGCGCCACCGGGATTTTATCCACCGCGTCCACGCCGCCCTGGACGCTGCCCTGCATGGAGCCGAGCACCGCCGCGCGGCGCGTCGGATTGCCGCCGTTGGCAAAGTGATAGGACAAACCAAAGCCGCCGCCCGGCAGACCGATCTGCCCCAGCATGGCGGCAAGCGTCACCAGCATCCAGTGTTTCTGCTCGCCATATTGCTGGCGCTGCATGCCCCAGCCGGACATCAGCATAGTGGTATTTTTATGGAACACTTCCGCCAGTTCGCGGATTTTAGGCGCATCAATACCGCAAATTTCCGCGGCCCATTCTGCGGTTTTCGCCACGCCATCGCTGGCGCCGGTTAAATAATCGCGGAAGATGTCGTAACCGGTGGTGCAGCGGGCAAGGAATTCATCATCCTGCCAGCCGTTTTCCACCAGCGTGTGGGCGATGCCGAGCATCAACGCCACATCGGTGCCCATATGCGGCGCCAGCCATTCGGCACTGTCGCCGAGGAAGTCGACGGTTTCCGATCGCATCGGATCGATGCAGATCACCCGCTTGCCGCTCTGGCGCAGCTGATCGAAATAAGGGATCCCCTGCTCATCCGAGGCGTTCCAGGCAATTTTCAGGGTGTTAAGCGGGTTGGCGCTCCACAGCACCACCACATCAGAATGCTCCAGCACCAGCGGCCAGCTGGTCTGCTGCTGATAAACCTCATTGCCGCCCACCACGTAGGGCATGATCGCCTGCGCCGCGCCGGTGGAATAATCCCCCAGATGGCCGGTATAGCCCCCCGCCAGGCTCATATAACGCTGCAACAGCGTCGCCGCTTTGTGCAGCACGCCGTTGGAGCGCCAGCCGTAAGATCCGGCAAATATCGACGACGGGCCGTAGCTTTCACGAATACGGGCGTGCTGGGCGTGGATCAGATCCAGGGCTTCATCCCAGCTGACGCGGACAAACTCATCCTGACCGCGCACGCCGGTCGGTTTTTCCGGTGACGTAAGGAAGCCTTTGCGCACCATCGGGAAACGCACGCGGCTGTTGCTGTGCACCTGATCGCGCACGGCGGTTTGTAACGAATTGGGATGGGCGGTCGGCAGGGCACCGCGCGATGACAGGACGTTTTCGCCGTCGGTTTCTACCAGCATCGGCCCCCAGTGGGCTGCCGTGAGAATGGTTTTTGTGGATGAGTGTGCCAAAACGTATGCTCCCTGATGTCTGATGCAGGTGTGTCGGTCGCTCATGCGCCGCTCAATGTTATTTACAAAATTCAGAATCTTTCCGGAAGTTTCTAACGATCATCAGGTCATAATCAACCGCGATTATCGCTGTGCATAGAATTAAAAATTATTAAGGAAATTCGATGAAGAAAAATGTCCTTCTCATTGTGGCTGCGGTTTGCGGCGCACTGGCTGTTTCAGGCTGCACCACCAACCCTTACACCGGTGAGCGCGAAGCCGGTAAATCAGGCATTGGCGCAGGTATTGGATCGCTGGTCGGCGCAGGCGTCGGCGTACTCTCCTCCTCGAAAAAAGACCGCGGCAAAGGGGCGCTGATTGGTGCCGCCGCTGGTGCAGCCCTCGGCGGCGGCGCGGGCTATTACATGGACGTGCAGGAAGCGAAACTGCGGGACAAAATGCAGGGAACGGGCGTTAGCGTGACGCGAAATGGCGATAACATCGTGCTGAACATGCCGAACAACGTGACCTTCGACAGCAGCAGCGCAACCCTGAAACCGGCAGGTGCCAACACCCTGACCGGCGTGGCAATGGTACTGAAAGAGTATCCAAAAACTGCGGTTAACGTGGTGGGTTACACCGACAGCACCGGCGGCAAGGATCTGAACATGCGTCTGTCGCAGCAGCGTGCCGATGCGGTTGCCAGCGCGCTGATCACCCAGGGCGTGGAAGCGAACCGTCTGCGTACTACCGGCGCAGGCCCGGCGAACCCGATCGCCAGTAACAGCACGGAAGAAGGCAAAGCGCAGAACCGTCGCGTGGAAATTACCCTGAGTCCGTTGCAGTAATTCCTCTGTTTACCCCCTCGCCTGCAGGCGAGGGGTATTCCGCGTAAAATATGTTAATCTCCGCAAAGTTACCCCAGGAGACGGACATGAACGCAAAGGCAGCGCGCCCGACAATCAGCGACGTCGCGAAAGCGGCAAAAACGGGTAAAACCAGCATTTCACGTTATCTGAACGGTGAAAAGCATCTGCTTTCAGAGGCTTTGCTGGCCCGCATCGAAAACGCCATTGCCGAACTTAATTATCGTCCCAGCCTGATGGCCCGCGGCCTGAAACGCGGCCGTACGCGGCTGATTGGCCTCATCATCGCCGATATTACCAATCCCTATTCCGTGAACGTGCTGAGCGGTATCGAAGCCGCCTGCCGTGAGAAAGGCTTTACGCCGCTGGTGTGTAATACCAATAACGCCCTCGATCAGGAGCTGCACTATCTGGATCTGCTGCGCAGTTATCAGGTGGAGGGGATCGTGGTGAATGCCGTGGGAATGCGCGAAGAGGGGCTGAACCGCCTGCAACAATCGTCGCTGCCCATGGTGCTTATTGACCGTAAAATTCCGGACTTCGCCTGCGATGTGGTCGGGCTGGATAACACCCAGGCCGCCACCACCGCCACCGAGCATCTGGTGGAGCAGGGATTTGAAGCGCTGCTGTTTCTTAGTGAACCTCTCGGGACGGTAAATACCCGCCGTGAGCGTCTGAACGCCTTTCATGCCACCCTCGCCCGCTATCCCGGCGTCATTGCGGAAGATGCTGAAGTTGTGCTGCATGAAGCCGGGCAAATCGACAACAGGCTGCGCCAGTTTCATACCCGTCACCGGGGCATGCGCAAAGCGGTGATCTCGGCCAACGGCGCGTTAACGCTCCAGGTTGCCCGCTCGCTGAAGCGCATTGGCCTGCACTGGGGCAGCGACATCGGTCTGCTCGGTTTTGACGAACTGGAGTGGGCAGAGCTTGCGGGCGTCGGCATCACCACCCTCAAACAGCCTACCTGGCAGATTGGCTACGCCGCCGTCGAGCAGGTAGTGCGCCGCATCGACGGCACCGACAATACCGTGCATGAACAGGTATTCTCCGGCGAACTTATCGTTCGCGGCTCCACCGCCCGCTGATTCCCCTTCGTGATGACGATCATGCTTTGGCGATCCTGATCTTTCATTTGGAACCGGTTCCATCTAGCTTAAACAGAAGCCAACAGGCATTTGTTCGGGAGCCGGGAAATGAAAAGAAAAATTATCGTCGTCACTGCCGCTTACGGCCACGACCGTATTCAGTCGCTGGGCGGTCAGGCTGCCGTGCTGCCGTTTATTGCGGCGGCAGGCGCAGACGGCGTGGAGATCCGCCGCGAATTGTTCACGCCTGATGAACTGAACGCCCTGCCTGCCCTGGCCGCCGACATCGAATCCCATAACCTGCTGGCCTGCTACTCCGCGCCGGAGCCACTGTGTCTGTTTGATGGCACGCTGAACCCCGAACTGCCCGCTCTGCTTCAGGAAGCGCGCACCTTAAACGCCCTGTGGCTGAAAGTCTCTCTCGGGCATTTCCAGCATAAATCCGCGCTGGAGTTGCTGCGCGGCTGGCTGGCGGACAGCGGCATGGCGCTGGTGGTGGAAAACGATCAGACCGATTGCGGCCAGCTTGCGCCAATGCAGCGTTTTAAAGCCGCCTGCCGGGTGCTGGATCTGCCGGTCACCCTGACCTTCGATATGGCGAACTGGCTGTGGGTCGGCGAATCGCCGGAAGAAGCGGCCCGCCAGCTGGCCCCCGCCGTCAGCTATATCCATGTGAAAGCCGCTATCGCGCATCATTACCATTATCGCGCCATTGCGCCGGATCAGGCCGATGGCCGCTGGGCGGAACTGCTGAATCAGCTTCCCGCCGACGTGCCGCGCGGCATTGAGTTTCCACTGGAAGGCCGCGATCTGACCGCCGTCACGCGCCGCTATGTCAATTTATTACGTGAGGAGTAACGCCATGCATCATGCGCTTGATGTCATCACCATCGGCGAAGCCATGGCCATGTTTGTCGCCACCGAAACCGGCGACCTGGCCCGGGCGGAGCACTTTTTTAAACGCATCGCGGGCGCTGAGCTGAACGTCGCCACCGGCCTTGCGCGCCTCGGCATGAAAGTCGCCTGGGTCAGCCGCGTCGGCGATGACAGCTTCGGGCAGTTCGTGCTTAATTCGCTGGAAAAAGAGGGCATCGGCACCGGCGGCGTCACTATTGACGGGCGGTACGCAACGGGTTTTCAGCTGAAATCTAAGGTTGAAAATGGAACCGATCCCATTGTGGAATATTTCCGCAAGAATTCCGCCGCCAGCCATTTGTCACTGGCAGATTTCGACGAAGCCATGTTCACCAGCGCGCGCCATCTGCATCTGAGCGGCGTGGCGGCGGCCTTGTCGTCTGATGCGTATGCCCTGCTGGATCATGCGGCGGGCGTGATGAAAGCGCGCGGCAAAACGATCTCTTTCGATCCTAATCTGCGGCCGGTGCTGTGGAAGAGCGAAGCCGAAATGGTAGAAAAACTTAATCACCTCGCGTTCCAGGCCGACTGGGTGCTGCCGGGGCTCAAGGAGGGTGTCATCCTTACCGGCCAGCAACACCCGGAAGGCATCGCCGATTTCTATCTCTCACGGGGTGTGAAAATGGTGGTGATCAAAACCGGCTCCGACGGCGCGTGGTTCAAAACCGCCGACGGCGAGCAGGGGGCGGTGGCGGCGATTAAAGTGGATAACGTGGTGGATACCGTGGGCGCAGGCGATGGCTTTGCGGTCGGCCTGGTCAGCGCGCTGCTGGAAGGCCGTTCACTTAAACAGGCTATCGATCGGGGAAATAAAATCGGCTCACTGGCCATTCAGGTGCAGGGAGACAGCGAAGGATTGCCAACGCGGGCACAGCTTAACGAGGGGTAAAGCGCCCCTCTTTATCATATTTGAACCTCAGTACCCTACAATGCCAGAGGCAACCCTATGAAAAGTCCGACTAATGCAACAAAACGCTGGCTGTACATTATGCCGATTGTGTTTATCACATACAGCCTGGCTTATCTGGATCGCGCCAACTTTAGCTTCGCCTCCGCGGCAGGCATCAATGACGATCTGGGCATCACTAAAGGCGTCTCATCGCTGCTGGGCGCGCTGTTTTTCCTCGGCTACTTCTTCTTCCAGATCCCCGGCGCAATGTACGCTGAACGCCGCAGCGTGCGGAAATTGATCTTTATTTGCCTGATCTTATGGGGCGCCTGCGCCTCGCTCACCGGCGTGGTAAATAATATTCCGGCGCTGGCGGCGATCCGCTTTATTCTTGGCGTGGTGGAAGCGGCGGTGATGCCCGCAATGCTGATTTATATCAGCAACTGGTTTACTAAATCAGAACGCTCGCGCGCCAATACCTTCCTTATTCTGGGTAACCCGGTCACGGTGCTGTGGATGTCGGTAGTGTCCGGCTACCTGATCCAGTCTTTCGGCTGGCGGGAAATGTTCATTATTGAAGGCGTACCGGCAGTGATCTGGGCATTCTGCTGGTGGGTGCTGGTCAGGGATAAACCGTCGCAGGTGTCATGGCTGGCGGCAGAGGAAAAAGCCGCGTTGCAGGCGCAGCTGGAGCAGGAACAACAGGGTATTAAAGCGGTGCGTAATTACGGCGAAGCCTTCCGTTCGCGCAACGTGATCCTGCTGTGTATGCAGTATTTTGCCTGGAGTATCGGCGTGTACGGCTTTGTGCTGTGGCTGCCGTCGATTATTCACAGCGGCGGTGAAAATCTCGGTATGGTGGCGGTCGGCTGGCTCTCGTCAGTGCCTTATCTGGCGGCGACCATTGCGATGATCCTCGCTTCATGGGCGTCGGATAAAATGCAAAACCGTAAACTCTTTGTCTGGCCGCTGCTGTTGATCGCCGCTTTTGCCTTTATCGGCTCCTGGGCCGTAGGGGCGAACCATTTCTGGGTTTCCTATACGCTGCTGGTGATTGCCGGTGCGGCGATGTATGCCCCTTATGGTCCCTTCTTCGCCATCATCCCGGAAATGTTGCCGCGTAATGTCGCGGGCGGCGCAATGGCGCTGATCAACAGTATGGGCGCGCTTGGCTCTTTCTTTGGCTCCTGGTTCGTGGGTTATCTCAACGGATCGACAGGCAGCCCGGCGGCATCGTACATCTTTATGGGGGTGGCGCTTTTTGTCTCGGTATGGCTTACTCTGATTGTTAAGCCTGCTAATAATCAACAGATTCCGGCGGGCGCGCGCCACGCATGATGCGCCTGACGACCCGCTATTACTGATTTGGGAGAACCGCATGAAGCCGTCCATTATTCTGTACAAAGCCATGCCTGATGATCTGCAAAAACGTCTGGAAGACCATTTCATCGTGACCAGGGTGCCGAATCTGCATCCTGAGACGGTGCAACAGCATGCAGAGGCATTTGCCAGTGCGGAAGGTTTGCTGGGTTCAAGCGAGAAAGTCGATGCCGCGCTGCTGGAGAAAATGCCGAAGCTGCGCGCAACTTCGACCATCTCGGTAGGCTATGACAATTTCGATGTGGATGCGTTAAACGATCGTAAGATCCTGCTGATGCATACGCCCACCGTGCTGACCGAAACCGTGGCCGATACCATGATGGCGCTGGTGCTGAGCACTGCCCGTCGGGTGGTGGAAGTGGCGGAGCGCGTAAAAGCAGGCGAATGGACGAAAAACATCGGGCCGGACTGGTTTGGCATCGACGTGCACCATAAAACGCTGGGCATCGTCGGCATGGGCCGCATCGGTCTGGCGCTGGCGCAGCGCGCGCACTTTGGCTTCGGCATGCCGATCCTCTATAACGCCCGTCGTCATCATATGGAAGCGGAAGAGCGTTTTGGCGCGCGTTACTGTGAACTGGATGCCCTGCTGGAAGAAGCCGATTTTGTCTGCCTGGTGTTGCCGCTAACGGATGAGACGCACCATATGATCGGCGCGGATCAGTTTGCCCGCATGAAATCCTCGGCGATCTTTATCAACGCCGGTCGTGGCCCGGTGGTGGACGAGAAAGCGCTGATCGCAGCGCTGAAGAACGGCGAGATCCATGCTGCGGGTCTGGACGTTTTCGAACAGGAGCCGCTGCCGGCAGATTCGGAACTGCTGTCGCTGCCGAACGTGGTCGCCCTGCCGCATATCGGTTCCGCCACCCATGAAACGCGTTACAACATGGCCGCCTGCGCGGTGGATAATCTGATCGACGCGCTCAATGGCAAGGTGGAAAAAAACTGTGTGAATCCGCAGATTGCGAAATAGCCGGAAACCAGAAAAGAAAAAACCCCGCATGGCGGGGTTTTTTTTAGAAAGCGTGCTTTAAACGGAAGCGATTACAGGCTTACAACGTTACCAGCAGACGGGCCTTTAGCGCCGCTTTCGATGGTGAAGGACACTTTCTGGCCTTCATCAAGGGATTTGTAGCCATCGTTCTGGATAGCAGAGAAGTGTACGAACACATCTTTAGAGCCATCGTCAGGAGTGATGAAGCCGAAGCCTTTGTCAGAGTTGAACCATTTTACCAGACCAGTCATTTTACCAGACATAGAGATTACCTTTTTAATTAAGTTTGCCTTCCGGCGCTACGGCGTGCTTTACAGATTTTAAGCGATAAAGGAAAGCTCTCAACGAAGGGTATCTATGGATAACTCCTGGAGGGACTGCTTTATAAAGTGCTTTAGGTCTGTACGTCAAACCGGGGAGCATTAACGCATTATCCCGGAGGCTTAGCAAGACTTATTTCAGCCGTCCAAAAGGCCAGGGCCTCAGCGAAGCGGCGGATCCCCCCGCTTTTTGGCGGGGGGACGAAACGCTTATTGCGTCGCGTTAACGGCAGCGGTCCAGGCTTGCGTAAACGCCTGATGCTGCGACGCCAGCGGCCCAATCAGCGAGTTATACTGGCTGGCCTGCTGGGAAGTCGGGAACTGGATCCCGTTGGCGACAAAGCTCACCTGCGTATCCTGCTGGGCAATAAAATCACCCACCTGAACCAGTTGCTGCGTAAAGATTTGTGCAGCCGGGATCAGCGGTTGCAGCGCGTTTGACGGCGCGGTAACTACTTTTTGATAAGCCTGGTCATAAACCGGCTTCAAATCATCGGCCTGTTTCAGCGCGGCACGCGAAGAATCCGCCTGCATTTTTGCATTCTGCAACTGCTGGCTCAGCACGCCTAACGACCCGTTTGCCTGACGCAGCGGTTCGCGCTGGGTCATGTAATCCTGCGGCACGCGAATGGCATTCACGCTGTCTACAACCGGACGCAGACCCGCGTCCATCGCCTGATTCACCTGCTGGGAATAACCATAAAGAATGGCGTAATCCGATACAAAGGGACCAAACTGTTTTTTCTGATCCGCGGTCAGGGTAGGCAAACGCTCACCGCTGCGCATCACTGTATTTTGCAGAAAATCGATAAACGCCTTGCGCTGATCGCCTTCTTTATCAAAACACCCACTCAGGCTAACCACCATTAATAACGCCGCAAGAGGCGCAAACCAGCGAGAGCAGGACTTTCCTGTCGCCATTTTATTACTCCTTTCACCCAAAAAAGCGCACACCGGCACACACGTGCCCGACGCTGACAAGGATAGTCCAGGTCGGCTTTGCAAGATACCCTTTCCTGACATTCTTGTCAGGGAAAGCCCCGCATCGGAATTGCTCTGCGGCCCCCGCTACGCTTAGTGCGTACCGGCAATGCTTAGTATTTTTTTTGCTGATCATTTACAAAAGTCTACAGCTGAAAACTAGGGCTTAATGATCAAGGCATTAAAGAGAGCCTGGGCAAGAAAAAAGGTATTTTTAGTATATAAAGGTCCATTACCTGACAATTAATCACTCTCGCAACCATCCAGAATAATATTTACCGACTACTCTTAAATGGCTCGTTGTCGTTTACGATCACGCCTTGTGATTTATGAGGAGTTCTCAATGGAATATAAAGATCCTATGTTTGAACTGCTTAGCAGTCTGGAACAAATTGTCTTTAAACACGATGTATCGCAACAAACTATCACGTTGAATCAAAAACCTAATCCTTTCAGTGAGTTTGAGCAGCTGCGTAAAGGTACCGGTCTGAAAAACGATGATTTTGCCCGGGTAATGGGTGTGAGCGTGGCGATGGTTCATGAATGGGAGTCTAAAAGGGTAAAACCCTCCCCGACTGAACTGAAGTTGCTGCGCCTGCTCCAGGCCAACCCAAGATTAAGTAAGCAATTGATGGAATAATTTTTTGTACTTTGTACCTGAGGTGTTCCTGAAAGTTTAAACCCGCCAAATGGCGGGTTTTATGTTTTTTAAGGCGCTGCTATGTTATCCCCTGCCGTATTCGCCTTTTAAGCCTGGAACGCTCTTGATCAATTTCAATAACTATATTCTTTCCGTGCAGCAACTGACGCTGCAACTGCCCCCCGCCCTTCCTCCCCATAGCGGAAATAGTGCTGGTCTGCATTACTGGCTCTATCTGCCTGCGTCGGCCATCAGGCATATTTTCGTGGTCTATCACGGCGGCGGCGTTCACAGCCAGGCGGGTTATCAGATCCTTGCCCGTCAGCTCAGCGCCACGCCAGGCATCGCGGTCTGTCTGGTGGATATGCGCGGGCATGGTCAGTCGGCGTCAGGCAAGCTAATGCATCCCCGCCAGATCTGGCAGGATGTCGATACCCTGCTTTCGGTCCTGCATAAGACTTACCCGCAGGCTGGCTGCCATTTGCTGGGCCATTCCAGCGGCGGCGGTATGCTGCTCAACTACGCAACGCGTCTGCCGCGAAATCCGTTAGCGCGCAGCCTGACGCTGCTCGCCCCGGAGCTGGGGCCGTTCTCCGGAACCGCGCGCCCGCTACCTGAGGCGGATAAGTTCGCCACGGTGAAAAACTGGCCTTTTATTCTCAATGCGCTTAGCGGAGGCCGCTTGTGCGGGCAGTATCCGGCGGTAAACCTGCACTTTCCGGCGCAGGTGCTGGAAAGCGATCCGCGCGTTGTGCGCCATTACACCGTAAATATGGCGAACGCCTTAACGCCGCAGGCACCGGCAAAACAGCTGGCGGCGCTGACCCTGCCCACGCTGATTCTGGCAGCAGAGCAGGATGAATTATTCAGTGCGGAGGCGATAACAACCTTAGTACGTCAGCAGAATAACCCGCAGGTGCAGTGTGAGACGTTACCCGGCTGCGGGCATCTGGATTGCGTGTTTGGCGTGGCAGAGCGGTTACGGCGATTTCTTGCATAAAAAAACGGCCTCCTTTTCAGGAAGCCGTTGGTATTTTTGTGCCGGGTGGCGCTGCGCTTACCCGGCCTACTGCAACAGCGAAATATCCGCGACCTGCAGGAACAGCTCACGCAGCTTCGCCAGCAGCGTCAGGCGGTTGATGCGTACCTCGGCGTCTTCGGCATTCACCATCACGCTTTCAAAGAACTCATCCACCGGCTCGCGCAGCGAGGCCAGCTCGATCAACGCGTCCTGATAACGGCCTTCAGCGAAGACCGGCTGCAGCTTATCGCGCATCACCGCCACCTGCATGGCAAGGCGGATTTCCGCATCGTCTTTCAGCACCGAGGCGTGAACGTTATCGTTCAGCGGCTCGCTGGATTTCGCCAGGATGTTGGAGACACGTTTGTTGGCTGCCGCCAGCGCCGCCGCTTCGGAGAGCGTACGGAAGTGGGACACCGCCTTCATACGCGCATCGAAATCAGCCGGACGGGTCGGACGACGCGCCAGCACCGCCTGAATGGTATCCACGCTGTAGCCTTCGTCCTGATACCAGGCGCGGAAACGGCCCAGCATAAAGTCGATGACGTCATCAGTGACCCTGGCGTTGGTCAGCTTATCGCCATACAGACGCACGGCTTCTTCGGTGAGGGTTTGCAGATCGAGAGAAAGGTTTTTCTCGACGATAATACGCAGCACGCCCAGCGCGGCACGACGCAGCGCAAACGGATCTTTGTCGCCTTTCGGGTGCTGACCGATACCAAAGATACCCGCCAGGGTGTCCATTTTATCGGCAATCGCGACGGCGCAGGCCACCGGGTTGGACGGCAGCGCATCACCGGCAAAGCGCGGCTGATACTGCTCGTTCAGGGCCACGGCAACGTCTTCCGCTTCGCCATCGAAACGTGCGTAGTGCATGCCCATCACGCCCTGGGTGTCGGTGAACTCGAACACCATGTTGGTCATCAGGTCGCACTTGGAGAGCAGGCCCGCACGTTCAGCATGGCTGACATCCGCGCCAATCTGACCGGCGATCCAGCCCGCCAGCGCGGTGATGCGGTCAGTTTTGTCGCGCAGCGTGCCGAGCTGTTGCTGGAACAGTACGGTTTGCAGACGCGGCAGGTTATCTTCCAGACGCTTTTTACGGTCGGTATTAAAGAAGAATTCTGCATCCGCCAGACGCGGGCGCACCACTTTCTCGTTACCGGAAATAATTTGCTGCGGATCGCTGGACTCGATGTTCGCCACAAAGATGAAGTTCGGCAGCAGTTTGCCGTCCGCCGCATAAACCGGGAAGTATTTCTGGTCACCCTTCATGGTGTACACCAGCGCTTCGGACGGTACGGCGAGGAATTTCTCTTCAAATTTCGCGGTCAGCACCACCGGCCATTCCACCAGCGAGGCCACTTCTTCCAGCAGGCTTTCGCTCAGATCGGCATTGCCGCCAATCTTACGCGCCGCTTCTTCAGCGTCCGCTTTAATTTTGGCTTTACGGGCTTCGTAATCCGCCATCACTTTGCCGCGCTCCAGCAGGATCTGCGGATACTGATCGGCATTGTCGATGGTGAATTCCGGCTCGCCCATAAAGCGGTGGCCGCGGATCACGCGATCGGAGGTGATACCGAGGATCGTCGCCGGGATCACTTCATCCCCCAGCAGCAGCGTCAGGGTATGAACCGGACGCACGAAGTGTACGTCGCTTGCGCCCCAGCGCATCAGTTTCGGGATCGGCAGTTTAGCAAGGGAGGTCGCAATCATGTTCGGCAGCAGCGTCTGCACGCTTTCGCCTTTCACATGGGCACGATAAAGCAGCCATTCGCCTTTATCGGTGGTCAGACGCTCCGCCTGGTCAACGGTGATACCGCAGCCGCGCGCCCAGCCTTCAGCCGCTTTGCTTGGTTTACCTTCCGCGTCAAAGGCCTGAGCAATCGCCGGGCCACGTTTTTCAACTTCACGATCCGGCTGCGCGGCCGCGAGGCTGGCGATTTTCAGCGCCAGACGGCGCGGGGCGGCGAACCACTCCACGTTACCGTGGGCGATGCCCGCGGCATCCAGTTCCGCCGTCACATTCGCAGCAAAGGACTCCGCCAGGCTGCGCAGGGCTTTTGGTGGCAGCTCTTCAGTGCCGAGTTCCACCAGAAAAGTTTTTTCAGACATGGCCGCCTCTTATTTATTTCGGTTGCACATCGGGAAGCCAAGGGCTTCACGGGACGCGTAGTAAGCCTCTGCAACGGCTTTGGTCAGCGTGCGAATACGCAAAATGTAACGCTGACGTTCAGTCACGGAGATGGCTTTGCGCGCATCCAGCAAGTTAAAGCTGTGGGCGGCCTTCAGAATGCGCTCGTAAGCAGGCAGCGGCAGCGGGGTTTCCAGCGCCAGCAGCTGCTGCGCTTCTTTTTCATACTGCTCGAAGCAGGTGAAAAGGAAATCGACGTCAGCGTATTCGAAGTTATAAGTGGACTGTTCCACTTCGTTCTGATGGAACACGTCGCCGTAGGTGGTTTTACCCAGCGGGCCGTCGCTCCAGACCAGGTCGTAAACGCTGTCCACGCCCTGAATGTACATGGCCAGACGTTCCAGGCCGTAGGTGATCTCACCGGTAACCGGTTTGCATTCCAGACCGCCCACCTGCTGGAAGTAAGTGAACTGCGTCACTTCCATGCCGTTCAGCCACACTTCCCAGCCCAGACCCCAGGCGCCCAGCGTCGGGTTTTCCCAGTTATCTTCGACGAAGCGAATGTCATGGATGGTCGGATCCATACCCAGTTCTTTCAGGGAACCGAGGTACAGCTCCTGGATATTGTCCGGAGACGGCTTAATGACCACCTGAAACTGGTAGTAATGCTGTAAGCGGTTCGGGTTTTCGCCATAGCGACCATCGGTCGGACGGCGGGAAGGCTGCACATAGGCGGTCGCCATAGGCTCTGGCCCCAGCGCGCGCAGGCAGGTCATCGGGTGTGAGGTGCCGGCGCCCACTTCCATGTCCAATGGTTGAACAATGGTGCAGCCCTGGCGAGCCCAGTAATCCTGTAAGGTCAGGATCAGGCCCTGGAAGGTCCTGGTATCAAACTTTTGCATAATATTTCGTGCTGGATACGGTGGATTTAAGGAAGTCGCCAGTATACCCGTTGACCGCAAGATATACAGTACGAAACGGGGTTGTTTAGGGAAAATTGGGTTTGTGGCGTGGCCTTAGCGCATGGAAAGGTGCAAAAACTGACCGTCGGGATCGAAAGCGCAAACAAAACGTTCTTCACGGGGCGTATAGCCGCGCACTTCATAACTCGCCTGAAATTGTACAAAGCCGGTGACTGCAATATTCTGCGCCCCGGTATTATAGCGGTGAGCGGCGTTCTCTTTGCACAGTTGCTCCATGGACAACGAGCGGGCCGGGCTGACCTTCGCCTGCTGCGCTTTTTGTACGCTCTGCCCGTCAGGGCTGCTACAGCCGGTCAGTAAGAGTAATAATGCTGGAAATACACACTTCATCATCATTTTTATCGCCGCCATGTTATCTGGCTATTATTTTTAATTAGAGGGAGCAGGCTGATTGCGCTGTTAAATATATTGCAAACACAGCATGGCAGGTACAAGCGCAAGCCGGGAAACTCGGAATTATCCAGTGAGAACACGCTGGCAATTGCGAGTCAGAGCCTGTTTAAGACGGAAATCGGGGAACGAATGCAGTCAAAAATTAACTGGATAGACAATCTGCGGGGCATCGCCTGCCTGATGGTCGTGATGATCCACACCACCAGCTGGTATATCACTAACGCGCAGAGCGTCAGCCCACTGTACTGGGATATGGCAAATATCCTCAATTCCGCGTCGCGGGTCAGCGTACCGCTGTTTTTTATGATTTCAGGCTATCTGTTCTTTGGTGAACGCAGCGCGCAGCCGCGTCATTTTTTGCGTATCGGCCTCTGCCTGCTGTTCTACAGTCTGGTGGCGTTTCTCTATATTACGTTTTTTACCTCGATAAACGGCGAGCTGTCGCTGAGAAACCTGCTGCAAAAGCCGGTGTTTTATCACCTGTGGTTTTTCTTCGCCATCATTGTGATTTACCTGCTGTCGCCGCTGATCCAGGTGAAAAGCGTGAGCGGCAAAATGCTGCTGGCGCTCACCGTGGTGATTGGCGTGGTCGCCAACCCTAATACCCTGTCGCTGAAAACCGGCGGCGTGGAATGGCTGCCGGTGAATCTGTACATCAATGGCGATACCTTTTACTACGCGCTGTACGGCATTCTCGGGCGCGCCCTCGGCATGATGGATACGCAGCGCAAATATGTGAGCGGGCTGTGCGCGGCGCTGTTTATTGCCGCAGTGTTTGTCATTTCACGCGGTACGCTGCATGAACTGCGCTGGCGCGGTAATTTCGCCGATACCTGGTATCTCTATTGCGGCCCGATGGTGTTTATCTGCGCCATCAGCCTGCTTACGCTGGTGAAAAACACGCTCAATACCCGCGTTCTGCCGGGTCTGGGGCTGATCTCGCGGCATTCATTAGGCATTTACGGCTTTCACGCGCTGATTATTCATGCGTTACGCACGCGCGGGGTGGAGATAAAAAGCTCGCCGCTGCTGGATATGCTGTGGATCTTCGCCGCCGCGCTGGCATGCAGTTTAGCGCTGTCGATGCTGTTGCAGCGCCTCGATAGCCGTCGCTTCGTCAGCTGATGGCCCGCTGGCGGGCACGGTGCAGCTGCCGCGGAGAGGAAAATCCCGCGGCCTGCGATGCGTGTTCGACACCGCGCCCCTGCACCAGCCACTGCTCCGCCACCGCCAGCCGCAGCTGTTCCAGGTAGTCGCGCACGCTGATGCCCAGATGTTGCTGGAACAGCCGCGTCAGGTGACGCGGGCTGACGTGCGCACAGGTGGCAATGTCCGCCAGCGACCAGGCTTTTTCAGGTGCATTCGTTAACGCATCCTGCGCCCGGTGGATCGCCGGATGCAGATGATTACGATAGCGCAGCCAGGGCGACAGCTGTGGATCGTCCCCGGAGCGGCGGAACCACACCACCATCTCCCGCGCTACGGCCAGCGCCGCTTCCGGCCCGCACAGGCGGTTAATCAGGTGCAGGGTTAAATCAATCCCCGAGGTGATACCGGCGCTGGTCCAGATGCCGCGATCTTCAATAAAAATGCGGTTCTCTTTCACCTGCGCGGTCGGCGCGGCGGCCTTCAGCCGGGCGATCACGTCGTGATGCGTGGTGCAGGTGATCCCCTGCATCAGCCCGGCTTTCGCCGCCAGCAGGGAGCCGGAACAGACGCACATCAGTGTGATTTTCTGGCTGTGGATCAGCGGCTGCTGGCGCATCAACCAGTGACAAATACGGTCGGCCTGCGGTGTGGCGAAATAGCGTGAGGAGTCTGACACGCCGGGAAGCACCAGCAGACTGCCGTCCGGCAGCGTATCGGGCAGCGGCGCGATATTGCCCATGGTCACGCCGACAGAGGTCGGCACCTCGGCGTCCGGCCCGATGAAATGCAGGCGGAACGCATTGCCCGCCAGCGCAAAGGTTTCTGCCGGGCCGGTCATATCCAGCGCCAGCACCCCCGGCAGCATCACGAACCAGACATCCACACTCATGCAAGCGACTCCAGCGTTTGGGTTACGGTTTTAATGGCGGCAAAGCGATCCACCAGCACGGTTTCCGTGCGGTGGCGCAGCGTTGCGCTGTCCAGCGTAATGCCATTATGCGTCATCGGGAAGGTTAACGTCGCTTCGCTGACAAAGGTCACGCGGTAGCCCAGATCCGCCGCCACCAGACGGAGCATTGCCTCCTGAAATGCAGGCAACTACTCCTCCTCCTGCCAGAAATCTTTTTGCGGGAAGGATTGTTGGGTATCGATATTGATAAGCGCGGTACGGGTCATTTCAGGACGCCTTGTGCAGTGGGTGTACTGCCATTCTGACAAGGCGTCCTGCGTTTGCTAATACCAGAAAAGGACATCATCAGGCCGTTCGCGGACGGCCTGCTTTCACGACATCAACGGCAGAAGCTGCTGGTAGATGCGGCGGAAGGTTTCCCGGCGCGGCGCATAATACGCGTGGCGCGCGGCATCCGGCAGATGCGCCTGCTCCAGCGGCAACGGCGGCAGCAGATCGGACAGCGCCCGATCCGGGTTAAGGGCGATCTGCGCCAGCCTTGCCGCGCCGAGCGCAGGACCGACATCGCCGCCGGTGCGGTAATCCAGCTGCTGACCGCTGATATCCGCCAGCATTTGCCGCCAGTAAGGGCTGCGCGCCCCGCCGCCAATCAGCGTGACGCTTTTCGGCGTGATACCACAGGCATGCACCACGTCCATACCATCCGCCAGCGCGTAGCCGACGCCTTCCAGCACAGCGCGCGCCAGTTCGTTCTGCCCGTGCTGATGGGTCAGACCAAAAAAGACGCCTTTCGCCTGCGGGTTGTTATGCGGCGTGCGCTCGCCGGAGAGATACGGCAGAAACCAGAGGTCACCGGCGTTCTTATCCGCCTGCTGCGCGGCGTTAATCAGTTCCGCCACCGAGGACAGGCCGGTCAGCTTCGCCGCCCAGTCGAGACAGGAGGCGGCGCTCAGCATCACGGACATTAAATGCCAGCGTTCCGGCAGCGCGTGGCAGAAACTGTGCACGGCGCTTTCCGGTTTACTCAGAAAGCCATCGCTGACGGCAAAATAGACGCCGGAGGTGCCGAGGGAGAGCATCGCCTGGCCCGCATCGATCATGCCAACGCCCACGGCACCGGCGGCGTTATCGCCTCCGCCAGCCACCACCGGCACGGCGGGTAATCCCCAGGCCTGCGCCACCTCAGGCAACAGACTGCCGGTAATGGCGCTGCCTTCAAACAGCGCGGGCATCTGGTCGCGGGTCAGTCCGCAGGCTGCCAGCAGGGTATCGCTCCAGTCACGCTTCGCGACGTCCAGCCACAGGGTGCCTGCCGCATCGGACATATCGCTGGCGTACTCGCCGGTCATGCGCAGACGCAGGTAATCTTTAGGCAGTAATACTTTCGCCACGCGGGCGAACACGTCCGGTTCGTGACGCTTCACCCACAGCAGTTTTGGCGCGGTAAAACCGGGCATCATCAGATTGCCGGTAATGGCGCGCGAGTCCGGCACCTGGGCTTCAAGCAGCGCGCACTCTTCACCGCAGCGGCCATCGTTCCATAAAATCGCCGGACGCAGGATAACGTCCTGTTTATCAAGCAGGGTGGCGCCGTGCATCTGCCCGGCGATCCCCACGGCTTTTACCTGGGCCAGCGGATGCTGTGCGCCGAGGCCTTTGATTGCGCGATCCGTCGCCAGCCACCACTGTTCGGGATCCTGCTCGGACCAGAGTGGATGCGGGCGTGAAACCGTCAGCGACTCGGTGTAAGAGGCAAGCACGTTACCCTGCTCGCCCAGCAGGATCGCTTTTACGCCCGAGGTGCCGAGGTCGATACCGATGTACATAATGACTGCTCCTGTACAGGCTGTGATCGGAGCGCCACGACGAACGTGGCGCTCAGGGTTTTCTAACCAAACAGATAACGGTTAACGAGATTTTCCAGCAGTTCCTGATGGCCGCTCTGGTGCTGCGGCGCCAGGTTTTGTTGCTCAGCGTGCTTCGCCAGTTCCGCCAGCGACAGCTGTCCTTTCAGGATCTGTTGACCCAGCTCACCGTTCCAGCCTGCGTAACGCTTCGCCACGCGCTTATCCAGTTCGCCGCTTTCAATCATGCGCGCCGCCACTTTCAGCGCCAGCGCCATGGTGTCCATCGCGCCAATATGACCGTAGAACAGATCGTATTTGTCGGTGCTCTGGCGGCGGATTTTGGCGTCAAAGTTCAGACCACCGGTGGTAAAACCGCCCGCTTTGACGATTTCATACATCACCAGCGCGTTCTCTTCAACGCTGTTCGGGAACTGGTCGGTATCCCAGCCCAGCTGTGGATCGCCACGGTTAGCATCCACAGAGCCAAAGATGCCCAGCGCGATGGCGGAGGCGATCTCGTGGTGGAAGGTGTGCCCCGCCAGGGTCGCGTGGTTGGCTTCGATATTCACTTTGATCTCTTTTTCCAGACCGAACTGCTTGAGGAAACCGTAGACCGTGGCGACGTCGTAATCGTACTGGTGCTTGGTTGGCTCCTGCGGTTTTGGCTCGATCAGCAGAGTGCCCTGGAAGCCGATTTTGTGTTTGTGCTCCACCACCATCTGCATGAAGCGGCCAATTTGCTCGCGCTCCTGACGCAGATCGGTATTCAGCAGGGTTTCGTAGCCTTCGCGACCACCCCACAGCACATAGTTTTCACCGCCCAGTTGATGGGTGGCGTTCATTGCCGTCACCACCTGCGTGGCCGCCCAGCTGAACACTTCCGGATCCGGGTTGGTGGCCGCGCCCGCGCCGTAACGAGGATTAGTAAAGCAGTTTGCCGTGCCCCACAGCAGCTTCACGCCGCTCTCCTGCTGTTTTTGCGCCAGCACGTCGGTCATTTTCGCAAAATTGTTCAGATACTCTTTCAGCGATGCGCCTTCCGGCGAGACGTCGACATCATGGAAGCAGTAGTAAGGCACGTTCAGTTTGTGGAAAAACTCAAAGGCCACATCGGCTTTACGTTTTGCCAGCTCAAGCGCATCGCCCGCCTGCTGCCATGGGCGTTCAAAGGCCCCCACGCCAAACATATCGGAGCCGTTCCAGCAGAAGGTGTGCCAGTAACAGGCGGCGAAACGCAGATGATCTTCCATGCGCTTGCCCAGAACCAGCTCGTCCGGATTGTAGTGGCGGAAGGCTAACGGATTGGTGGATTGGGTACCTTCGTAGCGTACACGTTCAAGTTGGTCGAAATAGGCTTGCATAATCAGCTCCATAATCAATGTATGCGGCGAGTGTTCGTTGCTGCGTTAATACTGGATCCTCTCAGCGCCTGGCTCAATTACGTTATTTCACACTGCTATTGAGATAATGCACAAACGTGCGCTGGCTCCCAAAATAAATGTCTACAGGTTACCTTGCGGCGCGCCTTCCAATTTTCTGCAAAATCTAATACCCGGGAAGATTAAAATCAGATCGCGGTCATAAATTAGCAAATAAACCAAATATCGTAACGCCAGGATAAAAATCAGTAATTGCCAGGTTTTGATTCCGCGTTAAGAATTTGCTGCGTCTGGATCCTGCATGTTTCTTTTATCTCAGGCCCTATAACCCTACAAAAAGGTATTACTATTATGAAGATAAAGAACCTTTGCCTTACAGTCTGCGCTTCCCTGCTGCTCGCCACCTTTGCCGGGCAGGCGAAAGAGATCAAAATCGGTATGGCCATTGATGACCTGCGTCTGGAGCGCTGGCAGAAAGATCGCGATATTTTTGTTAAAAAAGCCGAATCCTTAGGTGCCGAAGTATTTGTGCAGTCTGCGAATGGCAACGAAGAAACCCAGATGTCGCAGATTGAAAATATGATCAACCGCGGCGTTGATGTGCTGGTTATTATTCCTTACAACGGTCAGGTATTAAGTAATGTCGTAAAAGAAGCGAAGCAGGAAGGCATAAAAGTATTAGCCTACGATCGCATGATTAATAATGCTGACATCGATTTCTATATTTCCTTTGATAATGAAAAAGTGGGCGAACTTCAGGCGCAAAGTCTGGTAGAAAAAGTGCCCCAGGGCAATTATTTCCTGATGGGCGGCTCACCGGTGGATAATAACGCCAAGCTCTTCCGCGCCGGTCAGATGAAAGTATTAAAACCCTATATCGACAGCGGAAAAATTAAAATTGTCGGCGATCAGTGGGCTGACGGCTGGCTGCCGGAAAACGCGCTGAAAATCATGGAAAACGCGCTGACCGCCAACAATAACAAAATTGATGCGGTAGTCGCCTCGAACGACGCCACGGCGGGCGGCGCGATCCAGGCGCTGAGTGCGCAGGGTCTGGCGGGTAAAGTGGCGATTTCAGGCCAGGATGCGGACCTCGCCGGGGTCAAACGCATTATCAACGGCAGCCAGACGATGACCGTCTATAAGCCGATCACCCAACTGGCGAACACCGCTGCGGAGATCGCTGTCGAACTGGGTAACGGTAAAGAGCCTAAGTCCGATGCCACGCTGAACAACGGACTGAAAGATGTGCCCGCCCGCCTGCTGACGCCAATCGAAGTGAATAAAGACAATATCGACGCCACCGTCATCAAAGACGGATTCCATCAAAAGAGCCAGCTGTAATCTTTGTGCGCTTCCCCGTCCGGTACGGGGAAGCGTTTCAAATACTGTTATTCCCTGGCCTTATGCGGAGCGGGTATGCCTTATTTACTTGAGATGAAAAACATTACCAAGGCCTTTGGCGCAGTCAAAGCCGTGGATAATGTCAGCCTGCAACTGAACGCCGGAGAAGTATTGTCCCTGTGCGGCGAGAATGGTTCCGGTAAATCCACCCTGATGAAAGTGCTGTGCGGGATTTATCCCTTTGGCAGCTATGACGGCGACATCGTTTTTGCGGGCGAAACGATCGAGGCCAGCCATATTCGCGACACAGAGCGCAAAGGCATCGCCATTATTCATCAGGAACTGGCGCTGGTGAAACACCTCACCGTGCTGGAAAATATCTTCCTCGGTGCCGAAATCACCCATCACGGGGTGATGGATTACGACACTATGACGCTGCGCTGCCAGAAATTACTGGCGCAGGTCAGCCTCGCCATTTCTCCCGATACCCGTGTGGGCGACCTGGGTCTCGGGCAGCAGCAACTGGTGGAGATCGCCAAGGCGCTGAACAAGCAGGTGCGCCTGTTGATCCTCGATGAGCCTACTGCCTCGCTGACGGAACAGGAAACCGCGGTGCTGCTGGATATTATTCGCGATCTGCAACACCACGGCATCGCCTGCATCTATATCTCGCACAAGCTGAATGAAGTGAAAGCCATTTCAGACGTTATCTGCGTGATCCGCGACGGACAGCATATCGGCACCCGCGAGGCCGCCGGAATGAGTGAGGATGACATTATCACCATGATGGTCGGCCGCGAACTGACCGCCCTTTACCCGAATGAACCCCATACTACCGGCGACGAGATCCTGCGCGTGGAGCATCTGACCGCCTGGCATCCGGTCAACCGGCATATTAAGCGCGTCAACGACGTCTCCTTTTCCCTTAAGCGCGGCGAGATTTTAGGCATCGCCGGGCTGGTCGGCGCCGGGCGTACCGAAGCGGTCCAGTGCCTGTTTGGCGTCTGGCCGGGGCGTCATGAAGGACGGGTATTTATTGATGGCCAGCCGGTACAGATCCGTAACTGTCAGGAAGCCATCCGCCACGGCATTGCGATGGTGCCGGAAGACCGCAAAAAAGACGGCATCGTGCCGGTGATGGCGGTGGGTAAAAATATCACCCTCGCCGCGCTGGATCAGTTTTCCGGCCCGCTCACCAGCCTCGACGATGCCGCCGAGCAGCAATGTATTTTGCAGTCGCTGGCGCGGCTGAAGGTGAAAACCTCCTCGCCGGAGCTGGCGATTGGCCGCCTGAGCGGCGGCAATCAGCAGAAGGCGATTCTGGCGCGCTGTCTGCTGCTCAACCCGCGCATTTTGATCCTCGATGAACCCACGCGCGGCATTGATATTGGCGCGAAATACGAGATCTACAAACTTATCAATCAGCTTGTGCAACAGGGCATCGCCGTCATTGTCATTTCATCGGAGCTTCCGGAAGTGCTGGGCCTCAGCGATCGGGTGCTGGTCATGCACGAAGGCAGGCTTAAGGCCAATCTCATCAATAATCATCTGACCCAGGAACAGGTTATGGAAGCGGCGCTGAGGAGCGAACATCATGTCGAAAACCAACCCATCTGAACTCAAGGTGTCCGCGCCGCAGCCTGTTACCTTTGGCGGACTGAAATCACTGAATTTGCAGGTATTCGTGATGATTGCCGCGATAGTGGTGATCATGCTGTTTTTCACCTGGATGACTGACGGCTCGTACCTGAGCGCGCGTAATGTCTCCAACCTGCTGCGCCAGACGGCGATCACCGGCATTCTGGCGGTGGGCATGGTGTTTGTGATTATTTCCGCAGAGATCGATCTCTCGGTCGGCTCGATGATGGGGCTGCTGGGCGGCGTGGCGGCGATTTTCGACGTCTGGCTGGGCTGGCCGCTGCCGCTGACCATCGTGGTAACGCTGGTGCTGGGCCTGCTGCTCGGCACCTGGAACGGCTGGTGGGTGGCGTACCGTAAAGTGCCGTCGTTTATCGTCACGCTCGCCGGGATGCTCGCCTTTCGCGGCGTGCTGATCGGCATCACCAACGGTACCACCGTGTCGCCCACCAGCGCTGCCATGTCGCAGATTGGTCAAAGCTATCTGCCGGACGTCGTCGGCTTTGGCGTCGGCGCGCTGGGGCTGATTGCTTTCACGTTGTGGCAGTGGCGCGGGCGGATGCGCCGCCAGGCGCTGGGACTTAGCGCTGGCGCGTCGTCTTCAGTCGTGGGCCGCCAGGCGCTGATTGCAGTGATCGTGCTGGGGGCCATCTGGCTGCTGAACGATTACCGTGGCGTGCCGACGCCGGTGCTGATCCTCACCTTCCTGTTGCTCGCCGGGATGTTTATGGCGACGCGCACCGCCTTTGGCCGTCGCATCTATGCCATCGGCGGCAACATCGAGGCGGCGCGCCTTTCCGGTATTAACGTGGAGCGCACTAAGCTGGCGGTCTTCGCCATCAACGGCCTGATGGTGGCTATCGCCGGTTTGATCCTCAGCTCACGACTGGGCGCCGGTTCACCTTCCGCGGGGAACATCGCAGAGCTTGATGCCATCGCCGCCTGCGTAATTGGCGGCACCAGCCTCGCCGGGGGCATAGGCAGCGTGGCGGGCGCGGTAATGGGGGCATTCATTATGGCGTCACTGGATAATGGTATGAGCATGATGGACGTGCCGACGTTCTGGCAATACATCGTCAAAGGAGCCATTTTGTTGCTGGCGGTATGGATGGATTCGGCCACCAAACGTCGCGCATAAGGTAATGAAATCTCAGGGATGATCACACTGCCGGAGGAAATTTTTCCGGCAGTGTGCTGAATGTGGTAAGCAGACGTAGTGTTCTACTGAATAAGAGACCAACATGTTTGAAAAGCGCCACCGCATTACGTTGTTATTCAATGCCAATAAAGCCTATGACCGCCAGGTTGTCGAAGGCGTGGGTGAATATTTGCAGGCGTCGCAGTCCGAGTGGGATATTTTTATTGAGGAAGATTTTCGCACCCGTATCGACAATATCCGCGAATGGCTGGGGGATGGCGTTATCGCTGACTACGATGACGACGAGATCCAGAGGTTGCTGGCCGGGGTTAATGTGCCCATCGTCGGCGTGGGCGGTTCGTACCATCGCGCGGATAACTATCCGCCGGTGCATTACATCGCGACCGATAATCATGCGCTGGTTGAAAGCGCCTTTTTGCATTTAAAAGAGAAAGGCGTACAGCGTTTCGCCTTTTACGGCCTGCCCGCTTCCAGCGGCAAGCGCTGGGCGGTGGAGCGGGAGTATGCGTTCTGCCAGCTGGTGGCGCAGGAGAAATATCGCGGCGTGGTGTATCAGGGGCTGGAAACCGCGCCGGAGAACTGGCAGCACGCGCAAAACCGACTGGCCGACTGGCTGCAAACCCTGCCGCCGCAGACCGGTATTATCGCCGTCACCGATGCCCGCGCCCGCCATGTCCTGCAGGTGTGCGAGCATCTGCATATTCCTGTGCCGGAAAAACTGTGCGTGATCGGTATTGATAACGAAGAGCTGACGCGTTATCTGTCGCGCGTGGCACTCTCGTCAGTGGCGCAGGGAACACGGCAAATGGGCTATCAGGCAGCGAAACTACTGCACCGTCTGCTGGATAATGAGCCATTGCCGTTACAGCGATTGCTGGTGCCGCCGGTGCGCGTGGTGGAGCGGCGTTCGACGGATTACCGATCGCTGAGCGATCCCGCGGTGATCCAGGCCATGCACTATATCCGCAATCACGCCTGCAAAGGGATCAAGGTGGATCAGGTGCTGGATGCGGTAGGCATTTCGCGATCGAACCTGGAAAAGCGCTTTAAGGAGGAAGTGGGCGAAACCATTCACGCGGTGATCCACGCTGAAAAACTGGAGAAAGCCCGCAGCCTGCTGATTTCCACCTCGCTGTCCATTAACGAGATCTCGCAGATGTGCGGTTATCCGTCGTTGCAGTATTTCTATTCGGTATTCAGGAAGGAGTACGACACCACGCCGAAGGATTACCGTGACCGGTACAGTGAAGTGATGATGTAGCCGTTATTGCCTGACGAAAAAAACGCCTTCCGGCTGGAAGGCGTTTTCGTTTACATGTGGGCGGCAATCAGTCGCTGATTGTCCTGATACATGGCAAACAGATAGTTGTTGTAGCGCTTGCCCTGCGTGGAATAGCCTTTGAGCTTATGGATCATATTGCTCGCCGTCACTTCCTGGTCCGCTTTGCGCAGCTGCGCGCGGGACTTACGGAACGACTTATACGCCGGGTGCGTATTCAGGTTAACCACGTAGGCGTTCACTGACTCTTTCACCGAAGCAAACTGGGAGTAGCCTTTCACCTTGCCGGGCGCGTTCGTACAGTGACCTTTCATGCACTTCATGCCGAACAGGTTATTGTTGCTACGCGCCAGCTTAGAGGTTCCCCAGCCGCTTTCTGCTGCGGCCATGGTCGCCACCATGCTGTCCGGAATGATGTCGACGCGATCCAGCAGCGTATTCCACGGAATACGGCGGGTATTGCCCGACCAGTTCACTTTGTAGCGTTTGGCAATATCCTTCAGGCGCGCGCGCTCGGCCGACGACCACTGGCTTTCGTACTGTTTGGACATCAACCAGTTACGCTCAGCAGCGATCGTTGCGTTTTGACTCGTAATATAAGGCATGACCGTCCGGAGAAACGCTTTTTTTCTTGGTGTCCCGGAAGGGTATTTTCGCAAATCAGGAAGTGAACTACTCTTTGCACTATTGCGAGAATACTCTTGTTTACTGCTAGCCTGCTTCTTACTTATCTGTTTGGTTATCGGGGTTTTATGACTCGCTGTTTTTTCGTGCGTCTTGGCAAGCACCTCACCGGAAAATACCAGGGTGAGAAACATTAGAATCGTTACCCCATATCGTCGTATGGGAGTCGTTATCATCAGGTCTCCAGGTCGGATTGTTGCATTCCAACACCTTATTTGATTCACAATTTTGAGAGCGGAATCTCAAATCATATCAAAAATACCCTTTTATTGACACACAATGAATAAGCGATTTCCGAATGCGTGTCATCAGCTAATCCGTTTCAGCGTATAAATTATGCACGAAATGGAGCGTCTATCGCAAATTGTTGCCGTTTTTTGAAGCAGATCACTCACCCTTTCGCCTCACCCCTGCGTAAGCGCTCATCGGGATGAGTTACCCGCCAGCCTCTGCTGGCACACTGGGCAAAAATCATCCGACAGGAACCCCGAATGAAACGTTCAGCCCTCCTATTATTGCTGCTGCCCACGGTGGCCTGGTCAGACTGGACATCCCCCGGTTTCCCCGCCTTTAGCGATGCCGGATCGGGCATTTATCGCAGCGACGCGCCGCTGAAAAAAGGCGCTTATCCTTTAACCCTGAAGCTTGATCAACAGTGCTGGCAACCGACCGACACGCCAAGACTCAACCAGATGCTCTCTTTGCAGCCCTGTTCCGGTACGCCGCCGCAGTGGCGCGTGTTCCGCGATGGCGATTATCAGCTGCAACTGGATACCCGTTCCGGCACGCCAACATTAATGCTCACGGTGAAAAGCGCGCCGCAGACCAGCGCCGCAGCGGTAACGCGCCAGTGTCCGAAATGGGACGGCAAACCCCTTACCCTGGACGTCAGTAAAACCTTTGCCGAAGGCAGCGTGGTGCGCGATTTCTACAGTCAGCAAACCGCCACGGTCAAACAGGGAAAAATCACCCTGCTGCCCGATGCGAACAGTGACGGCCTGCTGCTGCTTGAGCGCGCGGAAACCTCTGCCGCCGCGCCCTTCGACTGGCATAACGCCACCGTCTATTTTGTGCTGACCGATCGTTTCGTAAACGGCGATCCGGCTAATGACAACAGCTATGGCCGCCACAAAGACGGCATGGAAGAGATCGGCACTTTTCATGGCGGCGATCTGAAAGGGCTGACGCAAAAGCTGGATTACCTCTCGCAGCTCGGCGTCAATGCGCTGTGGATCAGCGCGCCCTTCGAGCAGATCCACGGCTGGGTGGGCGGCGGCACCAAAGGCGATTTCCCGCATTACGCCTATCACGGCTATTACATCCAGGACTGGACGATGCTTGATGCCAACATGGGCAGCGAAGCGGATCTGCGCACGCTGGTGGATGAAGCGCACCAGCGCGGCATCCGCATCCTGTTTGACGTGGTGGTAAACCATACCGGTTACGCGACCCTGGCGGATATGCAGCAGTATCAGTTCGGCGCGCTCTATGTGCAGGGCAAGGAGCGTAAAAAAGTGCTCGGCGAGCGCTGGACGGACTGGAAGCCTGCCGCCGGGCAGAACTGGCACAGCTTTAATGATTACATCAACTTCAGCGATAAAAACGCCTGGCAAAACTGGTGGGGCAAAGCCTGGGTGCGCACCGATATTGGCGATTACGATAATCCCGGCTTCGACGATCTCACCATGTCGCTGGCGTTTTTACCGGATCTGAAAACCGAGTCGACCACCCCCTCCGGCCTGCCGGTGTTTTATCAGCACAAACCGGATACCAGAGCGAAAGCCATCGACGGCTTCACGCCGCGTGATTACCTCACCCACTGGCTGAGCGACTGGGTGCGGGAGTATGGCATTGACGGTTTCCGCGTCGATACCGCCAAGCATGTGGATATGGCGACCTTACAGCAATTGAAAACCCAGGCAACTCAAGCGCTGGCAGAGTGGAAACAGGCCAACCCGCAGAAAAAACGCGATGACGCGCCCTTCTGGATGACCGGCGAAGCCTGGGGCCACGGCGTCATGGAGAGCAGCTATTACCGTCATGGATTCGATGCGATGATCAATTTTGATTATCAGGAGCAGGCGGCGAAAGCGGCGGATTGCTTCGCCAGCATCGATCTGACGTGGCAGCAGATGGCCGACAAGCTACAGCGTTTTAACGTGCTGAGTTATTTGTCATCCCACGATACGCGGCTGTTCCGCGAAGCGGAGCAGCGGGCGGCTGAACTGCTGTTGCTGACGCCCGGCGCGGTGCAGATTTTTTACGGCGACGAGTCCGGACGACCGTTCGGACCCACCGGCTCGGATCCGCTCCAGGGCACGCGTTCGGATATGAACTGGCAGGATGTGACCGGCAGCGCTGCGCCGCGTGTCGCCCACTGGCAGCGGCTGGGGCAGTTCCGCGCCCGCCATCCGGCCATCGGCATGGGTAAGCAAACCACGCTTTCCATGCCGCAGGGCTATGGTTTTACCCGTGAAGCGGGCGACGATAAAGTGATGGTGGTGTGGGCGGGGCAGCAATAACCGCGTGATTGCTCCCTCTGCGCAGGCAGAGGGATTATTTTGCTTTCGCCTTCGCCAGCATCGCTTTGATATTCGCTACGTTCGCCTGGCCTTTATGCATCCGCTCTTCAGCGCTGACCACTTTGCGCTCCTGCTCCCAGATCACATCGTCCTGCGGCAGTTCGAGCAGAAAACGGCTGGGCTCCGGGCGCACCAGCTCACCATACTGACGGCGCTCTTTGCACAGCGTGAAGGTCAGCTCTTTTTGCGCGCGGGTGATGCCAACATAGGCCAGGCGGCGCTCTTCTTCGATATTGTCTTCATCAATGCTGCTCTGGTGCGGCAGGAAGCCTTCCTCCATCCCGACCATAAACACGTACGGAAACTCCAGCCCTTTCGAGGCGTGCAGCGTCATCAGCTGCACCTGGTCGGACTCTTCATCGCTTTCGCCACGCTCCATCATGTCGCGCAGGGTAAAGCGCGTGACCACCTGCGTCAGGGTCATCGGCTCATCGATGTCGTTGCCTTCGAGCATTTCCGTCATCCAGCTGAACAGCGTGTTGACGTTTTTCATGCGCATTTCAGCGGCTTTCGGGCTGGGTGAGGTTTCATACAGCCAGGATTCATAGTTGATGCCGTGGATCAGATCGCGCACCGCCGCGATGGGATCGCGCTCGGACAGGCGCTGCACTTCACCCAGCCAGTGAGTAAAGCGGGTCAGCGATTCATACCCGCGCCCGGTCAGCGTCTGGGTCAGCCCCATATCAAAACTGGCGGCAAACAGGCTTTTGTTACGCGTATTGGCCCACTCGCCAAGCTTCTGGAGGGTAGCAGAGCCAATTTCCCGCTTCGGCGTGTTCACAATGCGCAGGAAAGCGCTGTCGTCGTCGGTATTAGTCAGCACGCGCAGATAAGCGAGCAGATCTTTGATTTCCGGACGTGAGAAAAACGACGTGCCGCCGGAGATGCGGTACGGAATGCGGTTCTGCATAAGGAATTTTTCGAACACGCGGGACTGATGATTACCGCGATAGAGAATGGCGTAATCTTTGTACTGCGTTTTCTGGATGAAGTGATGTGCAATCAGCTCGCCGGTGACGCGCTCCGCTTCGTGATCTTCATTATTGGCCGTCAGCACTTTCAGCTCGGTGCCGTAGCCCAGTTCGGAGAACAGCCGCTTTTCAAACACGTGCGGGTTATTGGCGATAAGGATGTTCGCCGCTTTCAGAATGCGTCCGGATGAGCGGTAATTCTGCTCCAGCTTGATCACCTGTAAAGCGGGGAAATCCTGGCTTAACAGCACCAGGTTTTGCGGCCGCGCCCCGCGCCAGGAGTAGATCGACTGGTCATCATCCCCCACCACGGTAAAGCGCGCGCGGCTGCCTACCAGTAGTTTTACCAGCTCGTACTGGCTGGTGTTGGTGTCCTGATATTCATCCACCAGCAGATAGCGGATCTTGTTCTGCCAGCGCTCGCGAACCTCTTCATTGCGCTGCAGCAGCAGCGTCGGCAGCAGGATCAGATCGTCAAAATCGAGCACGTTACAGGCTTTCATGTGCGCGTCGTACAGGCCGTAGCAGTGGGCGAAGATGCGATCCCGCTCGCCTTTCGCCTGCGCCGCTGCCTGCGCGGGCGTGCAAAGATCGTTTTTCCAGTTAGAGATCGTCGAGATCAGCTGTTGCAGCACCACTTTGTCGTCATCGATCAGCCCCTCGGTCAGATCTTTGAGCAGCGCCACCTGGTCGGTGTCGTCAAACAGGGAAAAGTTGGACTTCATGCCGAGCGCCGCGAATTCCCGCTTGATGATGTCCAGCCCCAGCGTATGGAAGGTGGAGATCATCAGGCCGCGCGCCTCTTTACGTCCCAGCGTCTGCCCGACACGCTCTTTCATTTCCCGCGCGGCTTTATTGGTAAAGGTTACCGCCGCGATGTGTCGCGCCTGATAACCGCAGCCACGTATCAGGTGCGCGATCTTATTGGTGATCACACGGGTTTTGCCGGAGCCGGCCCCCGCCAGCACCAGACAGGGTCCGGTGACAAATTCGACGGCTTGTTGTTGTCCGGGGTTCAAACGCATAAGAAAATCACTCAATGAAAGGCGGGAGGGGATAAAAACGCGTGGTAGTATAGCGAGCGTAAACTATCTGACTCAAGGCACGATCATGGCAAAAACAGCGGCAGCAATGCATATCCTTGTTAAAGAAGATAAACTGGCGTTAGATCTTCTGGAACAGATCAAAAACGGCGGCGATTTCGAGAAGCTGGCGAAAAAACACTCTACCTGCCCGTCAGGTAAAAAAGGCGGTCATTTGGGTGAATTCCGTCAGGGCCAGATGGTTCCGGCCTTCGATAAAGTGGTGTTCTCCTGCCCGGTGCTGGAGCCAACCGGCCCGCTGCACACCCAGTTCGGCTACCACATCATTAAAGTGCTGTACCGCAACTGATAAAAAGCCCGGTGGCGCTGACGCTTACCGGGCCTACATTTAGTGCTCAAAAAAGCCCGGTGGCGCTGGCGCTTACCGGGCCTACAGTAACGCTACAGGGTGTTATTAACCGGCGACGGCAATACGCTTCATATCCGTCATATAACCGCGCAGTTTCTTACCGACCGCCTCGATAGCGTGGCTGCGGATCGCTTCGTTCACATCGCGTAACTGGGCGTTATCCACCGCAGTACCTTCAATCGCTTTGCCCAGATCGCCCGGTTGCAGCGTGGTCATAAACTCTTTCAGCAGCGGCACGCAGGCATAAGAGAACAGGTAGTTACCGTACTCGGCGGTATCGGAGATCACCACGTTCATTTCATACAGACGCTTACGGGCGATGGTGTTAGCGATCAGCGGCAACTCGTGCAGCGATTCGTAGTACGCGGATTCTTCGATGATGCCGGAATCCACCATGGTTTCGAACGCCAGCTCAACGCCCGCTTTCACCATCGCGATCATCAGTACGCCTTTGTCGAAGTATTCTTGCTCGGCGATTTTGCCTTCAAACTGCGGCGCGGTTTCAAAGGCGGTTTTACCGGTCTCTTCGCGCCAGGTCAGCAGTTTCTTATCGTCTTCGGCCCAGTCAGCCATCATGCCGGAGGAGAATTCGCCGGAAATGATGTCATCCATATGTTTTTTGAACAGCGGCGCCATAATGGTTTTCAGCTGTTCAGACAGCGCATACGCACGCACTTTCGCCGGGTTGGACAGGCGATCCATCATCAGGGTGATACCGCCCTGCTTCAGCGCTTCGGTGATGGTTTCCCAGCCGAACTGGATCAGTTTTTCCGCATACGCCGGGTCGGTGCCTTCTTCCACCAGCTTGTCGAAGCACAGCAGAGAGCCGGCCTGCAACATACCGCACAGAATGGTCTGCTCGCCCATCAGGTCAGATTTCACTTCCGCCACGAAAGAGGATTCCAGCACGCCCGCACGGTGGCCGCCGGTTGCTGCGGCCCAGGCTTTGGCAATTGCCATACCTTCGCCTTTCGGATCGTTTTCCGGGTGCACGGCGATCAGCGTCGGTACGCCGAAACCACGTTTGTACTCTTCGCGCACTTCCGTACCCGGACATTTTGGCGCCACCATCACCACGGTGATGTCTTTACGGATCTGCTCGCCCACTTCCACGATGTTGAAGCCGTGGGAATAGCCCAGCGCAGCGCCGTCTTTCATCAGCGGCTGTACGGAACGCACCACGTCGGAGTGCTGTTTGTCCGGCGTCAGGTTAACCACCAGATCCGCCTGCGGTATCAGCTCTTCGTAAGTACCGACTTTAAAGCCGTTTTCGGTCGCTTTACGCCACGAGGCGCGTTTTTCAGCAATGGCTTCGGCACGCAGCGCGTAGGAGATATCCAGACCGGAGTCACGCATGTTCAGGCCCTGGTTCAGACCCTGCGCGCCACAACCGACGATGACCACTTTTTTACCCTGGAGGAAGCTTGCGCCGTCAGCGAATTCATCGCGGCCCATAAAGCGACATTTGCCCAGTTGCGCCAGCTGCTGGCGCAGGTTCAGTGTATTGAAGTAGTTAGCCATGGTCGATCCTCGTGATGTTGTGTCGTACTTATTATTCGGTTCGCGTTATTGCGAGAATGAACCCACTATATGACAGGAAATGCGTTGCTGAAATTGATATATTAACAACGTCACGTTGCATAATTCGCAACGTAAAAATCTGGAGCTGACCCGATGGATTTACGCGATCTGAAAATCTTCCTGCACCTGGCGGAAAGCCGCCATTTTGGCCGTAGCGCGCGCGCCATGCATGTCAGCCCTTCCACCCTTTCCCGGCAGATCCAGCGTCTGGAGGAAGACCTGGGGCAGCCGCTGTTTGTACGCGATAACCGCACCGTGACGCTGACCGAAGCGGGGGAAGAGCTGCGTACCTTCGCGCAGCAGACGCTGTTGCAGTATCAGCAGTTGCGCCACACCATCGATCAGCAAGGGCCGTCGCTGTCCGGCGAGCTTAAGCTGTTTTGTTCGGTGACGGCGGCCTACAGCCATCTGCCGCCGATCCTCGACCGTTTTCGCGCCGAACACCCGTCCGTGGAAATTAAGCTGACCACCGGCGATGCCGCTGACGCGATGGATAAAGTGGTCACCGGCGAGGCGGATCTGGCGATTGCGGGCAAACCTGAAACGCTGCCCGGCGCGGTGGCCTTTTCGATGCTGGAAAATCTGGCGGTGGTGCTGATCGCCCCGGCGCTGCCCTGCCCGGTGCGCAATCAGGTGTCCGTTGCCGAGCCGGACTGGTCGACGGTGCCCTTTATCATGCCCGATCAGGGACCGGTGCGTCGCCGTATTGAGCTGTGGTTCCGCCGGCAGAGAATCAGTAATCCGTCGATTTACGCCACGGTGGGCGGGCATGAGGCGATGGTATCGATGGTGGCGCTGGGCTGCGGCGTGGCGCTGATCCCGGAGGTGGTGCTGGAAAACAGCCCGGAGCCGGTGCGTAACCGCGTGATGATCCTGGAGCGCAGCGATGAGAAAACGCCGTTCGAGCTGGGCGTGTGCGCACAAAAAAAGCGGCTGCATGAGCCGCTGGTGAATGCGTTCTGGTCTATTTTGCCGGGCGCATAAATTTATGCCGGATGGCGGCGCAAGCGCCTTATCCGGCCTATGTTTTACTGTCTGGCGCGTGGGTTTCGCCGGATGGCGGCGCAAGCGCCTTATCCGGCCTACGTGTTCTGCGATTTACCGTTTTACACCCCTGTAGGCCTGATAAGCGCAGCGCCATCAGGCACCTCGACACATTAGCCCGCGAGGAAAAACCGAAACGCCGGGTTGTGGGTTTCGTCGTGACACTCGTAACCCAGTTCGTTCAGGCGCGTTTCGAAATCGGGTTCATGCTCGCCCAGCTCAAAGGCCGCCAGCACGCGGCCATAGTCGGTGCCGTGGCTGCGGTAGTGGAACAGCGAGATGTTCCAGTACGTCCCCAGCGTGTGCAGGAATTTCAGCAGCGCGCCGGGGGATTCCGGGAACTCAAAGCTGTAAAGCCGTTCCTTAAGCGGTTTCGACGGGCGACCGCCGACCATATAGCGCACGTGCAGTTTCGCCATCTCATCGTCAGACAGATCCACCACGCTGTAACCGCCGTCATTCAGCAGCGCGAGAATTTCTTTGCGCTCCTCCAGGCCACGGCTTAAGCGCACACCGACAAAAATGCAGGCGTCTTTGGCATCGGCAAAACGGTAGTTGAACTCCGTTACCGCACGTCCGCCCAGCAGCTGGCAGAATTTCAGGAAGCTGCCCTTGGTTTCCGGGATGGTCACCGCCAGCAGGGCTTCACGCTGTTCACCTAATTCGCAACGTTCGGAAACGTAACGCAGACCGTGGAAATTAACGTTCGCGCCGGACAACACATGCGCCAGACGTTCACCGCGAATATGGTGCTGCGCGATGTATTTTTTCATGCCCGCCAGCGCCAGCGCGCCGGATGGCTCAGCCACCGCACGTACATCTTCGAACAGATCTTTCATCGCCGCGCAAATGGCATCGCTGTCGACGGTGATGATGTCGTCCAGATATTCCTGGCACAGCCGGAAAGTTTCATCGCCGATACGTTTGACCGCGACGCCTTCGGCGAACAGCCCGACGCGCGGTAAATCAACCGGATGCCCGGCGTCCAGCGCGGCCTTCAGACAGGCGGAATCTTCCGCTTCAACGGCAATCACCTTGATTTGCGGCATCAGTTGCTTGATCAGCACCGCCACACCAGCAGCCAGTCCACCGCCGCCGACCGGCACAAAGACGCGGTCGATATGCGCGTCCTGCTGTAGCAGCTCCAGCGCCAGCGTGCCCTGACCGGCGATGACCATGGGGTGATCAAACGGCGGCACCCAGGTAAAGCCCTGCTGCTGTGACAGTTCGATAGCCCGGGCTTTCGCCTCGTCAAAATTCGCGCCGTGCAGCAACACTTCGCCGCCGAACGCCCGTACTGCGTCGACTTTGATATCGGCCGTCGCAACGGGCATGACAATCAGCGCTTTCACGCCGAGGCGCGAAGACGAAAAGGCCACGCCCTGGGCGTGATTGCCCGCAGACGCCGTGATCACGCCCTGCGCTTTTTGTGCTTCCGTCAGGCCCGCCATCATGGCGTATGCGCCGCGCAGCTTGAAGCTGTGCACCGGCTGGCGATCTTCGCGCTTCACCAGAATGACGTTATCCAGCCGCGAAGAGAGCTTTTCCATTTTTTGCAGCGGCGTGACCTGCGCCGCTTCATAGACAGGTGCGCGCAGCACCGCACGGAGATACTCCGCCCCGTCAGGGGCGGCAGACAGCGGTTGGGCTTCGGCCATTATCAGCCTCCCAGTTTCGATTTATCGCGCACTGCGCCTTTATCTGCACTGGTCGCGAGGCTGGCGTAGGCACGCAGCGCGAAAGAAACCTGACGCTCACGGGCTTTTGGCGTCCAGGCAGCAGCACCGCGCGCTTCTTGTGCTTCACGACGGGCCGCCAGTTCCTGATCGCTCACCTGCAACTGGATACCACGGTTCGGAATATCAATGGCGATGATGTCGCCATCTTCGATCAGCGCAATATTGCCGCCGCTGGCCGCTTCCGGGGAGACGTGGCCGATGGAAAGACCGGAGGTGCCGCCGGAGAAACGGCCATCGGTGAGCAGCGCGCAGGCTTTGCCCAGACCCATGGATTTCAGGAAGCTGGTCGGATAGAGCATTTCCTGCATACCCGGCCCGCCTTTCGGCCCTTCGTAGCGGATCACGACCACATCACCCGCCACCACTTTACCGCCAAGAATAGCTTCTACCGCATCGTCCTGGCTTTCGTAGACTTTGGCCGGGCCGGTAAAGGTCAGGTTGCTGTCGTCCACCCCGGCGGTTTTCACGATACAGCCGTTTTCCGCGAAGTTGCCGTACAGCACCGCCAGGCCACCTTCCAGGCTGTAGGCGTGTTCAATAGAACGAATACAGCCGTTGGCGCGATCGTTGTCCAGGGTGTCCCAGCGGCAATTCTGCGAGAAGGCTTTGGTGGTGCGGATGCCTGCCGGACCGGCGCGGAACATCTCTTTCACCGAGTCATCCTGGGTGACCATCACGTCGTACTGCTCAATGGTTTGCGACAGCGTCAGACCGAGGACGTTTTTCACGTCGCGCTGCATCAGCCCGGCGCGATCCAGTTCGCCCAGAATACCGATCACGCCGCCCGCGCGGTGCACGTCTTCCATATGGTATTTCTGCGTGCTGGGGGCAACCTTGCACAGTTGCGGTACATGACGCGACAGTTTGTCGATGTCGGTCATGGTGAAGTCAATTTCCGCTTCCTGCGCCGCCGCCAGCAGGTGCAGAACGGTATTGGTAGAGCCGCCCATAGCGATATCCAGCGTCATGGCGTTTTCGAACGCGGCTTTGCTGGCGATATTGCGCGGCAGCGCGGTTTCATCGTCCTGCTCATAATAGCGTTTGGTCAGTTCAACAATGCGTTTACCGGCGTTGAGGAACAGCTGTTCGCGATCGGCATGGGTCGCCAGCAGGGAACCGTTACCCGGCTGCGACAGACCGAGCGCTTCGGTCAGGCAGTTCATGGAGTTGGCGGTAAACATGCCGGAACAGGAGCCGCAGGTCGGACAGGCGGAGCGCTCGACCTGCTCGCTCTGCTCGTCGGAAACTTTCGGGTCTGCGCCCTGGATCATGGCATCCACCAGATCCAGTTTGATGATCTGATTGGAGAGTTTGGTTTTACCGGCTTCCATCGGGCCGCCGGAAACAAAAATCACCGGAATGTTCAGACGTAATGCCGCCATCAGCATGCCGGGGGTGATTTTGTCGCAGTTGGAAATACAGACCATGGCGTCAGCGCAGTGGGCGTTGACCATATATTCCACGGAGTCGGCGATCAGTTCACGTGATGGCAGTGAATAAAGCATGCCCCCGTGGCCCATGGCGATACCATCATCTACCGCGATGGTATTGAACTCTTTGGCGACGCCGCCTGAGGCCTCAATCTGCTCTGCAACCAGTTTACCCAGGTCGCGCAGATGAACGTGGCCCGGCACGAACTGCGTAAACGAGTTGACCACGGCAATAATCGGCTTACCGAAATCGTCATCGGTCATGCCGGTCGCGCGCCATAATGCGCGGGCGCCGGCCATATTACGGCCATGGGTGGTGGTGGCGGAACGGTACTTAGGCATGCTTTATTTACTCCCGTCTGTCAGGTATTCAGGGCGGTACGTGCCGCCCTGTCATTATGCTTATGAATTAACTTGATCCAGCCAGCCCCATTTATCTTCGGTTTCACCGGTAAAGAGGCCAAAGAATGCTTGCTGAATACGGGTGGTGACCGGACCGCGACGGCCTTCGCCCACCTGGATTTTGTCGACGCTGCGTACTGGCGTGATCTCGGCGGCGGTGCCGGACATAAACACTTCGTCAGCCAGGTAGAGGGATTCGCGGGACAGCACCTGCTCGCGCACTTCGATACCCAGATCCAGCGCCAGTTTGATGATCGCATCGCGGGTAATGCCCGGCAGCGCGGAAGAGGTGAATGGCGGGGTAAACAGAATGCCATCCTTCACTTCAAACAGGTTTTCGCCAGCGCCTTCGGAGATATAGCCGTTCACATCCAGCGCGATCCCTTCCTGATAACCGTGACGACGGGCTTCGCTGCCCACCAGCAGGGAAGAAAGATAGTTACCACCCGCTTTTGCGGCAGTCGGGATGGTGTTCGGCGCTACGCGGTTCCAGGAAGAGACCATCGCGTCAATGCCCTGCTCCAGCGCTTCTGCGCCAAGGTATGCGCCCCACGGGAAGGCCGCGATGATCACATCGGTGCTGTAACCTTCCGGCGGGTTAACGCCCATGCCGACATCGCCAACAAAGACCAGCGGACGGATATAGGCGCTGGTCAGGTTGTTTTTGCGGATCACTGCGCGGCAAGCTTCCATCAGTTCATCAACGCTTTGAGAGACCGGGAAACGATAAATTTTGGCTGAATCACGCAGACGCTGCATGTGTTCGCGATGGCGGAACACCACTGGCCCTTTGTGCGAGTCGTAGCAACGGATGCCTTCGAAGACGGAAGTACCGTAGTGCAACGCGTGGGACATGACGTGAACTTTCGCGTCCTCCCAACGAATCATCTCGCCATTGGACCAAATGTAATCAGCTTTTTTTGTCGTCATTTTCTTTCCTATTGCGCTCAGGCGCTTATTTGTTGTGATGTCGTTGTACGTTGCTGGATCTCGACGCGAGCTACGTCCACCAGTTTGCTTAGCTGGCTAAACAGTAATTCGACAGACCTCGGGCTGGCAACGGTCAATTCAATATTTATGTTCTGCGGATCGGCGGCGGTTTCCATGTTCATCGCACAAATCTGGAAGCCACGATGACGTACTACGCGTAACACGCGCTCTAATGTTTCCGGATTAAAGCGAGCCTGCACGGCGAGTTGATGTTGCATCATGATAATTTCTCCAGCATTTGTGAGTTACTGGCGCCGGGCGGCACCAGAGGCCAGACGTTTTCCAGTTCGTCGATTGAGACATGAAGCAGATAAGGCCCTTCGCTTGCGAGCAGGGTGTCGATTGCCGCTTCAACCTGGTCTTTACAGGTGATGTGCTGGCCGGGGATGCCAAAGGCGCGGGCCAGCATGAGGAAATCGGGGTTATCGGTCAGGGTCGTTTCGCTGTAACGCTCCTGGAAAAACAGCTGCTGCCACTGGCGAACCATGCCTAAGCGCTGGTTATCGAGTAAGACAATTTTCAGCGGCAACTGTTTGCGTTTTACGGTGCCCAGCTCCTGAACATTCATCATGAAGGAGCCGTCACCGGAGATACAGATCACCGTATCATCCGGACGGGCGATTTGCGCCCCGACCGCCGCCGGCAGGCCAAAGCCCATGGTTCCCAGCCCGCTGGAGGTAATAAAGTTCTCCGGGCGGCTGTAGGTCATATGTTGCGCCGACCACATCTGGTGCTGGCCCACATCCGTGGTCACCACGCTCTCTTTTGGCTTACGATCGGACAACTGCTTTAACAGCAGCGGCGCGTAAATCGCCTCGCCAGGATGGTCGTAACGCCAGGCGTGTTCGCGGCGCAGATCAGCGGTGTACTCACGCCATTCGGTGATATTCAGAGGCTGCTGTAAGGCGTTCAGCAAGGCGGTTAAATCCCCCTGCAGGGCAACATGCGCCTGACGCAGCTTGTTCATTTCCGCCGGATCGATGTCTATATGAATGACGCTGGCGTGTGGGGCAAAGGTGTTCAGCTTGCCGGTCACGCGATCATCAAAGCGCGCGCCCACGGCGATCAGCAGATCGCACTCCTGCACCGCCAGGTTCGCCGCTTTGGTGCCGTGCATTCCCAGCATGCCGAGATACCACGGATAATCCGCCTCAACCGCGCCCAGGCCTTTCAGCGTGCAGGCAACCGGAATTTGCGTAGCCGTAGCAAAGTCACGCAGCGCAGGAACCGCCTGCGCCATACCCACGCCACCACCGACGTAGAGCATTGGTTTTTTTGCCTGCGCCAGCATCTGCCGCGCCTGCTCCACGTCGTCCTGCGGGAAGGTTTCTTCTGCTTCAACGGTAGAGAAATGCGGCTCAAGATGACCAGAAGCCAGCTGGATGTCTTTAGGGATGTCGATCAATACCGGGCCGGGACGACCCGAACTGGCAACCTGGAAAGCTTCTGCCATTACGCGCGGCAGCTCATCCAGCGACTGCACCAGAAAGCTGTGTTTGGTGCAGGCCAGCGATAAGCCAATCACATCCACTTCCTGAAACGCATCGGTACCAATAAACGGGGCAGCAACCTGGCCGGTGATGGCGACAACGGGAACGGAATCGAGTAAGGCATCGGCGAGGCCGGTGATCAGGTTAGTCGCGCCAGGGCCGGAGGTGGCGATACAGACGCCGGTTTTACCGGTGGCGCGCGCATAACCGATGGCCGCCATCGCCGCGCCCTGCTCGTGACGGCACAACAGGTGTTCCACGCCGCCGTCATACAATGCATCGTAAACCGGCATAATTGCGCCACCCGGATAACCGAATACGGTTTCAACTCCTTGTGCCCGCAAAGCATGTACTACCCACTGTGCTCCATTCATAGTTACTTCCCCGTCGTAAATCGTGAGAAACAGAATTTTATGCTACTACTCATTCTTTGCTCCTCGTGGATGTTTTAAAGTCATAAAAAAAACCCCCGGACCTTTCGGTGCGGGGGTCTTAGTTCGTTAAGGCTTGATTTCTAAGCCTTTCCTCGTCCAAGTGCAGCCCCGCACGGTGGGATAATAATCACCACCACGCTAATCACGACCAGGCTAATCACTCGTAGAAGGGCTGTCATTTTATATACTTTCTGGCTTCTTGTTCGAAGGAATACCTAAAGAGTTATCACAGACAGCGCGTAAAAGACAAGATTTATTTATATGCTAATTTTTCAGCCTGCCGAAGATTTTAAAAAAAGCCATTGTTTTATATAGCGAAATCATCATGTGAGAATAATTCAATTTGTCGCGTCATCATCTTCCCTTCTGGCTCGCATAGCGATATATGCGAGGCGCGTTCCAGCGTGAAAGTGCAAAAACGGTAACGAATAAAAACGTGCTGAATGCGCCGCGCAGGATATGGTTTTGCCAGGTGCCGCAACAAATTGCTCCGGACATAATCACCTTTCAAGGAGGGATCATGTCATTGTCAGTTATCTACACACGCGCAGCATTAGGGGTGACGGCACCGCTGATTACGGTGGAAGTGCATCTCAGCAATGGGCTTCCCGGCCTGACGATGGTAGGGCTGCCGGAAACCACGGTGGAGGAGGCGCGCGATCGGGTACGCAGCGCAATCATTAACAGTGGTTATCAGTTCCCCGCACGGAAGATCACTATTAACCTCGCGCCCGCCGATCTGCCCAAGGAAGGCGGGCGATATGATTTACCTATCGCTGTCGCGCTTCTGGCGGCTTCTGAGCAGCTTACGACCACTAAGCTGAGCCAGTATGAGTTTGTAGGAGAAGTGGCGCTTACAGGCGCGCTGCGTGGCGTTCCCGGCGCAATTTCCGCCGCGATGGAGGCTATCAAAGCGGGCAGGAAGATTATTGTCGCTGCTGATAACGAAGCTGAAGTGAGCTTACTCGGCTCATCAGATTGCCTGGTTGCCGGACATTTACTGGAGGTTTGTGCTTTTCTGGAAGGGAAAACTACTCTCCGCCATCCTGAACAGACCATTAATGACGAGTTCCCGACAGAGAGCGATCTCAGCGACGTCATCGGTCAGGATCAGGGGAAGCGTGCGCTGGAAGTGACAGCTGCGGGCGGTCATAATTTGCTGCTGATTGGCCCGCCTGGTACAGGAAAAACCATGCTCGCCAGCCGCCTTACCGGGATCCTGCCGGCGCTCAATAATCATGAAGCGCTGGAAAGCGCGGCTATTCTGAGCCTGGTCAATGCTGCGGTCCTTAAAAAACACTGGCGGCGCAGGCCTTTCCGCTCCCCCCATCACAGCGCGTCATTAACGGCGATGGTGGGCGGCGGGACGATCCCTGCTCCTGGTGAGATCTCACTTGCTCATAACGGTATTTTATTTCTCGATGAATTACCGGAGTTTGAGCGGCGGGTACTGGATGCACTGCGGGAGCCGGTTGAATCCGGTCAGATTCATATTTCGCGCACGCGGGCCAAAGTGACCTATCCCGCCAGCTTTCAACTCATAGCTGCGATGAATCCCAGCCCGACGGGCCATTATCAGGGGAACCATAACCGCTCAACGCCGGAGCAGACGCTGCGCTATTTGGGCAAGCTGTCGGGGCCTTTTCTTGATCGTTTTGACCTGTCGCTGGAGATCCCGCTACCGCCGCCCGGTGTGCTGAGCCAGGCAAGCGGTCAGGGCGAACGCAGCGAAAGCGTGCGTGCCAGAGTGGTGAGCGCGCGTGAACGTCAGTACGCTCGCCAGCAAAAGCTGAACAGTCGCCTGGAAAGCGGTGAAATGCGGGAATACTGCCAGTTGAGCGCCGGGGATGCGCACTGGCTGGAAGAGACGCTTACACTGCTGGGGCTGTCGGTACGGGCATGGCAGCGCCTGTTAAAGGTAGCGCGTACGCTCGCGGATCTTGAGGAGCAGAAAAGTATTCAGCGGCGGCATTTACAGGAAGCGCTAAGCTATCGCGCCGTTGATCGGTTACTTATCCATTTACAGAAGATGCTGGGTTAGCGATGGCAATAAAAAAGGGGCTTTACGCCCCTTTTCTTTAATCTTCAGACTCAGTGTAGTCTTCTGTGCCTTCAACCTGCGGTTTACCGCCGGAGAGCGTATGGAAACGCTTGGGACGCTTAATACGTGTCATGTATTTACTCCAGACACGTTCTGCTTCCGTTACCGGCTCACGCTGACCGCGGCATACGGCAACAAACTGAACTTCTTCTTCAGTTGCAGGCTCACGCTTGCCGAGATCCAGTTCATTGAAGGCGTATCCGTGGCGCTCCAGCAACTGGGCTTCTTTGATGGTGAAGTCACCATGACGCGAGAACCCACGTGGATAGTATTTATTGTCGAAAAAACGATTCGTCGTCGTAAAGCTTTCCGCCATCCTGCACGCTCCTAATTCTTTGGCCGAGCTATTTATGGCGCGGAGTATTAGTTACGCTTGACAGAGTGTAAAACAAAACATTTAAATCATAACGACAAATAAATTTGTGGAGAAAGCTGTGGATACGGAATTGTTAAAAACTTTCCTGGAAGTCAGCAGGACTCGCCACTTTGGTCGCGCTGCGGAAGCGCTGTACTTGACGCAATCGGCGGTCAGTTTTCGGATCCGTCAGTTAGAGAACCAGCTCGGTGTGAATCTTTTCACCCGTCATCGCAACAACATACGGCTGACGCCAGCCGGGGAAAAGCTGTTGCCTTATGCAGAAACGTTAATGAGTACGTGGCAGGCGGCACGCAAGGAGGTAGCGCATACCTCACGTCACAATGAGCTTTCCATCGGCGCCAGTGCGTCGTTATGGGAGTGTATGCTCAACGGCTGGTTAAGCCGTCTGTATCAGTCACAGAAGAATTTGCAGTTTGAAGCGCGGATCGCGCAACGGCAGTCGCTGGTGAAACAGTTACACGAAAGACAACTGGATCTGCTCATCACCACAGAAGCGCCCAAGATGGATGAATTCAGCAGTCAGTTGCTGGGACACTTCACGCTTGCGCTCTACTGTGCAGCGGCGGGTAAGACGAAATCCAGTCTGAATTATCTGCGCCTGGAATGGGGGCCTGATTTTCAGCAGCATGAGGCAGGGCTTATTAACAGCGATGATATTCCGCTGTTAACGACCAGCTCCGCTGAGATCGCCCGTCAGCAACTGGCCGCGCTTGAGGGATACACCTGGCTGCCGGTGTCGTGGGCCAATAACCAGGCGGATCTGCATACCGTCACTGATAGTCTGACGCTTTCACGACCGCTGTATGCCATCTGGCTACAGAACAGTGATAAGCAGAGTCATATCAAGGATCTGCTTAAAATCAACGTACTGGAGTAAGAAAACATGCGCAGGGACGCCATGTTTTTATCGTCAGCAGGGAAAAAATCAAAGATGGGATAAATTGCAGACAAAAAAAATCCTTTGCCGAAGCAAAGGATAATTTTCTGGCAGGGGCGGAGAGACTCGAACTCCCAACACCCGGTTTTGGAGACCGGTGCTCTACCAATTGAACTACGCCCCTAATTAGG
>NZ_JBNRLQ010000013.1:0-120906 GCF_055804875.1 Enterobacter sp. K510 | reverse complement strand
GCCATCCTCTTTGATACCTCGTGCCAGCTGGCCTTTAATGTATTTTACCCAGTCTTTTTCAATTGTGGGGCGATCAACCTTCACACCAGTCATTACGTTGATCTCAAAATTTTCAAATCGATAGACACCATCATACATAAACATATAATCCGGCAGCTCCACCACATAACGCCCGAAGCAGTGTTGCTTTGTGGACATTTTTCCGCTCATTTCAGACTCCTTTCCCCTTGCCACTGTTCCGCAGCCCTGTACAGCCAGGGCGATACAACAACTCAGTAAAACCGTTTTTATTCCTTTCATACCCTGCTCCCTGCTATTTACTTTGCTCAGCTTTATATTCCCAGGTCGCCTGCTGTATCGCAGTGTTTACCGCCCTGCGAATCGCCTCATCCTGCAGAATATCGCTGTGGTACTCGCTGCAGGCGACCACCTCGGCCTCTTTTACGGCGTCCGGCGTAACCTGTCCGTCCCCTTCGCCGGTTCCTTTCTGCAGAACAAACTCCACCGGAAGAATATCGGCACGCATTTGCGGTGAAGTCAGGTAAATAGTCCCCTCCCCGCTGTCTGCCAGGCTGCTAAGTAAATTCGTTTTAAAAAATGAGTTGATGCCTTTTACCAGCGGGTTATCAGTCGGGATATTTTTGCCGTACAGCGTCCAGGCTTCTGCCGGCGGCAGGGGGGTGGCATAATGTTGCGCCTGCCAGGCGATTTTATCCCGCGTTGAGGGCTTGCTGTTTTTTCCGCTAATAAATTTAGACGGCGTAGGAATTAAACCTTGCGCCAGTGCGGAATAGAAAGAGGGGCAGCACTGGATATAACGCTGAATCATTTTAAAATCCGTCTCAGCGTACTCAATGCCTGCACAGGTGTAATCTTTATTTATCAATCTGTACCAGGGGTCAGTTATTATATATTCGCTGTAAATATCCTCCTTTAATTTAAGCGGCACCAGGGCCGGAGGTTTACCTCCCTCCGGCGGCTTAGGCTGCCAGCACAGCCATTTTTGAGGATAGGCGTTGTTCGGCAGGGTCTCCAGCGCGCACTGGCTATAGCTCAGCACTGCCGTGATTTCCATCGCGTTCGCCCCCAGCACCTGATTCGTGACGTAGGCCACCGCCATGTCTGATTTGCTGTCCGCTTTTACCGGCGTCTGCATGCCCGCACGGAACCACGCGTAGGTTTCCGGCGTACCGTTCTCAGGCAGCCCGACGTGAATGGCCTTCAGTAACTCCAGTCCGCCGGTAAAAGGATTAGGTTCCTCCTGCACGACAAACGGACTGGCTTCAGCCTCCATCTCACCCGCGTCAGAATACTCCTCTGTATCTCTCCCGCTCATATCACTGTTATCGCTACCGGTCTGCTGACCGCCATCCCCGCTGACTGCGTTCTTCCCGTCCGTTTCCGGCGGCGCGTCCGCCAGCAGCGCCTCCATCACCAGCCCGCCCGTGCCGTGGGTGATGACGATAATCTGGCTTACCGGCTCCCGGGTTATCCAGCTCTGGGTGATACCTTCCGTCCCCGCGGGCTTATAGGACGCGGCGATTTGCCTGATGCGGCGCTTCAGTCGTTGCGCCCCGTCCGCGCAGCCCTGCATCCAGTTGTAGCCCACCACATGCAGCGGAAACGCAAAACCACCCATCTGCAGGGCATAGTTTTTCGCCTCGCCCCAGGGCAGCGGCGGCTCCTTCTTCTCCGCCTCCGGTTTTTTGTCCTCCGGCTTTTTGTCCTCCGGTTTTTTGGCGTCCGGGGCCGGTGCAGCAGCGGCAGCGGCGGGCGCTGTCCCTTCCGGCGTTTTACCGTCGGCCTTTTTCTCCCCGCCACGGATATCAAACAGCGTCTCTATGGCCGCCAGCAGGTCCTTCAGCTGCTTACCCGTCACCAGCGACGGCTTCGGAATGGCGCCTTTCCCGGTGCTCCCCGCCTGACTCGTGCCGCGCAGGTTAAAGTGCGCGTCGAGCTGGCGCTGCAGCTCCATCAGAAACTCGCCGTACTGCTCCCAGCACACTTCCCCCCACCCGCGCTTAAAGCGCTCCTCTGCCTCGAGCGGGCGCACCGACGTTTTACCGGTAAAATAGCCGCGGTCAAACCTGCCCGTCTCTGCATCCTGCGGCAGGGTCAGCAGCGTATCGTCCCGGCCTGTCTTCTCCCCCACCAGCAACCGGCGTCGCTCTGCAGCGTCGTGAAACATCCACTCCAGCACCGAAATCATGCCCCAGATGTTACGGCCGATCTGCAGTACGCCTTCCAGCTTGCCCATGGTTTCAAAGGCGCCGTCGATTTTTGCCTCGAGTTCCGCGATTTGCTTTTTAACCCTGGCCAGCTCCTCCCTGACCTTTGCCACCGCGTTATGGGTGTCGGTATTCGCATCTTCAGCGGCCGCATCCAGCCGCTTCGCCACGTCATCCTGCCCCAGGAGTTTCAGCAGCCGGGTACTGGTTTTGTACAGCCCGGTCAGCGTGCCCTGCAGCGCCTTGATGGTTTTCTGCAGCGCAATCACCCGCTTTACGGCAACCGAGTCGTTTATCGCTGCGGTCTGTTGACTGATAACCCCGCTAAGATCCGCCACGGCGGTGCCGAGCGGGGTATGGTAGCTGCCCATCCCCGCCATTGGATCCCACACCACCAGCTTCTCGTGGGTGTTGTACAGCCGGGTGCCCATTATGTCGGGGACAAATATCACCGGGATGACCTGTTTTTTGCACTGGCAGTTCTGCCGGCATTCATGACTGCTCATATTTACGATCCTTATATAATCGACATTCCCTTTATTTATTCCGTAATAAGACGGTCCAGTAACAAGAAGCGTTATTAAGGTGGTAAAGAGAACGTTCCCTTTATATTACGAACCAGACGCTTTATTTTATGTAAAAAGCTATCAGACCTGCTTTTCAAAAACAGATCTGATAGTGCTCTTTACTAATAAAGTTGATCCATTAAGGTAAACTGACTAAAAACGTCACCAGAGAATGGATTGTCTGATGCATCTGTATAAACGCGATACGTTACCGTTCCACCATCAACGGTGAAGCGGATATCAAAATTCCCCTCCTGAATACTGGTGAGTTCACCTTTATCAAGAATATGAAAGGTGGCCCAGGGACCGGAATAACCCATACTGCGCGGTGAGGTATCACTGGCGGCGGGCACCAGGGTAACTTTACTTTCATTACCGGAGCGCATCGCATTAGGCCATACCAGATGGGCAGTGACATGATTACCCTGAGTATAATCAATAAGCTGTCCGTCAAGGTTAAGCACGGCGCGACGTTTGTTAGCACTGAGCTCCAGGGGTGAAATAGCATACTGGATCCCAAAGCCATTCTGCTTCGAGAAGAATATCGCGCGAATTTTTTCAGCCTGTTTAAGGGCTCGCACGATTTCCGGGCGGATAACCGTCTTACCCTCTAATGAACTTGCCTGCCCTTCAACGAACACCCTGAGGTTGTCCCGGTAAAAACTATCAATGACACCGTCGGGGGCAAAGAAACGTTCCATGTCACTTAGCGCAACGTCTTTCGTCGCCTTCGGATTAAAAGGATACTTATCTGCCATTTGCGTTAAGAATGGGGTCACAACTTTGCTGGACCATTCCGCTTCCAGCGATTGCAATGCCAGTTTCATTACTGCATCCCAGCTATTGTCCGCAAACTGCCCAACCCAGCGACCGAGTGGATCTGATAAGTTACGCGACATCTGTTTCGCGGTGAAAAAAGCATCCGGATTGTTCTTTTGTAAACGCATTTGCACTAACAGTAATGCCGCTTTGCCGGGTTCAGGCGCGTTACTGACCCGATGAAGCTCACCATTCATTGCCGATAACGCATTGTAAGCCTGACGTAACTGACCGTTCTGATCTTCGCTATGCTCTACCAGCGCTTTCTGTTCCACAAAGGAACGTCCAATACGGTTGAGCAGCTGGTATTCAGGTTGATTCGCCATTTGCTCAAGGGTTTGTTTCTGGGCAACATTGAGGATCTCTGACGCTTTCCCCCCTTCTTTCTGCGCATTTTTCACGGCGGTTTTGGGATCGGCAATAGCCATTTGTAGCTGGGCCTGCGTGTTATCCCGTAACACTAACAGGGTGCGCCAGACAGGTTGCCCATTATTCAACACGGCATCCAGAGCATCTATCGCTTCAGTGATATCAGCAAACTCTCTTATATTCAGGTTATTAAGCGCATTACGCCAATGACTGACGTAATCGCCCACATAGCGATCCATAATCTGCCGCTGGATCTCCTGCTTATCCGCTTCACTATAATCAGTATGTTCGGTAAGTTTTAGAACCCAGGCATCCAGCCCGGTAATATCAACAAGGCGATCCAGTTGTTTGACTAAGTAGTGGCTTAGCCCATAACGGGTCCAGAATTGAGGAATTTGCAGTAGCTCTTCATCATCTGCCACAAATACCGTATCAAACTGCGCCCCAATTTCTGTGCGAAGGTCGAGGTCCGGAGGTAACTGATCCCGTGCTTTAATGCCCAGGTTCTGATAGACACGATGATAGAGCGGCAGCTTGCTGAGTTCCATCTGAGCGCTATGCACATCGCCAGCAAAAGGCTCCCATGCTTTAATTGCCTCCTGATCGCCTTCACGGCGGTCATAGGCCCAGTCTGTATGTTCAAGAGCATAATCAAGATGCTGCATCAGACGATCTTGCACATCTTTCTGCCCGGTAAAGGCTTTTTGCCAGCGACCACGCATGTACTCTTCAACCAGCGTCTTGTTGCGTCCGCTTTTATCCTCCAGCATGCGCATCACGCGCAGCAATGCCAGTTTTTCATCGCTGTTATCTGGCGCATTTTCCATTTGCTTTTGCAGGTCGGCCATTAATTGAGGCAAAAAGCGAAGCTCAAGAAAGCGTAAATACGTTTTTTCAACCAGTTGACCTATGCGGTCTCCCTGATAGAGTCCCATGTCCGATAACAATGAGTTTTTGTTATGGTAATCACCGTAGGAAAGCGTGGCTTCACGAATGATATCCATATGCGGTAACCAGTCAGCGCCAAGTGGTTTGGTAAAATCTGGCGTGCCGATTTTTTGAAAGGTTTCTACTTTTTTTAAAGCCAGTTGCCCTGCCTGATAATTTTTTAAGTAGTAGTAATACCAGCCACTTAACAAAGCCAGTGCCACCCCTCCCGAGATGACGGTTGCCAGCGCCAGATTATGTCGGCGTACCCGCGTAAATTCATTATTCTCTCCCGCGAGATGAGGTTCGGCAAAAAGCACGTCTGCAAAGAGTTGATGGATGAAGTAACCCCGCTGATTTTCCTTCGACGGCCATACGCCCTGGGTGGGTTCGCGTAACTCATAGCGCCTGGAAATAGCATCCTGAAAAAAGTCACTGCGCCGGTTTTGCTGAACGGCAGACGTAAAATAACAGCCGCGAATAAGCATTTGCCTGCCGGGATCGCGATTATAATGCCTGAGCAAATCATTTATGATTTCCTCCGTAATATTCCTCAGTGCTGATAATTGTCCAAGGAAGCAAAACAACGAGGTGCGGAGATCGATAGAAGTGCCGTTAATCATTTGCTGCGGCATAAGCTGGTTAAGACTGTTCTGCCATTCGTCCCAGAAATTGGTCAACTCCTGTCGCCAGCCCGTCCCTTGCTCAGCATCTAATGAAAATGAAACGCCCAGCGTCTGGTTACGTATTTTTTGGGACAAGGAGGGATAAAGAGCCTCAAAACCGTTTAGTACATCCATCTTATTGATAACAATATATACCGGCATACGGCAGGCGAAACGATCGCTAAGCTCCAGGATACGGGTTTGCCAGCCCTGCATCCATACACGACGCGTTTCATCATTCATAGCCATCAATTGTTGAACGTTGAGCGTAAGTACAACGCCATTCAAAGGTTGCCGGGGTCGATGCTGTATAAGCCAGTCAAGAAGGTGCTGGTGCAATCGCTCGCCTCTGCTGGCCCCTTTTTCGACTGCATCGTTCCTGGACTGAAAAAACTCACCGGGTGGATCGATAATGACCGCCGAATTTGTCAGCGCAAGTTTAAGTGTTTTGAGTTCAATGCCTTCATGTAGCTCTCTTATATACTCACTGGCATAATCCAACGGAATAATCTGATCCGACTGACGAATGAGCGCACTCTTACCACTAACGCTATCTCCTAACAGCATGTACCAGGGACGGTTATAGTTTGCATTTTTACGGTGGCTACGTTGCAAATAGTGTTGCATCCACTCGTTTAGATACTCTTCCTGATAATCAACACTCGCCTGATAAGGTTTTTTTTCAACCGATGCCTGCCCGGGGAGTGTTTTTTTCACCTGCTGGTACAAATAAAAGCTCACCACGCTCAGCGCAATCAGCAAAAGCAAAAGCGTAGCTACGACACGATTGCTCTGTGATGCTAATGGCTGACTCTCACCCCAAACCCAGCGCGGCCCCCACGTCCAGATCGCAATGAGGCCCAGCCCCCAGACCAGCCATAGTAAAACCAGGGAGACAGAGAAGCGTGGTAACAAGGGTTTCAGACGCAACAGCTGAAGAAATAGCGACTTCACTGTACGTAACGGGGAAAGCCAATATGTGATTTTATTTATAATGTTCATGAATAATTACTCCAGTCCCTGTGAAGCATCGGCAATATTTTTCTTTATAAATGTGATTAACGAGGGTTCCCATTCCTCAAGGGAAAGCGTTCTGATACTTTTCCAGAGCGTGGCATATTGATGCTGCGAGAGGTCTGATAATCCTTCTTCAGCCAATAATTGCGCGGTGGTAAGTTGGTTATAAAAATAAATACGCGGATCGTTTCCAGGCGTGCTTTGCTGCGCGTTATTTAGTTTACGAAGGGCCGCCTGTAGCCCCTTACTATGATATTCCTGCCATACCGCTTCGTCGTTAAGGCCACCCCCATTCTGCATTGGGGAAACCGCGTCATTTTCTAACCAGGCGGCGGTCTCTTTACTCACAAAAGGAGAACCATCGCTGAACTGCAATATTTCTGCGCCAGGCACTTTCTCAAGGAACCGATTTATACTTTCACGTATCGCGTTTGCGACAGCATGATAACCATTTTGCAAGGCAATCGATGCCGACAGGTAATGGCCATCAAACCACCATGGTGCAAGCGTCACGCTGGTTTCAATCTCTTTCCAGACACTGGGATCAGAGGCAATCCGTCGGCGATAATCTGCCGTTCTGTCAGCTGCAACGGCGGCAAGCTGGGTCTTAAATCCTTCTTTAGTGGGCGGAAGACTATTAATTGTGCTCCAGATAGCATGTCGGCGTAATAAATAGCCCACCGGATCGGCGGGATGCGTTTCACATAAGCGCTCAGCTACATCAAGTAAACTCTGGCGCCATGCCCGTTCAGAATCACTACGTATTTCAATATTGGCCGGAATGTTCGGGGCTGCCGCGGTTGCTTCCTGAGTGGCTGCGGGCAGAGGTGTAGTATCAGGATCGCTGACGCGCTCATACGCAGTCATAAGCTGTCGAACGTCGGCCGCGCGTTTTTCATCCAGTGAAGAAACGCGGTCTAAAAGCGTCGTCAATGCCTGATGCATTTGCTGACGATGCTGCTCATCAGCGCGTTTTGAAAAGTGAACTGCAGCGCTGTCAAACCGCCTGAAAACCTGCTGAAGCAACCGCGAACTGACCTGCTTGTCCTGCGGCCATGCGATCCCCGCGTAACAATTCATGTAATCGTTCAGCAGTGAACATGCCAGAACGAGTCCGTCAGGATTACCGCTATGCTGTAGCGTACGGAGGAGGTGAATAAATATGCGAAAATCTTTGCTCTCCTCCTCCAGCAAGGTCAGACACAGCTCCTGAAGACGCGGGATATCGACCTGACCGTGCGTAAGGGATCCCAGTTTTGCAATGTTATTGTCTATCTCTTCCCAGAATGGGCATTCATCAGAGATCTTTGCCGCTATCTTTTCAGCCGGCAGGCTGGCGAGAAGCCGCTGCCGCCAGGGGTGATCAATCATTGTCATATTTTTAACGTCCATGTGTTACCAGTGACATGCCTTTCTTAAAGGCTCAATTGCAATTTTCAGTCCATCAATACGAAAACGTAAGTGATTCAATGCCGGGTGTTCAGCAGCGATTTCGAGTTCTTTCGCACCAAAAAGCTGCTGAATTTCTGCAATACCCTGTAACCCACGGCTCGCCTCCAGTCGATATCCGCTTCCGCGCCAGAACCATCGTCCTGGCACACTTTTCCCGTTAGCAATGAGGTGTAATATCTGATCGCCTTTTCCCTGCGGAGCGTTAAAAACAATCTGCATACGCGTGATGTTTTCAATACAGCTAATAGCGAGAGTCGCTCTCGCCGGGTAGTTACCGTTGCCGGGAACGGTCAGCAGCAGATAAGACGTACCGGCCTCTCCATTGATCGATTTGAGCAATAGCAAAGGATCATCAGGCTTTCTGGCCTGTTCCTGGCTGGTTACCTGCCACCAGTACGGATCAGGTTTACCTTTTTCTGCAGACTTTAATTCGGGATGCCATGCATCGTCATAACATTGCAAACGAGGAAGGGGCGATGATTCCTTACGACAAGCCTGCATAGCGGTCTGAATATCAATCGCCAGAGGTTCCGTTAACGCTTTGTTGACTGGCGTAGCCGCAGACCATCCCGTAGATAAAACAGAAAGACCGACTATTAATACATACGATTTATATTTCATCGCGATATCCCTGCCTTCTTGCATTTCATATCCAGTGAACGTCTTGATATAGACAGACTTTTAGCAACGCGTTCTTTATCAAAATTGTATTTTTCCAGCCGATGACGTAATACCACTTCCTCGTAATAGGCCAAAATTTTCTTTAATGAACCAGACATAACGTATGCGGTGGAAAAGGAGAGTGAGCATCCCTGACTTGCTTTTAATCTTGTTACAAGCGTCGCCAGTGCTTGTTCACCCCCTTCATTTTCCAGCGTAATAATATAAATACGAATGATGTTTTCCAGCTCACGGATATTCCCGGGAAACGTATGCGTTAACAAAACATCCAGAACATCTTCCGAAAGACCTGCCGATTGTGCCAGGGGCTTTTTTATTGATTCCAGTAATATCCCTGTGATTTTCTTAATATCGTGCATTCTATCACGCAGCGGCGGCAAATATATTTCAGCACCACAAAATCGATGATAAAAGCCTGCGTTTGTGGGGTATAATTTATTAAGTTCAGAAAACGATCTCCTGCATGTCACTATCAATTTTAATGTCACCGTACCTGAATCCCGGGCATCACAACTGATCACCTCATGCGTATCAAGAAAATGTTGAAAGCGCGCATGCCAGCGAGCAGCCAAAGCATCAATATTTTCTATAAGCAGATATCCCCGATGCGCTTTCACCAGCGCGGCACCAGCAACGCTATTTTCACCGAACAGTTTTAAGCCCTGCATTTCATCTGACAGGACGGCACAATCAAAGCATACCAGCGAAGAGGTATCGCGAGAGTATGCATGCAGATAATGGGCCAGCCAGGTTTTCCCGGTCCCCGACTCGCCTGTCAGGGCAACAGGTTTATCTACCTGCAACCTCTCCAGCAGGAACTGTACATAGTGAGACGCAATACAGGCCCCTTCAGTCGCCTTAAAATCGTTACTTGCGCCGTTATCAACATGTAATCGCCGTTGGCTTAATTCTCTGATGCGATGCTGAACCACCTGAGTAATAACCTGGAAATGCCCCTGGGTATCAACTAACTTACCGATCGTTATCGATGGGGCAAGTGCCGCCCACACCCCAGAGACATGTCCATTGTTATCAACGAATGGAAAAGCGTATAAACCACATTCAGTTTTTTGACGTTGCACTAGCGCTTTGAAAGCAGGGTGCTCGATCCGCGCTCCAAAATTTAATGATAACCAGACAGCAGGTTTACCGCTGCGAATCACCTGAGCCAGGGGATGCCGGAAATCATTAACGTCCAGATGAATTAAACCGGAGTGAGAGCCACTAACGCGGCACTCAATCAGCGAACTCCGCGGCATTAGCAATCCTGATAGCTGAGAGCATCCGGGCGCAAGCTCATCCATTTGCGCAGAAAATCGCGTCAGGAGCTCCGTCATATCATTGCAGGAAAGCAACTCCAGTATGGAGTGAGCTGCGGACAGAGACATTAGCTTATTACCTCAACTGCGAACTCCCCTTCTTTAATGCTGAAATGGACGCGCTTGATAGCTTCCCCTGCTGAAAGTTTTTGCAAAATTTCCAGGGACACAGGAGGAAGTAACGCCCCGTCAATTACCGATTCAAGCATTCGTGCGCCATTTTCTTTGCGGGTGGCACGGGAAATTATTTCTTCATAGACCTCTTCATCAATGCAGACGTCAGCAGAAAATCGAGAGGCCAGTTTCGCTGTGAGACTGGTCAGTTTGCCACGGACAATTGACATCATGGTCTCTTCATCCAAAGGCAGAAAAGGAACCACTTCCATACGGGCAAGCAGCGCTGGTTTGAAGAAAGCGGCAAGTTCTGGATAGAGCGCATCCTGAATCTGTTCTGGTGAATGACTCAACTCAACGATTGTTTGATAACCCAGATTCGAGGTCAGGAAAAAGGCTATGTTCTTACAGTCAATAAGTTGTCCTTCGCCATCGGCCATTTCACCTTTATCAAAAGCCTGATAGAAAAGGTTCAGCACATCGGGATGCGCCTTTTCAACTTCATCAAGCAGAACAACTGAATAAGGCTTTTTACGAATTGCCTCAGTCAGGACACCGCCTTCGCCATATCCGACATAGCCCGGGGGTGAGCCGATAAGCCGCGACACAGTATGTTTTTCCTGAAATTCCGACATATTGATGGTTGTCAGCCACGAAGCGCCGCCAAAAAGAAGATCGGCAAGTTGCAGTACCGTTTCCGTTTTACCGACACCACTGGGGCCAACCAGAAGGAAAGCGCCGAGCGGTCTTCCCCCTTTTCTTAAATCAGCACGCGCCGTCAATAAATGTCGGTGCAAATGTTTTAATGCTAAATCCTGACCTTTTATCGTATCAGCAAGATATGCAGGCAATTCGGTAATCACCTTCAGTTCATTTTGTGATATTTGCCGTAACGGTACACCGGTCCATTCTGCAATAACTGTAGCGATCTGGCTTCGGTCAACGTGAGCTGAAAGGCACTGATGTGTTTTCTGCGATTCAGCAAGCTGCTCTTCTAAATCGGCCAGGCTGATGGCGACAGTTGATGAAGTATCGCCATCAAGTAATAATTTACGTAACGCGATTATTTCCGTGACCAGTGTTCTTTGGCTATGCCATTGCGCTTCAAGTTTGGCAAGTTCAACTTTACTGCTCTGACGAGATTGAAAAAGTTCGCCCAGGCGTTCAGCATGATCGTTGAGCCCTATACGTTGTTCACGTTCAATGTGAGTAATTTCCTGCTCAATTTCATTAAGCCGTGTTATCAACGCTGTTATAGTTCTTGGGGGTGTTGATAAATTAATGGCACAACGAGCACAAGCCGTATCCAGAACATCGATGGCTTTGTCAGGGAGTTGGCGCCCGGAAATGTAGCGAGCACTCAACTGTACAGCGGCTACAATTGCATCGTCATCAACCAGAACGTTATGCGCCGACTCATAGTAAGAGACAAGACCACGTAAAATAGTGATAGCCTGCTCAGGATGAGGTTCCTGAACTTTTACTAACTGGAAACGGCGGGTTAAAGCTGCATCTTTCTCAATGTACTTTTTATATTCGCTCCATGTTGTCGCAGCGATGGTTTTCAACGCTCCTCTCGCTAATGCTCGTTTTAACAAATTAGAAATATCCAATCCGCCCTGAGTATTACCAGCACCAATTAATGTGTGCGCCTCATCGATAAAAAGGATCACCGGAACAGGTGCGTCATAAATTTCCTGCATAACACCCTTAAATCGCTTTTCGAACTCACCCTTTACCGAGGCTCCGGCTTGCATAGCCCCAAGGTCAAGGGATAGCACCGCGGTACCAGTAAGCTGTGATGGAACATTATCGGCAGCAATTCGCAAAGCCAGCCCTTCGATTAACGCACTTTTACCCACGCCGGCTTCACCAACGACTATAGGGTTGTTTTTACGTCGGCGGCACAGGATGTCTATCATCAGGTCAATTTCGTCATCACGACAAAGAACAGGATCAAGCTGGCCGTGGCGTGCGGCATCCGTGAGATTTGTCGTAAAGCGAGAAAGTAAGCTTCCCTCACTTGCTATCGTTGCTTCATTACGAACACTTTGTACGCTTTTAACAACGTTATTTTCTGCAGAATCCTGAGTGAGAACGCCAAAACGAGCCAACACTTGATCGCGATGAATACCATCAATCAAACGGCAAAATTCTGCATTAAGATAGCGGTGACGATGTTGAAGTAAAACTAGTAACAGAGCGCCGCTTCTTAATTCATTATGCTCAAGCTCTGTTGATCCAAATAACCAACTATCCTGTAGCCATTCTACAAGTAATGGAGAAAAAGAGGGGTAAGCTTCCGGGTATGCAGAAATGGGTAATAAATCTGTGAATGCCAGTAAAGAAGACCGTGCACTTTCAATATCGACACCATATTCATTCATTATGATATGTATATCACATAAAGGGGTGCAAATTAATTCATATAATAAATGATTGACAGTGATTTCTTCAGCTTGCTTATTGACGCTTACTGCTGCTGCACGCTCAAGGGCGTTCCTTACGAGTGGATGCATGCGTTTTACCAGCGTCGACATCTCTATCCTGATCATATTTTCTCCTTGTTTCGATCTAGTATGGGCAGCCTGCTTATCACGGCAGCATTTCTTCTAATTTAACTATGATATTTGCAGTCTGAATATGTAGCTGCCACTGAAAAATAAGAAACCCCATCAAAGCCAATCCAACCATGAGCCAAACTATCTTTTTGACGGAAAGTAAGCTTCTTAACCCATATTTTTTATCACGCGTAAGAGCACCATAATGAACAACCGTGTTTTGCAAAAGAACAGGCTGTTCCATGGCAGCGACAGCATTAACGCTTTGTAACTTTTGATGTATTACTCGCAGGATCCGTTCACGCTCCTCCTGATACTGTACCGTCATTCTGTATCGACCCTGAAACCCAAGACATAAGCAAAGATGAATAAATTCAAGCAAATCACGATATCGTGAAGGTTCTAATAGGAGACGGTTTATTAGCTGAAAACATTTTTCGCCTCCCCATGTTTCATTATGAAAGCGTACCAGAAGTGTATGTTGCGCCCAACTCTCAATGCCCCATGGACGAGCCATAACCATTTCATCTATGAATGTACAAAAAAAATAGCTCCAGGATAATAAAATACCCGGCTCATATTTTTCAGATTCAAGGTTTTGTAAAATGATGTGAAGTTCATGTTCAATGCGATCAATCAAATTTTTATCAGCCGGTGCATCCATAAGCGATTTAACCCGGACCACAAAACCTAATAAGGACGAGGATTGACTTATCAACGCATTTGGATGATGTAGCAACTCTGTGTCATTCAGACTTCCTACAGCGTTGACATGTAGCGATTGATTCAGCTCCTGCATAATTACTGAATGGATATCGGTTCTGCTTTGCATTATTGATTATCTCCTGATAGCCCAGAATTGCATATCCAGCTCAGGGAACTTCCCTCCGATATGGAAAGCAAATCCGCTATTTGTTCCAGTTTTAGGCCAATACGGAGTCTGATGGTCTAAAGAAAAATAAATGTACCCATTGTGGTAAGGAAGCTGCCGGGGCGATGCCGCTAAAGGACGCAGTGGAATACCATGCGTATGCGTACTTACCAGTTTCATTATCGTTTCAGGTGTAGCCACCTTACTTTGCTGCATAAATTGTTTGCCTAATATATCAAGCGGTAAATTTGCTTTTACTGCAAGCACGAAATCAGCATCAAGCAGTAACTCTTCCTCAGTAATAGCCGCAACAAAGACGCCAAATCGTTGCTCTCGTAACTGCAATGAAACGGCTCGCGGGGAAAGTACGGTACTAAGCGCTTGTCTTAATGAGAGCATAAGAGGATGGAAGCTGCGCTGTAAGTTGTCATGATAATAAAGCGGTAAGTTGTGAGGTAAACGTGAGAGGTCGGTAAATGTCATCAGCTCACCGCAAAAACCTGCCAGAAGATTAAAAAGCGCTTCAGGGTGTAAAATTACTTTACTATTCAGATGATTTAACTGCGGCTGCATGCGGTTCAACAATTGAAGCAGCATAAATTCAGCAACATCAGCAACGCCTTGTTGGCCTGGCGAACCAATTCTGTCGGCGAGGTTTTTTGCACGCTCAATCACGAGACCTGTGACTTCGGAAAGAAAGCTTCTTAATTGCGAAACAGTGCTGATAGTCAAGCAAGTAGGGATAAAATTATTATCAAGCAATAAACTCCCATCGGGCCGTTTATCCGCAATACGCGCGATGGGTATCGAAGCGAATGTGCTTCTGTCATCACTTTCTAGCATCAGTCTAAGATTCACTTTTGCCACTTTGAGCGAAGTTATGTCTGCGCTGGCGGAATAGAGATCGCGTACCGTTTCTATACTTTCCTGATAACGTGTTTTAGATATAGAGCTTTCACTGGAAATATTTATTTCCTGAATATGATCGCTCATTAAAGGAACAGCAAGATAAACGACTTGCCCTACCAAACTACTACCTGCCACTTTAAGTGGCTGCGGAAGAATATCTTCATAAGGGAGGTTAAACAGGGTTCCATCCGGCATAATGCCAGAGGCACTGATTAACGTAACTTGTCCAAAACTTAGATGTTCTTCATTTATCTTTAGCTCAGTAACACCATAAAAATTTTCTGATAATGCAGAAAAAAAAGAATGGAGCAGATAGTCATTATGCCTTTGTTGCTGCTGAAAATGCTGAGGTTTAATAAATAAACCTTCATTCCATATAATACGATTGCGTGTTAACATTAATCCTCACTCTCTTTTAGAATGTCTACACTATCTTTATGCAGGTGGACTAAAACCTGATAATGCCGCCCTAAAGGAAATAGTTTTATAGCTTTTTTCCATTGGGACTTATTAGGATGACTATAATAGACAACAACACCGATATATTTTACATCCTTATCCATTTCGACAGGAGGAAGATACTTGTATTGGCCAGGTACTAACGTAAAATCCTGATGATTTATGTAGTTTTTACCTAATGTATCTTCTATTTTTTTCTCCTGTAACTGGTCAATATCAGCGGCCATGAGCTTAGAATCGTCTGACATCCAGATGAGCTGAAATGCGGCAGGGGAAGCAACCTGACTTTCATTAGGATTAATATCTTTATCCGCAAGTAATGTCAGACCCAAAGTAGAAGGCAATTTAGTGACATCAGGTGTTTCATCACCAGGCCATATTGAACTCTGGCATCCGGCTAATCCCATAGCTACCATAAACATGAGCACTGCCGAAAATCCCGTTTTTAAAACGGTCATATCTTGGCCTCCTCACGCAGCTCCCGTAAACATTTGTCATAAACTTGTTCAAAAACCTCGCGAAATAAGCGGTTAATACCTGCCTGCCTTGAGGACTGGAGCTCTTCAAAATAATATTTATACATTTCCCAGGCCCACGAAGGATCATTGATATCGGCCATTGAATCATGACGATACCGTTGAAAACGGGCCAATAAAACATCCGGTGAAAATGATTGAATAACACTATCAAGCGCAGTTTCTACAGCACGCTCAGAGGCATGGCTTTGTAATCTTATATATGACAGACACTCCCACACAGCAGCAGAAGGTGAAAGATGCACCTGGCTTTTACGTTCACCGAACATTGTATCCAGCGTTGTGACATAATCCATTTGAAGGCGTAGAGGGTTATCTTCTACGGGCTGCATCTGTTTATTAATGCGGATGCGGTCCTGCTCGAGTAGCAATAGCCCTTTGATAGCGGATTCCAGTGTACGGCCTGCCTCCTCTAAAAAAGCATTGGCTTGTTCGCTATCAATAAAACTGAAGAAATTATTCATGCCCCGCATTAATGGTGTAAGGGCTACACTTTCGAAAGGTTGTGTATAGTAGCTCTCAGGTTGTTGATAAGGGTTGGGCACATCAATGAACTCCTCATCCAACATAGGCTCTACTCTCGCCGTAACGTTTTTTAAATCATCGGCATAGCCCTGAGGATCAGATGATTCTGGAGTCGAATAAGGCGATCGCAAACCAAGGGTACCCGGATCAAAAGGCCGGCTTGATAAAACAGATTCATCATAAATATGCCTCGATAGTGAAGCTGAAGTGGCATTGATGACTTGATTCACATCTCCTTTATCTTCAGTAGAGATCAATTCCTGTAGTTGAGAGTAATCAGGGACATCAATTTTCTCTCCAGGGTACCTCAACTGAGAGTGCAGTATTATCTTACCCACTCGCAGCTGATCGCCTGTGGTAAGAGCTACAATATTGTCTTTACCGATACTGTGATCGGCAGCATTAATAAAAGTTTTTCCGCTTGTATCTTCAATACAAAATCGGCCATCCTGAAAAATAATCCGTGCATGAATAACATCTATGCCTTCACTGTTGTCCTGTAAAAACCAGTGTTTTTCATCTTGAATTTCTTTACTTCCTATTGTTCCTCCTTCTTTGCGAAACACATGAGAACGTTTTGTTTTTCCTTTGATACTGTGTGAATCGACAATGTTTAATATCAATTCCATTGAATTATTCATAATAATCATTCCTGAACACGAAGCGTAATTTTTGGTTCCTGTGGCACAGGGGCAAGAAACGTTGTCCATCCCAATAGACATCCATTCCCCGAGCCCAGACATGTTTTCTCAAACTGTTTTTTTGCAAGATTTAACTCAAGATCCCAGGCAAACTGTTCTCGCATGATAAATGACATAACAGTAACTAAAGGCTTAAAAAGATCACCATTAGGAAGAAATCTTAAAAATTCAGAATATGCCAATTCATTTATTTCTAAAATATATTTACTGCTTATGTCGGGGCAAAAATCACCAATAACGAAGTCTTCACCCAGCGAAACATTGGCTTTACCAAGCATATTCTGTTGATGCTTCGCAATGGCAACACGACGATACTGCCAGCAATGTATGCGCACATTCTTAAGATCGAAACAGTGTGAGATTAATCCTTCAACAACCTGAGGCGAACGTCCAGGCGCAGCTAACAGGCCTGAATAGGCCAGCATTTTGCTATGATTAATTGATAAAGATTGGCGTAACTCTTTACTCCCCAGTCCTATTAGAGAAAACATACATTGAGAAAATCGATCCTGCCCTCCCTGGCGGTATCTCACATGATAGCGATATTTTCGCCAGGCACGGTGCAGTAACATTAAGAATCGGTGATTAAAAAAGTTAAGAAATTGCCCCGGACCATCTTCGCCATGGAGATACTGTCTCGCCACGTTTTCAAGATAATAACCTGGCAACGGTGACTGAGCCCCCTGAAGTCCGAGAAATGAAACCTCTACCTCATATCCCTGGTTGTTTTTATTTACTGAAACAATATCTCCAGAAGGAAAGCCCAGCGAGCCGCTTGCAACAAAGCGAATCCGTTCCTTTGCAGGTAACAAGTTTTCAAGCCGTTCGATATCCTGCCCTTCATTACGATAGAGCAGTTCAATCAATTGATAAAAATTATATTCAGTAAAATTATTATTCATTATATCAATGAATGATTGCCTTGTTGTAATGGCCAGTGATAAACAGACTGTGATTCAGTATCTACGAGCAATAATTCATGAAATGAATTTATGTTAGCAAAGAGTGCTAAAAATCGAGAAAGTATACAACCAAACAAATACAACTCACCTTCACTCATGAAAGCGCTACGTTTAGCATATAATGTCGATTGAATACCGCGTACCGGCATGCCACGTATCAATCTATCAACAGGATGAGTGTCAATCTTCTCAATACCATCTAGCCTTCGTTGTGATATCCGTGCAGCCTGTTGATCATTCATTGCCGGAAAATCATAGTTACGAATAATTTGAAGAAATGCATTTTTATCTAACAGTGACAGATAGTTGAGCGCCATGTTTGATATCAATGTCCAATGCAGATCATCATTGATCAATGGCCTAAGTGTACGCGAAGGTAAAGTGATATTCTTATATGACAGCCAGGGAGGAGATTCTCCCAATGGGAGATAAATATCACCGATACCGAGTTCAGCAGGTAAGTGTCGATTGGTGCAGAGCATTGCCACCGAAATTACTTCATCATTACTATCAGTCATATGCTCATCCCCTCTAAAGAAGGAAATGTCGTGTTCGAAACCAGAAAAGTGTAAAGAATTAGCAACGCCAATTTTAAAATAACGCATTATTTTCTTTTTTTCGAATTCGATGTCGTGCCTGAATTTTTCAAAAGCATGATAACACCTCATTTCACCTTTGCTTTGTTTGCCCGTTTTATCAAGATGCTCACTTAACCACCCTTCAACTTTCAACACGGAAAATACTTCATAAATCTCGGGCTTTTTATGACTTGCTTTTAAAGGATAACTTAAACGTTTACCACTTAAATGTATTGGCTCTGCGTTATGCGCGAATAAATTGGCGGCCGGGACACAATGTAACTTTATGGTAGACGTGGTTATACGACAGTCACCCGGGAAAGGTTTATCAAAACGAAAAATGAGTTCAATATCATTTATAAGTGTTTCCTGCGGCAGGGAGTCAAACCCTTTCAAATCAAGAAACAAAAAACCATCCGGAAAACAAAAGAACTCTTGTAAAATACGATAGCCTGAATAAACATTTTTTGGGTAGGGCAGCAAAGCATCACTATCCTTAAAACCTACTGGAGCGACTTTTAATCCAGGTAATGCAAACTCAACACCATTAAGCTTAATTTTCACACAATCAAGGTGATGAAGCATGTATAAATAAAGTTGTGTCGCAACGTAGTAATCATTTCCAAGAAAAAATTGCAGATGATCAAGACAAATTTTACTAAGCGGCTGTGCGCTAAACGTCCTCAAAAAGAGTGAAATAGTACCATTAGCATTGCTATTATCCTTAATTACATCTGTTATTTCTAACGGAAGCATCCACGCATCACGACAAGTTACAAAAGTACATACAGTATCATTGACCGGAGTAGAGCCTAACTGTATACCTTTTGATATATTACATGCTTCAGTAATGGACCCTGTTTTCGGTGTGCATTCTATAATTGCCATAGATGGAACTGGGCGAAGATAGTTAGGCCATAAAATATTTAGCAAGCCGTGGGTAAGCTCCGGGAAATCATCCTCGATTTTTGCGCGTAATGTGCCTGATAAAAATGCGAACCCTTCCAGCAATCTTTCGACGTCTGGATCTGCACTTTTCTCCGAAAGAAAGCGTGTCAGTTGCGGCCATGCTTTTGAGAAATCGGCTCCTTGCATACGGAGCCATGATAATTCATCTTTAAAAAACTCATCAAGTTTCATAAGTGATATCTATAATTAATCGATTTTATATTTGTGACTTCCATCTATTCGCAAGTTGAAATTAATTAGTCTTTCTTTCTCATCGAACACAATCAGCGCTTTTATTGAAAAATATAGCGTTAAAGGATCGTTTTCATTAGGCTGTGCAACCACCTCGACTTTGTGGATGCGAGGCTCATAATGTTCAATACAACGCTGGATGGCCTTACAAATTGTGGCATAGACTTCTACTGAACTCCCGGTAGCATCGTTGAAATCTATAATGCCAAGTTCTTTACAACTTTGGGCGTTTCCTACCCTTGTGTTAAGGATTGCCTGTAGATTGCGCTTTAAAGAGGCCACCAGACCATCTTCATCATTAGAACATCTGGTGGCCAGATTATCTTCAATGCGCTCAAAGAGGCTAGCCGAATGATTTTTTCGCCATACAATAAGCGCAGACATAAACATTACTCCTTATCAAGACGGCCCACTAATGAGAGCTCGAAACTTGCTCCCATATATTTGAAATGTGGTCTGACAGCCATTGACACCTGATACCAGCCTGGATCACCTTCAACATCAGAAACCATGATCTGGGCAGCCCGTAATGGACGACGACTACGAACTTCAGCAGGTGGATTCTCTTGGTCGGCAACGTATTGCCGAATCCAGCGATTCAACTCTCGCTCAAGATCCTGTCTTTCTTTCCACGCTCCAAGCTGCTCTCTTTGTAATACTTTTACATAATGCGCCAGACGGTTAATGATGAACATGTAAGGTAGTTGGGTACCAAGACGGTAATTTGTCTCAGCGATTTTGCCTTCACGCGTATTTGGGAAAACTTTGCACTTCTGAACTGAATTTGCAGAGAAGAACGCTGCATTATCACTTCCCTTCCGCATTGTTAACGTTATAAAACCTTCTTCCGCCAATTCAAACTCACGCCGGTCGGTTACAAGAACTTCGGTAGGAATTTTGGCCTGTAACTGACCCAGCGACTCAAATTTATGTACCGGCAGGTCGTTTACAGCACCACCGCTTTGCGGTCCAATAATATTTGGGCACCAGCGATAACGCGCAAAACTATCAGTTATGTTGCAAGCCAGCAGATAGGCAGTATTCCCCCATAAATAGTTATCATGCTCATCATGAATTGTTTCCTGATAATCAAAGGATTTAATAGGGTTTTCATTTTGGTCATAGGGAAGACGCAGTAAAAATCGTGGAGCCGTAAGCCCCAGGTAACGGGAGTCTTCGGATTCACGTAAAGCACGCCATTTTACATATGCAGGACCTTCAAAAACCGCTTTCAGTTCTTTAATAGCGGGGAGTTCTGTAAAACGATTGAGTCCAAAAAAGGAGGGACTAACGGATGACAAGAAAGGAGCATGGGCCATCGCGCCTACGGCACTCACATATTGGAGCAGTTTCATGTCTGTAGTCGATGGCGTGAACGCATAACTTCCTATGACTGCAGCAACGGGCTCTCCCCCAAACTGACCATACCCGCTTGAGTAAATGTGTTTATAGAAGCCTGATTGCACAATTTCCGGTGAATATTCAAAATCATCAAGCAGCTCTTCTTTGGTGGCATGCAGGATAGTAATTTTGATATTTTCCCTGAAATCTGTTCTGTCTACCAGTAACTTCAATGAGCGCCACGAGGATTCCATATTCTGGAACGCATCAGCATGTACAATTTCATCCATTTGCGCGCTGAGTTTTTTATCTAACTCGCAAATCATTCGGTCTACTAAAAGCTTGTTTACCGGAACGCCTTCCTGCCCGGTTTCGAGGATATTGGCGATAAAAGCGGATATGCCCTGTTTCGCAATATCATAACCTTCATCTTCAGGCTGTAAGCGCGCCTGCTGCATGATTTGCTCAAGCAAGGAATACGATTCAGAATTCAGTTCATTTTGCTGAATACTTTCTTGTAGAGACATACAAAATCCTTATGTATTTATTTCGGACTGATTGCTTATTGCGGTTTTCGATCATCAAGAACTAAATCGAGTTCTTTTAATAGTCGCGCACGAGTTTGATCATCTGTCAGCAACTGTTGCAGGCTTGCACGGAATGAAGGAATGTTACCCAGCGGCCCTTTTAAGGCGACAAGAGCTTCACGTAACTCAAGCAATTTTTTCATTTCTGGAACCTGTCTGGCTACACTGTCTGGTGACAGGTCCTTTAACGAACGTATATCCAGATTAACAGGCAATTCCTCCGTTGAATCCTCCTGCAGCCGGTTAGGTACAGCAAAACTTAGATGTAAACCTGCTTTCTCCATCACAGAGTCAAAATTATTTTTATCAATTGAAATAGCTTCGCGCTCTTCAATTGCGGACTCCTCTTTACCACCTTTTAAATCACCAACTACCATGATGTTTAAGGGCAATTCTACTTCAGCCTGTTCCCCTCCTGTTGCAGGAACATATTTGATATTAATACGCTCTTTAGGAGCGATACTTCCTTCAAACGTTTGTTTGTTCATGCTCAATCGTCTCCACTGTTAAGTTTTTTTATGCACGGTTAAAACACAGCCTTATAACACATTAGATTACTTACAAAAAATAATTAGCATGAATAACCTCAACTTTGAACTATAATTAACACCAAACAAATTTCTTCAATGAATATTGAAGGCCTGAATATTAGTCATCATGATTAGGTTGATGAAAAGACGTTAGATAAATGTTTAAGAAAGTAGTTTATTATTGTTAAATTCATCATAAGAATGCGCATTTTAAAAAGAACTAAAATTAATTATAATTTTTTTGATAAGCAGACTTTTTTTGCTTTTATATTTAAAAGCATTATTTGTTAAAAATAAAAACAAAAAAAGGGCGGCCATAGCCACCCTTATACATCAGAGATGTTACTTATACCGCTTTCACTGCGTCCGCAATGCGGTTAGCAAATGCCGTTACCTGCGCTTCGTCTTCACCTTCCACCATCACACGGATCAACGGCTCGGTACCGGATTTACGCAGCAACACGCGGCCGCGATTACCCAGCGCCGCTTCCACTTCTGCGGTGACCGCTTTCACGGTTTCATCTTCCAGCGGATCGCCGTTGCCAGCCGTAAAGCGTACGTTAATGAGGATTTGCGGGAACAGCTTCATACCGCTGCACAGGTCGTGCAGGGTCATATGGTTACGTACCATCGCCGCCACAACCTGCAGGCCAGCCACGATACCGTCGCCGGTAGTGGTTTTGTCCAGCAGCAGAATATGGCCGGAGTTTTCCGCACCAATGCGCCAGCCTTTCTCCTGAAGTTTTTCCAGCACGTAGCGGTCGCCCACTTTTGCGCGCGCAAACGGAATGCCGAGCTGTTTCAGCGCCAGCTCCAGCCCCATATTGCTCATCAGCGTGCCGACTGCGCCACCGCGCAGCTGACCCTGACGAAGACCTTCACGGGCGATGATATAGAGGATCTGATCGCCATCAACCTTGTTACCTTCATGATCCACCATGATCACGCGGTCACCGTCACCGTCGAAGGCGATACCGATATCGGCTTTTTCGGCCACCACGCGGGCCTGCAACGTACGAACGTCCGTTGCCCCTACTTCCTCGTTGATGTTCACGCCGTTCGGCTCACAGCCAATGGTGATGACGTGAGCGCCCAGCTCGCGGAAGACGTTTGGCGCGATGTGGTAGGTTGCGCCGTGCGCGCAGTCAACCACAATTTTCAGACCCTTAAGGCTGAGTTCGTTCGGGAAGGTGCCTTTGCAGAATTCAATGTAACGCCCGGCGGCATCGACGATACGGCTGGCTTTACCCAGCAGCGCCGAATCCACGCAGGTGATCTCTTTTTCCAGTTCGGCTTCAATCGCCTCTTCCACGTCATCCGGCAGTTTGGTGCCGTCAATGGAGAAGAATTTAATACCGTTATCGTAGAACGGGTTATGGGAGGCGGAAATCACAATTCCCGCTTCCGCGCGGAAGGTCCGCGTCAGGTACGCGACAGCAGGCGTCGGCATTGGTCCGGTAAAAGAGGCGGAAATGCCCGCCGCTGATAGCCCGGCTTCCAGCGCCGATTCCAGCATGTAGCCGGAAATGCGCGTATCTTTACCGATAATGATTTTACGCGAGCCATGGCGCGCCAGGACTTTACCGGCGGCCCAGCCGAGTTTAAGAACGAAATCCGGCGTAATTGGCGCATCGCCTACACGACCACGAATACCATCTGTTCCAAAATATTTACGTTCACTCATAGCGTTTCTTTCCCTTCGCTGACAGTGTGGCTTCGACCACTCGCATAGCCTCTACCGTTTCTTTTACGTCATGGACACGAATAATATGCGCGCCCTGCATTGCCGCGATCACCGCGCACGCCAGGCTGCCGCTGAGGCGTTCAGAAGGCCCTACATTCAGTAGCTGGCCAATCATCGATTTGCGCGACATTCCCACCAGCAACGGTAGATCAAACTGATGGAATTCAGATAAGCGGGCGAGCAGCGCATAGTTGTGGGACAGATTCTTACCGAAACCGAATCCCGGGTCGAGCAACAATTTCTCTTTTGCGATGCCCGCCTGCTCGCAACGTGCAATATTGTCGATAAAAAAGCGCGTTACGTCAGTAATAACATCATCGTATTTTGGCGCATCCTGCATGGTTTTGGGGTCGCCCTGCATATGCATCAGACAGACCGGCAGCCCGGTTTCCGCCGCCGCCTCCAGCGCCCCCGGCTCCGTCAGGGAACGGATGTCATTGATAAGATGCGCGCCGACGCGGGCAATTTCGCGGATCACTTCCGGCTTTGAGGTATCAACCGAGATCCACACTTCAAAACGCTGCGCCAGCGCTTCAACCACCGGCACCACGCGGGACAACTCTTCATCCACGCTGACATCCAGCGCCCCCGGACGCGTCGATTCGCCGCCGACGTCGATAATGGTCGCCCCCGCATTGATCATCAGGTTAGCGTGCTTTACCGCCTCGATCAGCGTGTTATGCGCGCCACCGTCAGAAAAGGAATCCGGCGTAACGTTAAGAATGCCCATAACATGTGGATGCGACAGGTCGAGCACGGACCCCTGAGCAAAGCGTTTCATAAGTCATCCCTTGTATAACGAGGTCAACAGAATAATAAAAAACCCCGGAGCAAGCTCCAGGGTTTGAAGTAATACAGACACAGCATCAGTGCGAAAAACTTATTTGTCGCCCAGCTGCTCTGACATGGTATTGCCCGGGTTCGGCGTACGCGGTTCATCGACCGGACGCGGCGCACGCGGGGTGCCGTTGCTGTCAGAGTTGTTGGACGCGCCTGGATCTTCCCAACCCGCTGGCGGACGCACATCGCGGCGAGCCATCAGGTCATCGATCTGCGGTGCGTCGATGGTCTCATATTTCATGAGCGCATCTTTCATCGCATGCAGAATATCCATATTCGCATTCAGGATCTCACGGGCGCGATTGTAGTTACGCTCAATCAGCGCTTTGACTTCCTGGTCGATGATACGTGCCGTTTCATCAGACATATGCTTCGCTTTTGCGACAGAACGGCCAAGGAACACTTCGCCTTCTTCTTCTGCGTACAGCAGCGGACCGAGTTTATCGGAGAAGCCCCACTGGGTGACCATGTTACGCGCCAGGTTAGTCGCGACTTTAATGTCGTTCGACGCACCGGTGGAAACATGCTCCGCACCGTAGATGATCTCTTCTGCCAGACGACCGCCGTACAGCGTCGAAATCTGGCTTTCCAGCTTCTGACGGCTGGCGCTGATCGCGTCACCTTCAGGCAGGAAGAAGGTCACGCCCAGCGCACGGCCGCGCGGGATGATCGTCACTTTATGCACCGGATCGTGTTCCGGCACCAGACGACCGATGATCGCATGGCCTGCTTCGTGATACGCCGTGGATTCTTTTTGCGCTTCCGTCATCACCATGGAGCGACGTTCCGCACCCATCATGATTTTGTCTTTCGCTTTCTCGAATTCCACCATCGACACGACGCGTTTGTTACCACGGGCAGCAAACAGCGCCGCTTCGTTCACCAGGTTCGCCAGATCCGCGCCCGAGAAGCCAGGCGTGCCGCGGGCAATGATTGCCGCGTCAATATCCGGTGACAGCGGTACGCGACGCATATGCACTTTCAGGATCTGCTCACGACCACGTACATCCGGCAGACCGACCACAACCTGACGGTCGAAACGGCCTGGACGCAGCAGCGCAGGGTCAAGCACGTCCGGACGGTTAGTCGCGGCGATAACGATAATGCCTTCGTTACCTTCGAAGCCATCCATCTCAACCAGCATCTGGTTCAGGGTCTGCTCACGTTCGTCGTGACCACCACCCAGGCCTGCGCCACGCTGACGGCCTACGGCGTCGATTTCATCGATAAAGATGATGCACGGCGCGGCTTTTTTAGCCTGTTCGAACATGTCACGCACACGAGAGGCACCGACACCCACGAACATTTCCACGAAGTCCGAACCGGAAATCGTAAAGAACGGCACCTTCGCTTCACCGGCGATAGCTTTCGCCAGCAGCGTTTTACCGGTACCCGGCGGCCCCACCATCAGCACGCCTTTTGGAATTTTACCGCCCAGTTTCTGGAAACGGCTCGGTTCACGCAGGTACTCAACCAGTTCCGCCACTTCTTCTTTCGCTTCATCGCAACCTGCGACATCAGCAAACGTGGTTTTAATCTGATCTTCGGTGAGCATACGCGCCTTGCTCTTGCCGAACGACATGGCGCCTTTGCCACCGCCGCCCTGCATCTGACGCATAAAGAATATCCAGACCCCAATCAGCAACAGCATCGGGAACCAGGAAATAAAGATAGAAGCCAGCAGGCTCGGTTCTTCCGGCGGCTCGCCAACCACTTTGACGTTTTTCGTCAGCAGGTTATCAAGCAGTTTCGGGTCGTTTACCGGGATGTAAGTCGTGTAACGGTTACTATCTTTCTTGGTAACGTTGATCTCACGTCCGTTGATACGCGCTTCGCGAACCTGGTCCTGATTGACCTCTTGCAGGAAGGTAGAGTAATCCACCTTACGGCCATTAGACTCGCTGGGCCCAAAGCTCTGGAATACTGACATCAGCACGACGGCAATGACCAGCCAGAGTATTAGGTTTTTCGCCATGTCACTCAAGGGATTAACCTCATATTACAACTGTGTTAAAAACAGCGTCAGGATACGCCATATCCAGCCTCATTCAAACGGTTGTCTGAAATCAACGGGTTATGATTTTAGCCCGGTCGCTACAATGTACACTTCACGTGAACGCGCACGAGAAGAGTCCGGCTTACGAACTTTAACCTTCGTAAACAGGGAGCGAATTTCCCTTAGATACTCATCGAAGCCTTCGCCCTGAAACACCTTCACTACAAAACTGCCGCCAGGTGCCAATACGTCCCGACACATCTGCAATGCCAGCTCCACCAGATACATGGCGCGGGGAATATCCACCGCGGGTGTTCCGCTCATGTTCGGTGCCATATCTGACATTACGACCTGGACTTTACTGTCGCCTACCCTATCAAGTAACGCTTTCACGACTAATTCATCACGAAAATCGCCCTGAAGGAAGTCCACACCAACGATAGGATCCATAGGTAAAAGATCACATGCGATGATACGGCCTTTGCCACCAATCTGTGTTACCACATACTGTGACCAGCCGCCAGGTGCTGCGCCAAGGTCAACAACTGTCATCCCCGGCTTAAAAAGTTTGTCACTTTGCTGTATTTCATCAAGTTTAAACCAGGCACGGGAACGTAACCCTTTTTTCTGTGCCGCTTGAACATATTTATCGCTAAAGTGTTCCTGAAGCCAGCGACTGGAGCTGGCAGAACGCTTTTTACCTGTCATTTAACATTCCATCTGGGTTCATCGTGAGCCGATGGTGTAAATTTCCACACGGCAATTTGGCGATATAAGGGAGATGGCGGTAGAATGAACCGTTTTCAATCCCAACGTAAGCAAAAATATACGATGAATCTGAGTACTAAACAAAAACAGCACCTGAAAGGTCTGGCACATCCGCTCAAGCCAGTAGTACAGCTTGGCAACAATGGTCTGACCGAAGGGGTACTGGCCGAGATTGAACATGCGTTACAACACCATGAGCTTATCAAGGTTAAAATCGCGACTGAAGACCGCGAAACCAAGACGTTGATCGTGGAAGCCATTGTTCGTGAAACCGGCGCCTGTAATGTACAGGTCATCGGTAAAACGCTGGTTCTGTATCGCCCAACAGCAGACCGTAAAATCGCGCTGCCACGTTAAGAATATCCTGAGTTAAACACAAAATCTGTGTAAAACGAGGGGTTTTCTAAAAGCAGACGAGCAAAATGCCACGCTCTGAGTGTTGTTAAAAGGCCGCTTCGCGGCCTTTTTCTTTTCTTTACAATGCGTCAACATATTACACATTGTAACCTAATCAAAGATATTCCACTTTGATGATTTCGAATTCAACTTCGCCGCCCGGCGTCTTGATGACCACGACATCGTCCTGCTCTTTACCCACCAGGCCACGGGCGATAGGCGAATTCACAGAAATCAGATTCTGCTTAAAATCAGCCTCGTCATCGCCCACGATGCGGTAGGTCTGCTCTTCGTCGTTGTCGAGGTTCAGCACGGTTACCGTACAGCCAAAAATCACACGCCCGTTGTTCGGGATTTTAGCAATGTCGATCACCTGCGCGTTGGACAGCTTCGCTTCGATATCAGCGATACGGCCTTCGCAGAAGCCCTGCTGTTCACGGGCGGCATGGTACTCGGCGTTTTCTTTCAGATCGCCATGTTCACGGGCATCGGCGATGGCCGCGATAATTTCAGGACGGCGTACGGACTTGAGAAAATCCAGCTCTTCGCGCAGTTTTTCGGCACCGCGTAAGGTCATCGGAATAGCTTGCATTTGTTATACCTCTTGAACATTCCTGTAGGGAGCGGTGTCCCGCCCCGGCAGCTAAGCCCGCCCGTTTTTCATCGGGTTCCCGGACCAGAAGCAAAAGAAAACTGACCCGGAGTCACAGCCCCAGGTCAGAAGCAATTTTTCAATTTGATACGCATTTTACCGCGAAGTTCACTATGGGTCATCGTTTACTTTCAAGGGCGATGCACCGTAGTATGACGGCCTGTTTCCAGGTTGTTAGCGCGAGATTATGCGATTTTCCAGATTTGTCATCGGATTGACCACCAGTATAGCGATGAATGTTCAGGCGGCGAATGTCGACGAGTACATCAATCAGTTGCCTGCCGGCGCGAACCTCGCCCTGATGGTGCAGAAGATTGGCGCTCAGGCACCGGATATTGATTATCACAGCCAGCAGATGGCCCTTCCCGCCAGTACGCAGAAAGTGATCACCGCCCTTGCCGCTCTGCTGCAACTTGGCCCTGATTACCGCTTCACGACCACGCTTGAAAGCAAAGCCCCGATTGAAAACGGCGTCTTACAAGGCGATCTGACGGCGCGCTTTGGGGGCGATCCGACGTTAAAACGTCAGGATATTCGCAATATGGTGGCGGTTCTGAAAAAAGCAGGCGTGCGTGAAATCGCGGGCAACGTGCTTATCGATACCTCCATTTTCGCCAGTCATGACAAAGCACCCGGCTGGCCATGGAATGACATGACGCAATGCTTCAGTGCCCCGCCAGCGGCCGCCATTGTCGACCGTAACTGTTTCTCGGTTTCTCTCTACAGCGCTCAGAAAGCCAATGATCTGGCATTTATCCGCGTCGCCTCCTATTACCCCGTGAACATGTTCAGCCAGGTGCGTACGCTGGCCCGTGGCAGCGCTGAGGGCCAGTACTGCGAGCTGGATGTGGTTCCGGGTGACTTAAACCGTTTCACGCTGACAGGCTGTATGACGCAGCGTGCTGACCCCCTGCCGCTGGCGTTCGCCATTCAGGACGGCGCAAGCTATGCCGGCGCCATTATCAAAGATGAATTGAAACAGGCGGGGATCACCTATAGCGGCACCCTGCTGCGTCAAACGCTGGTCAATGAACCGGGCACGGTGATCGCCAGCAAGCAGTCGGCTCCCCTGCACGATCTGCTGAAGATCATGCTGAAAAAATCCGACAATATGATCGCCGACACGGTGTTCCGCACTATCGGCCATGCGCGTTTTGGCGTGCCGGGCACCTGGCGCGCCGGCGCTGACGCGGTACGGCAGATCCTCCGCCAGCAGGCGGGCGTCGATTTGGGGAACAGCATTGTGGTGGATGGCTCTGGCCTGTCGCGTCATAACCTGATTTCTCCCGCCACCATGATGCAGGTGCTGCAATATATTGCTCAGCATGATACCGAGCTTAACTTTATCTCGATGCTGCCGCTGGCGGGCTACGACGGCTCGTTGCAGTACCGCGCGGGTCTGCATGCCGCAGGCGTGGACGGTAAAGTATCGGCGAAGACCGGCTCTCTGCAGGGCGTCTACAATCTGGCGGGCTTTATTACCACCGCCAGCGGTCAGCGGATGGCGTTCGTGCAGTATCTGTCCGGCTATGCCGTTGAGCCTGCCGATCAGCGTAACCGCCGCATTCCGCTGGTGCGGTTTGAAAGCCGTCTGTATAAAGATATTTACCAGAACAACTAAACAAAAAGCCCGGTCGCGTTATGCGTACCGGGCTTTTGGCTGGCAGAGCGTTAGTCTGGATTAACGCTTGTAGATGAACTCAACGCCTTCGTCGTCTTCTTCATCCCAGTCGTCATCCCAGTCTTCGTCGTCTTCTTCAGCTTCCGCTTCTTCCAGCTGCTGGCGATGATAATCATCCCACATGAATTCGACTTTCTCTGGCTGCTTCTCTTCTTCAGCGTGAACGATTGGGTTCTCGATGATGAAGGTCATCACATCCCAGCACAGGTCTTTAACGCCCTGCTGGGTGGCGGCGGAAATCAGGTAATACTTATCTTCCCAGCCCAGAGCTTCGGCGATAGCTTTCGCTTTTTCTTCGGCCTGCGCTTTGTCCATCATGTCGATCTTGTTAAAGACCAGCCAGCGCGGCTTACTGGCCAGATTTTCACTGTATTTTTCCAGCTCGCCAGTGATGATGCGCGCGTTTTCCGCCGGATCGGAACCATCGATCGGATCGATGTCGATGAGGTGAAGCAGTACGCGGCAACGCTCAAGGTGCTTCAGGAAGCGAATACCCAGACCGGCGCCTTCCGCCGCCCCTTCGATAAGGCCCGGGATGTCTGCCACCACAAAGCTCTTCTCGTTATCCATACGCACCACGCCAAGGCTTGGCACCAGGGTGGTAAACGGATAATCCGCGACCTTCGGCTTCGCCGCAGATACAGCGCGGATAAAGGTGGATTTACCGGCGTTCGGCATCCCCAGCATCCCCACGTCAGCCAGCAGCATCAGCTCCAGCTGAATGTCACGCTTTTCGCCAGGCGTCCCCATGGTCTTCTGACGCGGCGTACGGTTGACGGACGATTTAAAACGGGTGTTACCCAGACCGTGCCAGCCGCCTTTAGCCACCATCAGACGCTGACCGTGTTTGGTCATGTCGCCCATGGTTTCGCCGGTGCCCTGATCGATAACACGCGTACCGATCGGCACCTTAACGCAGGTGTCTTTACCGCGCTTACCGGTACAGTCACGGCTTTGACCATTCTGACCACGCTCAGCGCGGAAAGATTTTTCAAAGCGGTAATCGATAAGGGTATTCAGGTTTTCGTCCGCTTCCAGCCAGACATCGCCACCGTCACCACCGTCGCCGCCGTCAGGGCCGCCACGGGGAATATATTTTTCACGGCGGAAGCTTACACAACCGTTACCGCCATCACCTGCCACGACCAGGATCGTCGCTTCATCAACAAACTTCATTTTACTCTCCGTTACTCATTCGCCTGAGCGGGGTAAAGTGACAACCACTTCACGCTTGCGCAGACGTCCCCACAGGCGATGGCCTATGGCGGAATACATCGCGCCCGCAACCACGACAAACGCACCGAGATAACCTAAAAGGTTTAACATCGGTCTGGCGAAGACATCGGGCCAGGCCTGTGATAATAAATCTGAAAACAATAGTGTAAACAGCGGCGTCAACGTGATTAACGCGCTCACCTGCGCCGCCTGCCAGCGCGCCATGGCTTCCGCCAGCGCGCCATAACCGACCAGCGTATTCAGCCCGCAAAACACCAGGCACGCCAGTTGCCATTGGCTGAGTTCGGCGATCATGGCCGGTTTCGCCAGCGGCAACAAAGCTATTGTACATAAAGTGTACAGCAAAAAGAGGATCTGCTGTGAGGCCAGACGACGCAATAATACTTTTTGCGCGACGCCATAGCTTACCCAGACCGTTGCCGCTCCCACGCCGAAGATCACACCCCAGGTGTAATCGGTAAGGCGGGTGAAGATCTCCACCAGGCTGGTGTTGAAAAACATCACCAGTCCGCAAAGCAGCATTATCGCCCCTATGATCTGTGTGCCGCGCATCTTCTCTTTAAGAATGAACACGCTGGCGACCATCATGCCCACCGGTGAGAGCTGTCCAATCACCTGTGATGCCGTTGGGGTCAAATATTGTAGAGAAGAGCTGAAGAGAATGAAATTCCCGAATAAGCCCCCGGTAGCAATGGCAAGCAACACCAGCCAGCGGGGCTGCCGAAAAATGCGCATCGGCGGCAGTTTGCCTTTAACGGCCAGAATCAGGCCAAGACCAATAGCTGCCATTAAAAAGCGATAGAACACGATAGTAGGTGGTTCCATCACTTCCAGCACCTGCTTCATTGCGATTGGCAATGCACCCCAGCACATGGCTGTCGTCAGCGCCAAAAGAATTCCAATGCCTGCCTGCTGCTTCATTGCCCGTTTTCCCTACAAGAGATTTTTCCGGACGTCGAATGTAAAAAGCCCCGCAACGTGTTGCGGGGCTTTCATCCGTTACCGGGACGCGAAAAACTTATTCAGCAACGATGCTGATGAACTTACGGTTTTTCGGGCCTTTAACTTCGAACTTAACTTTACCGTCAGTCAAAGCGAACAGAGTGTGGTCACGGCCACAACCAACGTTGCTGCCAGCGTGGAATTTAGTACCACGTTGACGAACGATGATGCTACCTGCCAGTACTGCTTCTCCGCCAAAGCGTTTTACGCCCAGACGTTTAGCTTCTGAATCGCGACCGTTACGAGTTGAGCCGCCAGCCTTTTTGTGTGCCATTTAAATCTGCTCCCCTAGTCTTAAGCGCTGATGCCAGTGATTTTAACATCAGTGAACCACTGACGATGGCCTTGCTGCTTACGGTAGTGTTTACGACGACGAAACTTAACAATCTTAATTTTCTCGCCACGACCGTGAGCAACGATTTCAGCTTTGATAACGCCGCCATCAACGAAAGGAACGCCGATTTTGACTTCTTCACCGTTTGCGATCATCAGAACTTCAGCGAACTCGATAGTTTCGCCAGTTGCGATGTCCAGCTTTTCCAGGCGAATGGTCTGACCTTCGCTTACTCGGTGTTGTTTACCACCACTTTGGAAAACCGCGTACATAAAAAACTCCGCTTCCGCGCACCTTTTGTGTGATTCAGAGTGCGCTATAAATATTCACAATAGGGCGCGAATATTACGCAAAACGCGAAGCTTTGACAAGAGTGATCATCAATCCGCGAAGAAAAAAAACACAACGTGTATGGTAACGTTTATCTGGCGGGTTTTTTCAGTACAATCGACGATACTATTCTAACCCGTAACCCTTCGTTATCCCATTTTGATATGTGGTAAACAGGACTTTAAGCCCGGCATTAGCGATGAATTTAGAAAAAATCAATGAGTTAACCGCGCAAGATATGGCGGGTGTGAATGCGACTATCCTTCAACAGCTCAACTCCGATGTCCAGTTGATCAACCAGTTGGGTTACTACATCGTCAGCGGCGGCGGTAAACGCATCCGTCCGATGATCGCGGTGCTTGCCGCACGGGCTATTGGCTATGACGGAAATGCGCACATCACCCTCGCAGCATTAATCGAATTTATCCACACCGCCACGCTGCTGCATGATGACGTGGTAGACGAGTCAGATATGCGCCGCGGCAAAGCCACGGCTAACGCGGCTTTTGGCAATGCTGCCAGTGTGCTGGTGGGCGATTTTATCTATACGCGCTCCTTCCAGATGATGACCAGCTTAGGCTCGCTGAAGGTACTGGAGGTAATGTCGGAAGCGGTAAACGTCATTGCCGAAGGCGAAGTGCTGCAACTGATGAACGTTAACGATCCGAACATCACCGAAGAAAACTACATGCGGGTGATCTACAGCAAAACCGCGCGTCTGTTTGAAGCGGCCGCGCAGTGCTCCGGCATTCTCGCAGACTGTAGCGCCGCGCAGGAAAAAGGGCTGCAGGATTACGGCCGCTATCTGGGCACCGCGTTCCAGCTCATTGACGATCTGCTTGATTACAGCGCCGACGGGGAAACCTTAGGCAAAAACGTCGGCGACGATCTCAACGAAGGTAAACCGACCCTGCCGCTGTTACACGCAATGCGTAACGGTACGCCGCAACAGGCGCAGATGATCCGCGAAGCCATCGAACAGGGCAACGGACGGCATCTTTTAGAGCCGGTTCTGGAAGCCATGGCCGATTGCGGTTCGCTGGAATGGACGCGTCGTCGCGCCGAAGAAGAAGCCGACAAGGCCATTCATGCCTTGCAGGTATTGCCTGATACGCCGTGGCGCGATGCGCTTATTGGCCTCGCCCACATCGCCGTTCAGCGCGATCGTTAATCCTGCCGATATCTTTCCGCGTCATGCGCGGAAAGATTCTAATAAGTTCTTATAAGTTTTCACTACCTTCCCGATAAGCGCTTATATCCTGCTATTTCGACCTTAATAAATTCTGAATTGCACTTTCGTTTACATGAACTTTTTAGAACAACACGTCGCAAGGAGTATAGTGAATTGCTGCGGCGCATCAGGATAAGCCGCGCATAATTCAACCGCAGGGAGGAGTGATGGAAAATAAATTTATCGACTGGCATCCTGCCGATATCATCGCCGGATTGCGTAAGAAAGGGACGTCGCTGGCCGCGGAGTCGCGCCGGAACGGGCTAAGTTCATCGACGCTGGCAAATGCGCTGACGCGCTCATGGCCGAAAGGGGAATGGATCATTGCGAAGGCGCTGGACACGGATCCCTGGATTATCTGGCCGTCGCGTTACCACGATCCGGTCACCCATGAGTTTATCGATCGCACCAGCATGATGCGCCAGCAGAAGCATAAATAGCGGCTGTACGCCATCTACAATGCAACAACCCCCTGCGTACAGGGGGTTGCATTACCGCTTAGCTTATTCGCCTTTTATGCGCTCAATGTTCGCACCGAGCGCACGCAGTTTGTCTTCAATACGCTCGTAACCACGGTCGATATGATAAATACGGTCGACGATGGTGGTGCCCTCTGCGATACAACCCGCCAGTACCAGGCTTGCGGACGCACGCAAATCGGTCGCCATCACCTGCGCGCCCGACAGGGTTTCCACACCATGGCAGATCGCGGTGTTGCTTTCGATCTCGGCGTGCGCGCCCATACGGATCAGCTCAGGAATGTGCATGAAACGGTTTTCGAAGATCGTTTCGATGATCACGCCCGTCCCTTCCGCCACCAGGTTCAGCAGCGTGAACTGCGCCTGCATGTCAGTCGGGAAAGCCGGGTGCGGCGCGGTACGCACGTTAACCGCTTTCGGACGTTTGCCGTGCATGTCGAGGCTGATCCAGTCTTCGCCCACTTCGATATCGGCACCCGCTTCACGCAGTTTCGCCAGTACCGCATCCAGCGTATCCGGCTGCGCTTTATGACAAACAATTTTGCCGCCGGAAATGGCTGCCGCCACCAGGAAAGTACCGGTTTCGATACGGTCAGGCAGCACGCTGTAGACGCCGCCGCCAAGACGTTCAACGCCTTCGATGGTGATCTTGTCGGTACCCATGCCGGTGATCTTCGCGCCCAGCGTATTGAGGAAGTTCGCCGTATCGACGATCTCCGGCTCACGGGCCGCGTTTTCGATAATGGTGGTGCCTTCTGCCAGGGTAGCGGCGGACATGATAGTGACGGTCGCGCCGACGCTGACCTTGTCCATCACGATATGCGCGCCCTTCAGGCGACCATCCACAGACGCTTTAACGTAACCTTCTTCCAGTTTGATCTGCGCGCCCAGCTGCTCAAGGCCGCTGATGTGCAGGTCAACCGGACGCGCGCCAATCGCACAGCCGCCCGGCAGGGAAACCTGACCCTGACCAAAACGCGCCACCAGCGGGCCAAGCGCCCAGATAGAAGCGCGCATGGTTTTCACCAGATCGTAAGGCGCGCAGAAGATATTGACGTCACGGGCATCGATCCACACGGAGCCGTTGCGATCCACTTTCATGCCCAGCTGGCTGAGCAGCTTCATGGTGGTATCAATATCTTTCAGTTTCGGAACGTTACGGATTTCAACAGGCTCTTCGGCCAGCAAAGCGGCGAAAAGAATTGGCAGGGCCGCGTTTTTCGCGCCGGAAATTGTCACTTCGCCCTGAAGCCGCGTTGGCCCCTGTACACGAAACTTATCCATTCATCTGTTCTCTGTTAAGAATTCACAAATGCTGACGGTGCGTAACCGGCAGCTCAAAAACCGTTAAGTTTACGATCGCGCGCCCATTCAGCCGGGGTATACGCTTTGATCGAGACGGCATGGATGCGGTTGTCCGCAATGTATTCCATCAGCGGGCCATAAACAGCTTGCTGCTTCTTGACCCGGCTCATGCCGTCAAAAATTTCACCCACAGCAATAACCTGAAAGTGACTGCCATCGCCGGTGACGTGGGCTTCCTGGAGTGAGAGTGCATTGATCAGCACGCTCTGAATTTCATGATTTTCCATGGGATCTACTATTGTCCGAGAATGAAAACAGTCCAACATTTTAGAGGAAAGTGGCGCTGTCTTAAATAAGCAAAAAGCCTCGCTAAAAAATCTCGCGAGGCTACGGGTAGTAACGTACTGAAAATATTAGTGAGGCAGGGCGTCGGCAGGCAAATTATAAAGTTGCGCTAATGTCAGGACGTTATCGCTGACGCCTTCCAGTTTCACCGCCCTGCCCTGTTTTTTGACCAGGGCGATGAAGTGCACCAGCAGGGCGACGCCAGCGGTATCCACCCGCGTAAGCGCGGTAAGATCGATGACAGTCACGCCCTGCAGCGCCTCAGCTCGCGCATCCCAGAGCGGGTTAAGCACGTCCTGATCAAGCTCGCCCTGCAATGCAAGGCGCTCGCCGTCACGTGTCCAGCTGAGATGCTGCGCCATTATTTGTTCTCTTGCAGGGTGATCTTCTGACGAGAGATCGACTGCAACTGCGCGGTCAGGCCATCAATACCTTTGGTACGCAGCAGATCGCTCCACTCGTTCTGTTTGGTGGTGATCATGCTGACGCCTTCGGCGATCATGTCATATGCCTGCCAGTTACCGGATTGGCTGTTTTTACGCCACTGGAAATCCAGACGCACCGGCGGACGACCGTTTGGATCGATGATGGTGACGCGGATCGGCACGATAGTCGCATCGCCCAGCGGTTTTTCCGGGGCAATCTGATAGCTCTGACCGTGGTACATCGCCAGCGCCTGGCCATAGGCCTGCTTCAGATATTCACGGAACGCAGCAAAGTAGGCGTCACGTTGCGCCGGGGTAGCCTCTTTGTAATAGCGACCCAGCACCAGCGCGCCGGCATATTTCACCTGCACATAGGGCAGCAGCTCCTGATCGACGATCTGACGCAGGTAATCCGGATTGGAACGGATTTGCGACTGTTCGTTTTTGAGGCGATCGAAGGTCTTTTTCGCCGCTTCCTGCATCATGTTGTAAGGATTGCTCTGGTCCGCCGCAGTGGCGGCAGTCAGCGGGGCAATCACCAGCATTGCTACCATTAAAAGTCGTTTAAACATGCGTTAATTCTCCTCAATGAATCGTCGGGCCAGCAGGTGCCGTTGCATCAGTATTAGCGGCATCTGGCGTTGGCGCATCCTCTGATGGCTTATTATCGTTTCCTTTGCTGTTGTAAAGGAATTGTCCGATCAGATCCTCAAGCACCATGGCCGATTTGGTGTCCTGGATCGTACTGCCTTCTTTAAGCATAGAAGACCCCAGCTCCGGGTCGTCAAAGCCGACGTTTAATGCCAGATATTGCTCGCCCAGCAAGCCAGAGGTGCGGATCGCCAGCGAGCTGGTGTCCGGGATCTGGTTGTAGCGCTCTTCAATATCCAGCGACACGCGGGGCAGATAGGTTTTCTGGTCAAGGGTAATATCCGCAACCCGTCCAACGACAACGCCGCCGATACGCACCGGGGAGTTCATTTTTAAGCCGCCGATGTTATCGAAAGTGGCATAAATACGGTACGTCGGTTCACTGCGCAAAGAGGTCACATCCGCCGCTTTCAGACAAACAAACAGCGCCGCCAGCATGGCGATCAGCAAAAACACGCCAACCCAAATTTCACTTTTTTTCGTTTGCATCACTCAATTCCCAAACATCAGTGCGGTGAGCACAAAATCGAGGCCAAGAACGGTCAACGATGAGTGCACAACGGTACGTGTAGTAGCCCGGCTAATCCCTGCTGAGGTCGGAATTGCATCATAACCATTGAATAATGCAATCCAGGTTACCGAAATGGCGAACACCACACTCTTAATCAGACAGTTAACCAGATCCAGACGCAGGTCGACGGCGTTTTGCATTGCTGACCAGAAGAAGCCGGCATCAATGCCTTTCCAGTTGACGCCCACCAGCGAGCCGCCCCAGATGCCGACGGCGACGAAAATAATCGTCAGCAACGGCAGCGAGATCACCCCCGCCCAGAAGCGCGGTGAAATCACCCGCCGCAGCGGATCGACGGCCATCATTTCCATACTGGAAAGCTGTTCGGTAGCGCGCATCAGCCCGATTTCAGCGGTCAGCGCAGAACCGGCCCTGCCAGCGAACAGCAGCGCGGCGACGACCGGCCCGAGTTCACGCAGCAGCGAAAGGGACACCAGCATACCGAGACTGGTTTCCGCGCTATACGTGGTCAGCACCAGGTAGCCCTGCAACCCCAGCACCATGCCGATAAAAAAACCGGACACGATGATGATCAGCATCGACAGCACGCCCACGTTATAAAGCTGGCGAACCAGCAGCGGCGCATGCTTGCGAAACTCGGGTTTACCGACCAGCGCATTGAATAACATCAACCCGGCGCGCCCGAACGTGGCGAGCATACTGATGCCGCGCTGTCCGAGGGAAGCCAGTGAATTTAACAGCATGAGTGGATTAACTCCCTGTTCCTAATAAATCGTGAAGATAATCGCCAGCAGGAAAACGGAAAGGTACCGGCCCATCCGCAATGCCATCCAGGAACTGACGCACCCGGGGATCGGCATTCTCCTGCAATCCTTGCGCGCTGCCATGGGCAACGATTTTTTTGTCCGCCACAATATAGGCGTAATCCGCGATGCTCAGCACTTCCGGTACGTCATGGGAGACGACGATACAGGTGACGCCCAGCGTACTGTTCAGTTCTGAAATCAGCTTTACCAGCACGCCCATGGTGATGGGATCCTGGCCGACAAAAGGCTCATCAAACATGATCAGATCGGGTTCCAGCGCGATGGCCCGCGCCAGCGCCGCGCGACGCGCCATGCCGCCCGACAGTTCAGACGGCATCAGTTTAGCCGCGCCGCGAAGCCCGACGGCTTCCAGCTTCATCATCACCGTGCTTTTCAGCAAGGGCGCAGGCAAAGGCGTGTGTTCACGCAACGGATAGGCGACGTTATCAAAAACGGTCATATCGGTGAACAGCGCCCCGGACTGAAACAGCATGCTCATTCTTTTGCGCACGGTGTAGAGCCTGGTGCGGGACATCTCCGGCACGTTTTCGCCATCAAATAAGATCTCACCGGCATCCGGCGGGATCTGACCGCCAATGAGGCGAAGCAGCGTTGTCTTACCGATCCCTGACGGACCCATGATCGCGGTGATCTTTCCGCGCGGGACCGTCAGCGAAATATTGTCGAAGATGGTCCGGCTGCCCCGTGAGAAGCTGACGCCTCGGACATCGACTAAATTCGCCACAGTCTGGCTCATTTACTGATCCTTTTAGCCTTGTTAGGGGTAAGCATTTCGCGTTGTCGCACCCTGAACCCAACATTTTTACAGAATATTACTCGCTGTGGTTAGCGAAAGCTGGCATTTGTTTTACTTTTAAGCCGCATAAAGTCAAAATTAGGAAATCATTGGTTTTACGATCCCAATCCTGCCAGACGATCGTGGTAGCGGGCCGATGATTATACCTGAAGAAAGGACTTTAGATGCTTTTAGCCACGGCGCTGTTAATAATTGGTTTACTTTTGGTGGTCTACAGTGCCGATCGTCTGGTGTTTGCCGCATCTATCCTTTGCCGCAGTCTGGGGATCCCGCCGCTTGTCATCGGCCTTACGGTGGTCAGTATCGGCACCTCGCTGCCTGAAATCATCGTTTCCGCCGCCGCTTCTATGCACGGGCAGATCGATCTGGCGATCGGCACGGCGATCGGATCCAACATCGTCAACATCCTGTTGATCTTAGGCCTTGCCGCCCTGCTCCATCCTTTTACCGTACATTCTGATATTCTGCGTCGCGAATTGCCGCTAATGTTAATCATGAGCCTGCTGGCAGGCAGCGTGCTCTATGACGGCAGCCTGACCCGTCTGGACGGGATCTTCCTGCTATTACTGGCGGTTGCATGGCTGCTGTTTATTGTGAAAATAGGCCGCCTCGCCGAACGTCAGGGCAATGACAGCCTGACCCGCGAGCAGATCGCCGAGTTGCCCCGCGAAGGCAGTCTGTCGGTGGCCTTTTTGTGGTTAGGCGTGGCGCTGATCATCATGCCGATGGCCACCCGCATGGTGATCGATAACGCCACCGTGCTGGCGAACTTCTTTGCCATGAGCGAGCTGACCATCGGGCTGACCGTCATCGCCATTGGCACCAGCTTACCGGAGCTGGCGACGGCGATTGCGGGCGCCCGCAAAGGCGAAGATGACATCGCCATCGGGAACATTATTGGTTCCAATATTTTCAATTTAGCTATCGTGCTGGGCCTGCCGGCGCTTATCGCCCCCGGCGCGTTTAACCCGCTCGCGTTCAGCCGTGATTATGGGGTAATGCTGGTGGTCAGCGTGATCTTCGCCCTGTTGTGCTGGCGTCCACGGTGTCAGACGGGTAAAGGCGCGGGCGCGCTGTTGATCGGCGGCTTTATCCTTTGGATGGCGATGCTCTACTGGCTGTCGCCTTTTTTTACCGGTTAATGGGAACTGAATATGTCGCAAATAGATTTGCCGCCGGGCTTTGACTTTCAGCAGGCAGGTAAGGATGTCCTGGATATTGAACGTGAAGGCCTGGCACATCTCGATCAGTACATTAATCAGGACTTCAGCGAAGCCTGCGAAAAAATGTTCTACTGCGCCGGTAAAATCGTGGTGATGGGCATGGGCAAATCGGGTCATATCGCCCGCAAAATGGCGGCGACTTTCGCCAGTACCGGAACCCCGTCGTTCTTCGTGCATCCCGGCGAAGCGGCGCACGGCGATCTGGGGATGGTCGCGCCGCAGGATATTGTCATCGCCCTGTCGAATTCCGGCGAATCCAACGAGATCCTGGCGCTGATCCCGGTATTAAAGCGTTTGCAGGTGCCGCTGATCTGCATGACCAGCCGCCCGGAAAGCAGTATGGCGCGGGCGGCAGACATTCATTTATGCGTTAAAGTACCGCGCGAAGCCTGCCCGCTGGGGCTGGCACCGACCTCCAGCACCACCGCGGCGCTGGTGATGGGCGATGCGCTGGCGGTGGCGCTGTTAAAGGCCCGCGGCTTTACGGCGGAAGATTTCGCGCTTTCCCATCCGGGCGGCGCCCTTGGCCGTAAACTGCTGCTGCGGGTGAATGACATCATGCACACCGGCGATGAGATCCCCCACGTCAGCAAAGACGCCACGCTGCGCGATGCGCTGCTGGAGATCACACGCAAAAATCTGGGCATGACGGTCATCTGCGACGATTTGATGAAAATCGAAGGTATTTTCACCGACGGCGACTTACGCCGCGTATTCGATATGGGCGCGGATGTCCGCAATCTCGGCATTGCTGACGTCATGACTCCCGGCGGTATTCGCGTACGTTCCGGGGTGCTGGCGGTCGACGCGCTCAACCTGATGCAGTCCCGCCACATCACCGTGGTTATGGTTGCCGATGGCGACCAGTTGCTGGGTGTGGTACATATGCATGATCTACTGCGCGCAGGCGTAGTGTAATAAGGATAAAAAGAATGAGTAACGCTGGTGCTTCACTTGCAACCTGCTACGGTCCCGTCAGCGCGCAAGTGATGGCAAAGGCGGAGAAAATCCGCCTGCTGATCCTCGACGTGGATGGTGTCATGTCGGATGGACTGATTTTTATGGGCAACAACGGCGAAGAGTTAAAGGCGTTTAACGTCCGTGATGGTTATGGCATTCGTTGCGCCCTCACCTCCGGTATTGAGGTGGCGATAATTACGGGCCGTAAGGCTAAACTGTTAGAAGATCGCTGCGTTACGCTCGGCATTACGCATCTGTATCAGGGGCAGTCCGATAAACGCATTGCGTTTAAACAGCTGCTTTCCGATCTGGCGGTATCAGCCGATGAAGTGGCCTATATTGGCGACGATCTCATTGACTGGCCGGTGATGGCGGACGTGGGTCTGAGCGTGGCGGTCGCCGATGCGCACCCGATGCTGATCCCGCGTGCCGATTACGTGACCTACATTAATGGCGGCCGCGGGGCCGTCCGGGAAGTCTGCGATCTGCTGTTACTGGCGCAGGGCAAACTTGAAGCAGCCACAGGGCAATCAATATGAGTAAAACCAGACGTTGGGTTATCATTCTGCTGTCGCTGGTAATACTGGTGCTGATTGGCATTAATCTGGCAGACAGAGACGACACAGAGCAGGTGGTGGCAAACACCAATGAGCCGACCTACCGCAGCGAGCACACGGACACGGTGGTTTACAGCCCGGAAGGGGCGCTGAATTACCGCCTGATCGCGCAGCATGTTGAATATTTTTCCGACCAGGCGCTGTCGTGGTTCACGCAGCCGGTGTTGACGACTTTCGACAAAGACAAAATTCCTACATGGTCAATTAAGGCAGATAAGGCCAAACTGACCGATGACCGGATGCTTTATCTTTATGGACACGTTGAGGTCAACGCCCTGACCGCTGATGCTCAACTGCGTAAAATCACCACGGATAACGCCCAGATTAACCTGATCACTCAGGATGTGACGTCAAACGATCTGGTTACGTTGTACGGTACGACATTTAATTCCAGCGGCCTGAAAATGCGCGGCAACTTACGCAGCAAAAACGCCGAGCTGATTGAAAAGGTTAGAACCTCATATGAAATTCAAAACAAACAAACTCAGCCTTAACCTTATGCTTGCCAGTACGCTTCTGGCCGCCAGCATTCCCGCGTTTGCGCTGACCGGTGATACCGATCAGCCCATTCACATTGAATCCGATCAGCAATCGTTAGACATGCAGGGCAACGTCGTAACCTTCACCGGCAACGTTGTTGTCACCCAGGGCACCATCAAAATCAATGCCGATAAAGTGGTGGTGACGCGTCCGGGCGGCGAAGAAGGTAAAGAAGTGATTGACGGCTTCGGCAAGCCAGCCACTTTCTACCAGATGCAGGATAGCGGCAAGCCGGTAAAAGGCCATGCCTCTCAGCTGCACTATGAACTGCAAAATGACTTCGTGGTGCTGACCGGCGATGCCTTCCTTGAGCAGCTCGACAGCAACATCAAAGGCGACAAAATTACCTATCTGGTGAAAGAGCAGAAAATGCAGGCTTACAGCGAGAAAGGTAAGCGCGTCACCACCGTTCTGGTGCCGTCGCAACTGCAGGACAAAAGCGCAACCCCGGCTCCGGCACAAAAAAAGAGTAACTGATCCGTTATGGCAACTTTAACTGCAAAAAATCTCGCTAAAGCTTACAAAGGCCGCCGCGTGGTGGAAGACGTCAGCCTCACCGTTAAATCCGGTGAAATTGTCGGTCTGTTAGGCCCTAACGGGGCGGGTAAAACCACCACCTTTTACATGGTGGTAGGCATCGTGCCGCGCGATGCGGGCAACATTATCATTGATGATGAAGACATCAGTCTGCTGCCGCTGCACGCCCGCGCTCGTCGCGGCATCGGCTATCTGCCGCAGGAAGCGTCGATTTTCCGTCGTCTGAGCGTGTTCGATAACCTGATGGCGGTGCTGCAAATCCGTGACGATCTGACCTCACAACAGCGCGAGGATCGCGCCAATGAGCTGATGGAAGAGTTCCACATTGAACACCTGCGCGATAACCTCGGCCAGGCGTTGTCAGGCGGTGAACGCCGCCGTGTGGAAATCGCCCGCGCGCTGGCGGCGGATCCGAAATTTATTCTGTTGGATGAACCTTTTGCGGGCGTAGATCCAATTTCTGTTATCGACATCAAACGTATTATCGAACACCTGCGCGACAGCGGCCTCGGTGTGCTGATTACCGACCATAACGTCCGCGAAACCCTGGCCGTGTGTGAGCGGGCTTATATCGTCAGCCAGGGGCATCTGATTGCCCATGGTACGCCGCAGCAAATCCTTGAAGACGAACAGGTTAAGCGCGTATATCTTGGGGAAGGCTTCAGACTCTGATAGGGTAGAGAAAATAAAGGGTTTAAGCGGAGAAGACTGCTCTGAATATGAAGCAAGGTTTGCAATTACGGCTTAGCCAACAACTGGCCATGACGCCACAATTGCAGCAGGCCATCCGTCTGTTGCAATTGTCTACGCTGGAACTTCAGCAAGAGCTTCAGCTGGCGCTAGAAAGCAACCCGTTGCTGGAGCAAACCGATCTTCACGATGAGATAGACGCCCAACCGACGCAGGACACCGAAAACCTGGATGCCGTCGATGCCCTTGAACAGAAAGAGATGCCCGATGAGCTGCCGCTGGATGCCAGCTGGGACGAGATCTACACCGCCGGTACGCCTTCGGGTAACGGTGTCGATTATCAGGATGATGAACTGCCGGTCTATCAGGGCGAAACCACCCAGTCCCTGCAGGATTACCTGATGTGGCAGGTGGAACTGACCCCCTTCTCGGATACCGATCGCGCCATTGCCACCTCCATCGTCGACGCCGTTGATGACACCGGTTATCTCACCGTCTCGCTGGACGATATTCTTGAAAGCATGGGCGATGAGGAGATCGGGCTGGATGAAGTCGAGGCGGTGCTCAAGCGCGTACAGCGTTTTGATCCGATCGGCGTTGCCGCCCGCGATCTGCGTGACTGCCTGCTGATCCAGCTGTCGCAATTTAGCAAAGACACGCCCTGGCGCGACGAAGCGCAGTTGATCATAAGCGATCATCTTGATCTACTGGCGAACCATGATTTCCGATCTCTGATGCGCGTAACGCGGCTGAAAGAAGATGTGCTAAAAGAAGCCGTCAATCTGATCCAGTCGCTCGATCCGCGACCCGGCCAGTCGATCCAGACGGGCGAACCCGAATATGTTATCCCTGACGTGCTGGTACGTAAGCATCAGGGACGCTGGACTGTCGAGCTTAATTCCGACAGCATTCCCCGCCTGCAAATCAATCAGCACTATGCCGCCATGTGCGGCGGATCGCGTAATGACGCGGACAGCCAGTTTATCCGCAGTAATTTGCAGGATGCCAAATGGCTGATCAAAAGTCTGGAAAGCCGTAACGACACGCTGCTGCGCGTCAGCCGCTGCATCGTTGAGCAGCAGCAGGCCTTTTTTGATAAAGGCGAAGAATATATGAAACCGATGGTGCTGGCCGACATTGCCCAGGCCGTCGAGATGCACGAATCGACCATTTCACGTGTGACTACCCAGAAGTACCTGCACAGCCCACGGGGCATTTTTGAGCTCAAATATTTCTTCTCCAGCCATGTGAATACCGACAGCGGCGGCGAAGCATCGTCCACCGCCATTCGCGCGCTGGTGAAGAAACTGATAGCCGCAGAAAACCCGGCGAAACCACTGAGTGACAGTAAGCTAACTACCCTGCTGTCCGACCAGGGTATCATGGTAGCGCGCCGTACTGTTGCGAAGTATCGAGAGTCTTTATCCATTCCGCCGTCTAACCAGCGTAAACAGCTGGTCTGACTCAACCGATAAGGAAGACACTATGCAGCTCAATATCACAGGACATAACGTCGAGATTACTGAGCCCTTGCGCGAATTTTTACAGACAAAATTTGCCAAGCTGGAGCAATTTTTTGACAGGATCAATCAGGTCTACATTGTTCTGAAGGTGGAAAAGGTGACGCATATCGCCGACGCCACCCTGCATGTCAACGGCGGAGAGATCCACGCCAGTGCGGAAGGGCAGGATATGTATGCCGCCATTGATGGTTTAATTGATAAACTTTCACGGCAGCTCACTAAACATAAAGATAAACTGAAACAACACTAATTGTCCGGGCAGTTAACGGGTGCAGGACGGCCTGTTGTGAGACACAACGGGCCCTTTGTACCGTTAGCGCTTAGGTGAAATTATGATGAACAACGATTCAGCTCTTCAATTGAGCAATGTCCTTAACCAGGAATGTACCCGCAGCGGCGTTCACTGCCAGAGCAAAAAACGTGCGCTGGAAATCATCAGTGAACTGGCCGCCAAACAGCTAAGCTTACCGCCGCAGGTGGTATTCGAGGCGATTTTGACGCGTGAGAAAATGGGCAGCACCGGTATCGGCAACGGTATCGCGATCCCTCACGGTAAGCTGGAGGAAGATACGCTGCGCGCTGTGGGCGTCTTTGTGCAGCTGGAAACGCCGATCGCCTTTGATGCTATCGACAACCAGCCGGTGGATTTGCTGTTTGCGCTGCTGGTGCCGGCCGACCAGACCAAAACGCATCTGCATACGCTCTCTTTAGTCGCCCGCCGCCTGGCGGATAAAACCATTTGTCGCCGTCTGCGCAGCGCGCAAAGCGATGAAGAACTTTATCAAATCATCACGGAAACAGAAGGCTCCCGGGATGATGCTTAACCAGGAAATGGCCTTCGTCTTTGTTGTCCGGAGGAGAAAGGGTACATGGTACTGATGATCGTCAGTGGTCGTTCGGGATCGGGGAAATCTGTCGCCCTGCGAGCGCTGGAAGACATGGGCTTCTACTGCGTCGATAACCTGCCCGTCGTGCTGCTGCCAGAACTGGCGCGCTCGCTTGCTGACCGTCAGATTTCGGCGGCGGTGAGCATTGATGTGCGTAATATGCCGGAATCGCCGGAGATCTTCGAACAGGCGATGAACAACCTGCCCGATGCGTTTTCTCCGCAACTGCTGTTTCTTGATGCCGACCGCAATACGCTGATCCGTCGTTACAGCGATACCCGTCGTCTGCATCCGCTGTCCAGTAAAAACCTGTCGCTGGAAAGCGCCATCGACGAAGAGAGCGATCTGCTGGAGCCGCTGCGCTCCCGCGCCGATCTGATCGTCGATACCTCGGAAATGTCGGTGCACGAACTGGCCGAAATGCTGCGTACGCGCCTGCTGGGCAAACGCGAACGTGAGCTGACGATGGTCTTTGAGTCTTTTGGCTTCAAGCACGGTATTCCTATTGATGCGGATTATGTCTTCGATGTGCGCTTTCTGCCAAACCCGCATTGGGATCCCAAATTGCGTCCAATGACCGGTCTGGATAAGCCCGTGGCGGCGTTTCTTGATCGCCATACCGAAGTGCATAACTTTATCTATCAGACGCGCAGCTATCTGGAACTGTGGTTGCCGATGCTGGAAACCAATAACCGTAGCTACTTAACGGTCGCTATCGGCTGTACCGGCGGCAAGCATCGTTCGGTGTATATCGCTGAACAGCTGGCGGATTACTTCCGATCGCGCGGCAAAAATGTGCAATCCCGTCATCGTACGCTGGAAAAACGCAAATCATGACCGTAAAGCAAACCGTTGAAATCACTAACAAGCTGGGTATGCATGCGCGCCCGGCGATGAAACTGTTTGAGCTGATGCAGGGCTTCGATGCGGAAGTTCTGCTGCGCAATGAAGAAGGGACAGAAGCAGAAGCGAACAGCGTGATCGCGCTGCTGATGCTGGATTCGGCGAAAGGCCGACAGATTGAGATCGAAGCCACCGGCCCGCAGGAAGAAGAGGCGCTGGCGGCGGTGATCGCGCTGTTTAACGCCGGGTTTGACGAAGACTGATAAGTCCCCCCGCCTTGCCGGAGAGGGGGAAGGTTACTGATACAGTCCCTGGTCGCGCATATAGCCTTCACCGCCCAGCTGACGCATCTGGCGCATGATCCACGCCTGGCGACTGTGCACGTAACCTGAAGGCGCATCAGCCTTAAAGCGTAGCGGATTGGGCAGCACCGCCGCCAGCAGCGCGGCTTCCGACATCGTCAGACGACTGGCTGGCTTATGAAAATAGCGCTGCGCCGCCGCTTCAACGCCAAATACTCCGTCGCCAAACTCCGCAATATTCAGGTAAACCGTCAGGATGCGGCGTTTACTCCATACCGTTTCCATGCCCAGCGTTAAGCCCGCTTCCAGCCCTTTACGCAGCCAGCTTCGCCCGTCCCACAGGAACAAATTTTTTGCCGTCTGCTGGGAAAGGGTCGAGGCGCCGCGAATGCGGTTCTCGTTGCGTTCGTTGTGAGAGAGCGCTTTTTCGATAGCGGCCATATCAAAGCCCCAGTGCTCTGTGAATTTCTGATCTTCCGCCGCGATCGCCGCCAGCCCCATCCAGGGGGAAATCTCGTCCATGCCGACCCAGTCTGAATGGGCAACATAGCCGAAATCGCCGGTCAGCCAGGCCGAAATCTGGCGCTCGGCCATCACCGCGGAAAAGGGTACCGGCATGAAGGAAAACAGCGCGATGCCGCCGCCCCAGAACAGGATCAGCACCAGCAGGATCCGCCACAGCCAGGATTTTAACGTCGCCATCAGCGGGGCACGTCGCCGTTTCATTCCGCGAGAACCAGCACGCGCGTGACCAGCTTATCGATGCCTGTTGCCACTTCAGCAATATTCTGCGCCAGCATATAGGCCGGAGTAGTCACCACTTTATTGTCTTCATCCACGACAATATCATCCACCGGACAGGGCACATGCTCCGCCCCCATTTCTTCAAGCAGTTCGGCTGTGTCGACGTCTGTGCCGATAGTCAGACGCAGCGGGAAGTCGAAAATCGTTGGCAGCATCGCCGGCGCGATACAGATAAAGCCCAGCGGTTTGCCCGCCGCATGCATCGCCTGCGCCAGACGTTTCAGATCGGGGTCGACGGTGCATTCCGCGCCCTGGCTGGCAAAATCACTCAGGTTTTTTGCCGCGCCGAAGCCACCCGGGACGATCAGCGCATCCAGCGTATCAGCGGACGCCAGGGCTAACGGCTGGATCGCGCCGCGGGCAATACGCGCCGCTTCGATCAGTACGTTACGGCTTTCCGCCATAGGTTCGCCGGTCAGATGATTCACTACATCGCTCTGGCTTTTATCCGGGGCAAAACAGACTGCTTCGCCACCGTTTCGGGCGATGGCCAGCAGAGAAAGTACGGCTTCGTGGATCTCTGAACCGTCGTTAACTCCGCATCCGCTAAGGACAATACCTACTTTTTTCATGCTGCTCATCCTTTCTGGCAATAGGCTAAATTTTATTAATTATTGTGATAACAACGCTGTGCTTCACACATTTAACTGATTCACGTAACAAATGATTCAAGTTTTGGTATCTTAAGTGCCAACTTTTCTCATGTCTCGTCGTGCCCGTTCAACTACAAAATCACAATCCCGGCGCAGCCACGGTTCCCTGGTGTTGGCGCAGTATTCGCGCACCCCGGTTTATCCGGGGTTATTTTTTACTGGCATTCGCCACCCAGGCTTTCAGTAACGCCACGTCATGCGGCCATTCCTGTTTCATCTCGTCGATCCATTCGCCCACGTTATTCCACCAGGCGGGCAGATCCGGCGACTGAATTTGTTGCCCCAGCTGTTGTAAACGGCGCAGGCCAATCGATCCTGCCGCGCCTTTAATTTTATGCCCTTCTTCGGTGATGCCTTTCTGATCGCGAGCGGTGAAATTGGACTCCAGCACGCTGATATAGCCCGGCATCATTTTTTCAAATACCGCCACGCCATCGGTGATCAGCTTCGGCCCCACCAGCTCCAGATACTGTTCCAGCATCGGCAGATCCAGCAGCGCTTGTGATTTACTGTCATCCACAGGGGTCACATCACTCTCCTCGTCGTCACAGGTATCCCAGAATTTTTTGATCATGGCCGTTAATGCCGGTACGGCCAGCGGTTTGCTGAGGACATCATCCATACCGGCGTTCAGGTATTCTTGTTTGTCTTTCAGCACGTTGGCGGTTAGCGCCACCAGCGGCGGCAGATCTTCAGCGGCATAGCGGCTGGTGAGCTGGCGGGAAATATCCAGCCCGGTCATATCCGGCAGCTGAATATCCAGCAGCAGCAAGTCGTATTCGCCGGGGGTAAACATCTCCAGCGCCGCCTTGCCGGTCATTGCCACATCCACGCTGCAACCCAGTTTTTCCAGCACTGAACGGGCGACGATCACGTTCAGCTCAATGTCTTCCACCAGCAGGACGTGAAGGGCCGGCAGCGGCATTTCATCTTCTTCGAACGCATCGTCTACTTCTTCCGCAACAGCAGGGGCGCGCACCGACAGCGAGAAGACCGAACCTTTGCCCGCCACGCTGGACACCGTGATATCGCCGCCCATGCTCTTCGCCAGACGGCGCGATACCGCCAGACCAATGCCCGTCCCCGTCGCGGGTTTACCGCCGTGGCTGTCTTTCACCTGATAATACATGGCGAAGATCTTATCCTGTTCGGTCTGCGGAATACCGATACCGGAATCTTCCACCTCAAAGCGCAGCATCTCCTGCGGGGCGTCGTAGCGCACCCTCACCACCACCTGCCCGTGCAGGGTGAATTTGACGGCGTTACTGATGAGGTTCCACAGGATCTGCCGCAGACGCGTGCCGTCGGTGACAACCTTATGCGGCAACGGCAGCGCAGGCTCCATCACGAAGCGCAGCCCTTTTTGCTGCGCCTGTAGCCCGGAGAGGTTTTCCAGATCGGCAAGGAAGCTGGTGAAGTCCACCGGCTGGTTATCCAGCTGGACTTTATGCCGCTCCATTTTATCCATGTCGATAATATCGTTGAAAATATTCCCGAGGGTTACTGCCGAAACATGGATGGTTTTCAGGTATTTTTCCTGTTCGGCGGTCAGCTCCGTATCCAGCAGGATACGGCTCAGACCGACGATACCGTTAAGCGGCGTGCGCAGTTCATGGCTGATAGTGGAGATAAAGGTAGTCTTGTCGCGGCTGGCGCGCTCCAGCGCGTCCTGATAGCGCTTACGTTCGGTTATGTCACGCCCGAAGCCCATCAGCCCGTGGCGTTTACCCACGCGGTCGTAATAGGGTACTTTGCGGATCTCAAAACAGGCTTTACGACCGTCCGGGTAATCCAGCCACTGTTCATACGTGAGCGACACGTTATGGCGGAAAACTTTCTCGTCGGTTTCCAGCACTTTCTCGGCGGCTTCCGGGGAATAGACGTCCTGCGGCTTCAGATTCACCAGCTGTTTTTCGCTTTTGCCGGTCAGCAGCTCCATTGCCCGGTTACAGCCGGAAAACTCTTTATCTTCATTGCGATAGAAAACCAGATCCGGGGAAGCATCGAGGAACGAGCGCAGGAAAGAAGATTGCTGCTCCAGCTGGATCTGCGTCTGTTCGCGCTCCTGCATTTCGATTTTTAGCTGTTCGAAGGTGGCCTGGCGCTCCGCTTCCGCTTTCACGCGATCGTTGATCTCCTGATTCAGCTGGGAGATGTTGTCCCGCAACTGCACGTTGAGCTTGAGATCGCGGTCGCGCATCTCTTCAAGTTTATCAACCAGCCGCGAGAGCCGCTGCCGCGATTCCTCCAGTTGTTCAACCACCACCGACAGAAAGTAGACCGCCCAGGGGGTAATGAGCAGACCAAAGAAGATAGAGCGTATAACGTCAATGCTTTCAACGCGGCCATGCAACACCATGGTGACCGCCATCTGCACGACAATCGCCAGTACCACCAGCGCCAGCGCCAGCAGTATGGAAAAGCGCACCAGGCCGAGCTTCATCATCAGATCGACATAGTATTGCGCCAGTACTCGGATTTGCTTCATAGGGGATCCCTTCGCGACAACCTGGCACAATAATACTCAATTCTGAGCAAGGCGTTGACGCTTGTGTGAAAAAGTGCGAATTATTCCCCGCTCAGGAAGGAAACGTTCAGACGCATGGCTGCACCCAGCCGCGGCCCAGCGCCGATCCCTGCGCCCCGTGGCTGTTAAGGTAGCGGTCCAGTTCCACCATACCGGTCCAGCGATTTTCGCACCACAGCGGGGCGAGCAGCGTCGGGCGACGCGCGCTGGCGGAAATACGGTGATAAATCACCTCAGGGGGCGTATGACGGATCATCTCCCCGGCGGTGACGGTGTAGTCTTCCAGCGCAATGCCGTGCAGACGCCCCGCTTCCCAGGCCTTCGCCATGGTGCTGCCGGTGACAATATGCAGCGGGTGCAGTTTGATCCCGTCCACACCCGTCTCCACCACCCGGTGCAGCGTGTCCAGACATGCGGCCTGCCCTTCTCCCGGCAGACCGACAATCAAATGGCTGCACACTTTCAGACCGCGTTCGCGCGCCCGGCGGGTGGTGTGCTGGTAGCAGGCATAATCGTGGCCGCGGTTAATGCGATGCAGGGTTTTATCCTGAGCCGTTTGCAGCCCAAGCTCCAGCCACACTTCATAGCCCGCGTCGTGGTATTCGCTGAGCAGATCCAGCACCGCATCCGGCACGCAGTCCGGGCGGGTGCCGACGCATAAACCGACGATGCTGGCCTGGCTTACCGCCTGCTGATACATGGCGCGCAGCACCTGCACTTCCGCCCAGGTGCTGGTGTAGGCTTGAAAATAGGCGAGATATCGTCTGGCGCGGTTGACCAGCGTGGCTTGATAAGCCAGCTGCTCCGCAATGGAGTGGTTCTGCTGGGTTTCGTCAGCGAAAGAAGCCACGTTACAGAAAGTGCAGCCGCCCCGTCCGATAGTGCCATCGCGATTGGGACAACTGAAACCGCCATGCAGCGTCAGTTTATGGACCTTCTGCCCGTAACGACGGGCGAGATCGCCACCAAACATATTGACTAATTTCTGTAACTGCATAAATTGATAGACCGGCCTGATGAAAGGGCCAAGCCTGCCATTTTTAGTCTTTGTCGGCGATGACCTGGATCAATCGCCATAGAGGACGCACACCTATTGCATAATCACGCACAATTACCGCAATTTCATTCACTGCTTCGCTGATTACTTTTACTTATGTCGGCGGGATATTTTTCAAAAAGAATTCCTTCGGCGTAAAACAGTGGCATTAAGCGGGTTACGAAGAAAAGCCAGTGTAATATTCTGTTTGGAAAACAGAACACAGGACAGCGCGGTAATAACAGCGCTTTCTTATAGTGAGAGGGATCACACTCCATTAACGGTCGTCAGGCCTGACACAGTGGCAAAAAGAGCATTAAAAAACATTAAAAACAACTAGTTAACCAACCTTTAGCACATTTTTGTATAAATAAGATTGCCATTTGACCTGTGTGCCGATTCCCGATAACTTGAGGATCCGCTGGAAGCTTTCTGGGTGAGCAGTCTGCTCATCATATTTATGCAGTAATTGAGATTCCCTCTTAAGCAAGTCCTCAACACTTGTGTACCGATGCGAAAAGGAAAAAAAAGAGGGCGACACCCGAGGCCTTAAAGCCCCGTCGCCATGCTCTTTCTGCGCCTGTGCGCGTCGGTTAAGACGGACTCCCGTAGAGCCTGGGGAGGTTCACTGATATGTTGTACGATAAATCCCTTGAGAGGGATAACTGTGGTTTCGGCCTGATCGCCCACATAGAAGGCGAACCTAGCCACAAGGTAGTGCGTACCGCTATTCACGCACTGGCCCGAATGCAGCACCGTGGCGCGATCCTTGCCGATGGTAAAACCGGCGATGGCTGCGGTTTACTGTTGCAAAAACCCGACCGTTTCTTCCGCATCGTTGCCGAAGAGCGCGGCTGGCGGCTGGCTAAAAACTACGCCGTTGGCATGCTGTTCCTGAATCAGGATCCTGAAAAAGCTGCCGCCTCGCGCCGTATTGTAGAAGAAGAGCTGCAACAGGAAACCCTGTCGATTGTTGGCTGGCGCGACGTGCCGACCAATGAAGGGGTGCTCGGTGAAATCGCCCTCTCCTCGCTGCCACGTATTGAGCAGATCTTTGTCAACGCCCCTGCGGGCTGGCGTCCACGCGATATGGAGCGCCGCCTGTTTATCGCGCGCCGCCGCATTGAAAAGCGTCTGGTGGAAGATAAAGATTTCTACGTTTGTAGCCTGTCGAACCTGGTCAACATTTATAAAGGTCTGTGTATGCCGGCGGATCTGCCGCGCTTTTACCTGGACCTGGCGGACCTGCGCCTGGAATCAGCCATTTGCCTGTTCCACCAGCGCTTCTCAACCAACACCGTGCCGCGCTGGCCGCTGGCGCAGCCGTTCCGCTATCTGGCGCACAACGGTGAAATCAATACCATCACCGGTAACCGTCAGTGGGCGCGCGCGCGTACTTATAAGTTCCAGACGCCGCTGATCCCGGATCTGCACGATGCCGCGCCTTTCGTCAACGAAACCGGCTCTGACTCCAGCTCCATGGATAACATGCTGGAGCTGCTGCTTGCCGGTGGTATGGACATCGTACGCGCCATGCGTCTGCTCGTGCCGCCAGCCTGGCAGAACAACCCGGACATGGATCCGGAGCTGCGCGCGTTCTTCGACTTTAACTCCATGCATATGGAGCCGTGGGATGGCCCGGCGGGCATTGTTATGTCCGACGGTCGTTTCGCCGCCTGTAACCTCGACCGTAACGGTCTGCGCCCGGCGCGCTACGTTATCACCAAAGATAAGCTGATCACCTGCGCCTCTGAAGTGGGCATCTGGGATTATCAGCCGGACGAGGTGGTGGAAAAAGGCCGCGTGGGGCCGGGCGAGCTGATGGTGATCGACACCCGCGGCGGCCGTATTCTGCACTCTGCGGAAACCGATGACGATCTGAAAAGCCGTCACCCCTATAAAGAGTGGATGGAGAAAAACGTCCGCCGTCTGGTGCCCTTTGAAGATCTGCCTGATGAAGAAGTCGGCAGCCGCGAAATGGGCGACGATCTGTTAGGCAGCTACCAGAAACAGTTTAACTACAGCGCAGAAGAGCTGGATTCCATCATCCGCGTGCTGGGTGAAAACGGCCAGGAAGCGGTCGGTTCAATGGGTGACGATACCCCCTTTGCCGTACTCTCCAGCCAGCCGCGCATCATTTACGATTACTTCCGCCAGCAGTTTGCGCAGGTGACTAACCCGCCAATCGATCCGCTGCGTGAAGCGCACGTGATGTCGCTGGCCACTAGCATTGGCCGCGAGATGAATGTCTTCTGTGAAGCAGAAGGCCAGGCGCACCGCCTGAGTTTCAAATCGCCGATCCTGCTGTACTCCGATTTCAAACAGCTCACCACCATGACGGAGCATCACTATCGCGCCGACACACTGGACATCACCTTTGACGTGAATGAAAGCACGCTTGAAGAGGTCGTCAAAGCGCTGTGTGATAAAGCCGAAGCCATGGTGCGCGACGGCACGGTGCTGCTGGTGCTCTCGGATCGCAACATCGCCAAAGATCGTCTGCCGGTACCGGCGCCGATGGCAGTGGGCGCGATCCAGACTCGCCTGGTGGAAAAAAATCTGCGCTGCGACGCCAACATCATTGTTGAAACCGCAAGCGCGCGCGACCCGCACCACTTCGCCGTACTGCTGGGCTTTGGCGCGACCGCTATCTATCCGTACCTCGCCTATGAAACCCTGGCGAAACTGATCGATACCCGCGCCATTGAGAAAAGCTACCGTACCGTGATGCTGAACTACCGTAACGGCATCAACAAAGGTCTGTACAAGATCATGTCCAAAATGGGCATCTCGACCATCGCCTCTTACCGCTGCTCGAAGCTGTTCGAAGCGGTCGGTCTGCATGACGATGTGGCGAACCTCTGCTTCCAGGGCGTGATCAGTCGTATCGGCGGCGCAAGCTTCAGCGACTTCCAGCAGGATCTGCTTAACCTGTCGAAGCGTGCCTGGCTGGCGCGTAAACCGCTGGATGCGGGCGGCCTGCTGAAATATGTGCACGGCGGTGAATACCACGCCTATAACCCGGACGTGGTGCGCACGCTGCAACAGGCGGTGCAAACCGGCGAGTACAGCGACTATCAGCAGTATGCGAAACTGGTTAACGAACGCCCGGCGGCGACGCTGCGCGATCTGCTGGCTATCAATCCGCCTGCCGACGCCGTCAGCATTGACGACGTGGAACCGGCGCAGGAACTGTTCAAACGCTTCGATACGGCAGCCATGTCCATCGGCGCGTTAAGCCCGGAAGCGCACGAAGCGCTGGCGGAAGCGATGAACAGCATCGGCGGCAATTCCAACTCCGGCGAAGGCGGTGAAGATCCGGCGCGCTACGGCACCAATAAAGTGTCGCGCATCAAACAGGTGGCTTCGGGACGTTTTGGCGTTACCCCGGCCTACCTGGTGAATGCGGATGTGATCCAGATTAAAGTGGCCCAGGGCGCGAAGCCTGGCGAAGGTGGTCAGTTACCGGGTGATAAAGTCACCCCATACATCGCCAAACTGCGCTACTCCGTGCCTGGCGTAACGCTGATTTCGCCGCCGCCGCACCACGATATTTACTCCATCGAGGATCTGGCGCAGCTGATTTTTGACTTAAAACAGGTCAACCCGAAAGCGATGATTTCCGTGAAGCTGGTGTCCGAGCCGGGCGTGGGCACTATCGCAACCGGCGTGGCTAAAGCCTATGCGGACCTGATCACCATTGCCGGCTACGATGGCGGCACCGGCGCAAGCCCGCTCTCCTCCGTGAAATATGCGGGCTGTCCGTGGGAGTTGGGCCTGGTGGAAACCCAGCAGGCGTTGGTTGCCAACGGCCTGCGCCACAAGATCCGCCTGCAGGTCGACGGCGGCCTGAAAACCGGCGTCGATATTATTAAAGCCGCCATCCTCGGCGCGGAAAGCTTCGGCTTCGGCACCGGTCCGATGGTCGCGCTCGGCTGTAAATACCTGCGTATTTGTCACCTGAACAACTGCGCCACCGGCGTGGCAACACAGGATGAAAAACTGCGTAAAAATCATTATCACGGTCTGCCGTTCAAAGTGACCAACTACTTTGAATTTATCGCCCGCGAAACCCGCGAGCTGATGGCGCAGCTGGGCGTGAAACGCCTGGTGGATCTGATTGGCCGCACCGATCTGCTGATCGCGCTGGAAGGTTATACCGCCAAGCAGCAAAAGCTGGATCTGAGCAAACTGCTGGAAACCGCCGAGCCACATCCGGGTAAAGCGCTGTACTGCACCGAGCACAACCCGCCGTTTGATAACGGCGTGCTGAACGCCCAGTTGCTGTCGCAGGCGAAGCCCTATGTGCATGAAGGCCAGAGCAAAACCTTTTGGTTCGATATTCGCAACACCGACCGCTCCGTTGGCGCGTCGCTGTCCGGTTATATCGCCCAGAAGCATGGCGATCAGGGACTGGCAGCCGATCCGATCAAAGCGCACTTCAGCGGTACCGCAGGCCAGAGCTTTGGCGTGTGGAACGCCGGCGGCGTGGAGCTGTATCTGACCGGCGATGCTAACGATTACGTGGGCAAAGGCATGGCAGGCGGGCTGCTGGCGGTACGTCCGCCGGTGGGGTCAGCTTTCCTCAGCCATAAGGCGAGCATTATCGGTAACACCTGTCTGTATGGCGCAACCGGCGGTCGCCTGTATGCCGCAGGCCGCGCGGGTGAACGTTTTGCTGTGCGTAACTCCGGTGCCATCACCGTGGTGGAAGGCATTGGCGATAACGGTTGTGAATATATGACCGGCGGTATTGTCTGCATTCTGGGTAAAACGGGCGTTAACTTCGGTGCCGGTATGACGGGCGGCTTCGCTTACGTACTGGATGAAGACGGCGAATTCCGTAAGCGTGTAAACCCGGAGCTGGTGGAAGTGCTGAGCGTCGATGATCTTGCCATCCATGAAGAGCATCTGCGCGGTTTGATCACCGAGCACGTGCAGCACACGGGCTCCTCACGCGGCGAAGAGATCCTGGCGAACTGGCCAGCGTTCTCCACCAGATTCGCACTGGTTAAACCGAAGTCCAGCGATGTTAAAGCACTGTTGGGTCACCGTAGTCGTTCCGCAGCTGAGCTGCGGGTGCAGGCGCAGTAAGGGGAAGCAATGAGTCAGAATGTCTATCAGTTTATTGACTTACAGCGCGTTGATCCGCCGAAAAAAGCGCTGAAGATCCGTAAAATAGAGTTTGTTGAAATTTACGAGCCGTTTTCAGAAGGCCAGGCCAAAGCACAGGCAGATCGCTGCCTGTCCTGCGGCAATCCCTACTGCGAGTGGAAATGCCCGGTTCATAACTACATTCCTAACTGGCTGAAGCTGGCCAACGAAGGGCGAATTTTTGAAGCGGCAGAATTGTCGCATCAGACTAACACCCTGCCGGAAGTGTGCGGTCGCGTGTGTCCGCAGGATCGTCTGTGTGAAGGCTCCTGTACGCTTAACGACGAGTTTGGCGCGGTCACCATCGGCAACATTGAGCGCTATATCAATGATAAAGCGTTTGAAATGGGCTGGCGTCCGGACATGACCGGCGTACGTCAGACCGATAAGCGCGTGGCGATTATCGGCGCAGGCCCGGCAGGTCTGGCATGTGCCGACGTGCTGACCCGCAACGGCGTGAAAGCGGTGGTCTTTGACCGTCATCCGGAAATCGGCGGCCTGCTGACCTTCGGTATTCCGGCATTCAAGCTGGAAAAAGAAGTCATGACCCGTCGCCGTGAAATTTTCACCGACATGGGTATTGAGTTCAAACTGAATGTGGAAGTGGGCCGCGACGTACAGCTTGAGGATTTGCTGAAGGATTACGATGCCGTGTTCCTGGGCGTCGGCACCTATCAGTCGATGCGCGGTGGGCTGGAGAATGAAGATGCGTCCGGCGTGTACGACGCGCTGCCGTTCCTCATCGCCAATACAAAACAACTGATGGGCTTTGGCGAAACCACAGACGAACCGTTCGTCAGTATGGAAGGCCGTCGCGTGGTGGTACTGGGCGGGGGTGATACCGCGATGGACTGCGTACGTACGTCCATTCGTCAGGGCGCCACGCACGTGACCTGTGCTTATCGTCGTGATGAAGAAAACATGCCGGGTTCCCGTCGCGAAGTGAAAAACGCGCGTGAAGAAGGCGTAGAGTTCCAGTTCAACGTGCAGCCGCTGGGTATTGAAGTGAATGCCAACGGCAAAGTGAGCGGCGTGAAAATGGCGCGTACGGAGATGGGCGCGCCGGATGCCCATGGCCGCCGTCGTGCGGAGATCGTACCGGGCTCTGAACACGTGTTACCGGCCGATGCCGTGGTGATGGCGTTTGGTTTCCGTCCGCACAGCATGGAATGGCTGGCGAAACACAGCGTCGAGCTTGATTCGCAGGGCCGTATCATTGCCCCGGAAGGTAATGAAAATGCCTTCCAGACCAGCAACCCGAAAATCTTTGCCGGTGGCGACATCGTGCGTGGTTCGGATCTGGTGGTCACCGCCATCGCCGAAGGGCGTAAAGCAGCAGAAGGTATTATGAACTGGCTGGAAGTATAAGCTATAACCGTGGCGGTGTGTTAATACACTGCCACGGATATTCATTTCTGCGATCAATATATTTAGTTAATAATTGCCCCACCCCTCCTGTTAATAATTCCTGTTAGTACTTCCCTTTTAACCGCGATCCTTCCTTTTACGTCAATAATTACAATAGTTCACATTCACATATCTAATAAAACACTCTTAAAATTACGGTTATTTGTAACTATCGGCATAGCGACACAGTCGCAACCGTTTACTTAATGAAAGCTTAAGAATAGTATGCCCCGCTTATTTCATTTCTTACAACGGAAGTAATTATGTCGTATACACCGCATCAATTAAATTTGATTACCAAAACAATATTAAAATTAATGCCCACTATTGCTTTTTGTTCGTCTTCTGTGGCGTTTGCAGAAATAATCACAGCCCCAGGGGAATTAAATGATAAGGCTGAGATTTACAGCGTCACTCCTGATACAGTTTTAGAGAGCGATTCCGCTATTACTGCCACATTAAATATTAATGGTGCCTTTATTAAAAACGTCACTAATAATGGCACTGTCAGAAATATCTCTGGCGGAGCTATAGACATTAACAACATGGATGGTAAGGTAATAAATAACGGCATCATTGAAGGAGAAATCTATGGTATAAAAGTCATAAATAGTGCGCAGTCAGAAATAACGAACAATGAGGCTGCAAAAGTATCAGGGAAAGAAAGCGCCATTATCGCAGAAAATAATTTTGCTTTAAATAATCATGGTGCTATTACCTCGGATAATGGTGATACGATACTTGTGAAACATGACAAAGCCTCTATAAAAAATAATGCCATTATCATCAGTCAAAAAGGTGCTGGTATTGCTGTCAATGGAGATGGCGCTGCTAATATTAGCAACGCAGGGAAAATCCAGGGTAAAGATTATGCAATAAAATTTGAATCTACCGAAAATAACAGCTTAGTTCTTCTCTCTGGCTCCGAGCTTGTGGGTGATGTACTGAGTGCAAATTCTAAAAAGAATACCTTACTCCTGAGAGATAGCGGTACCGAAGACAGCAATTTTGTCGGTCTTACTGATAATGACGGTTTTGCATCTCTGAATATGGTTGGGGATGCCTGGACACTGAGCGGCGAAATAGATTTATTAGGCAACGACGATAAAGACCTGAATGATAAAGTCCTGCAGGTCACCACCGGCACCTTAACGCTAACCGGTACAGTAAACAATGCTGGCGGCACCACTATTAATCAGGGTGCCACCTTACAAATAGGGGATGCTACGCACACTGCGGCCTTTACCTCTGATGCAGTTACCAATAACGGCAATCTGATAATTAACCAGAGCGGCGACTCCACCTTCAGCAGTGATATCAGCGGCCAGGGTAAACTCATTAAATCCGATGCCAGTACCCTGACGCTTGACGGTGTATTCAGTTACACCGGCGGCACTGAACTCAATGGCGGTACCACGCTGGTCGCCAAAGACAGCGCGCTGGGCACGGCCGCTGCGCCTGCCAGCGTCACCATCAACAATAGTGCCACCCTGGCCAGTGCCGGTACGGTAACTGGCGATGTAAATATTATGGCAGGCGGCACGCTGGCAGCCTGGAATGTGGCGACGGCAGGGAATACCGCTTCCGCTACTGCGGATTCCATAAAGGGTAACGTCAGCAACAGCGGTTCGCTGATTATTGGCAGCGCAAACACCCAGCCAGGCCAGCGTTTTACCATCAATGGTAACTATGTTGGTAATGCCGGCAGCCAGCTAATAATGAATACCACCCTGGCGGATGACAACGCCGCGACGGACATGCTGACCATCACCGGTAACACCAGCGGTGAATCGAAAGTGGCGCTGACCAATATCGGCGGCCAGGGCGCGCAGACAATCAACGGCATTGAAATTATTGAGGTTGGGCAGACTTCCGATGCCGTATTCACTCTCTCATCCCGTGCCGTAGCGGGTGCCTGGGAATACGATCTTAAAAAGCGCGATGGAGACTGGTATCTGGTTTCGGAAAAAGAACCCGATCCAAATGACAACGGCGATGGTGGTAACGGTGACGGCGGCGATAACGGCAACGGCGGTGACAACGGCAACGGCGGCAATAACGGCAACGGCGGCGACAACGGCAACGGCAACGGCAACGGCGGCGATAATGGCAACGGCGGCGATAACGGCAACGGCGGCGATAACGGCAACGGCGGCGATAATGGCAACGGCGGCGATAACGGCAACGGTGGCGATAACGGCAACGGTGGTGATAACGGCAACGGCGATGAAGATAAATCCCCTGAAGTCATTCGTCCGGAAACCAGCGCTTATCTTGCTAACCAGAGCGCTGCACAGCAAATGTTCCTGCACAAGCTGGACGATCGCGAGCAGGTGCTGGCACGTAATGAAGGCGAACAAAATGGCTGGATGTACGTCAAAGGCCGTTATAACGAAGGTACCGCAGCGGATGCGAAAGGCGGTTATGACACCACCACCACCGTCTTCCAGGTCGGCAGCGATCTCTATACCCGTACTTATGATGAAGGCGAACTGCATGCCGGCTTTATGCTTGGCGCAGGTCTGAGCGTCACGCATGCCGATGCCACTAATAACCGCAACTCCGCGAAGGGAAAAGTCAGCGGTTATAACGTCGGGCTGTATGCCACCTGGCAGCAGGATCCGCAGTTACGTACCGGCAGCTATGTGGACAGCTGGGTGCAGGCTAACTGGTATGACGGCTACGTCCGTGGCGATGGCCTCGACTCTGAAGATTACAAGAGCAACGGCTATGCCGCCTCGCTGGAAATGGGCCACGCCTGGCTGGTTAACGGTGAAGAAGATCGCAGCTGGAAGATCGAGCCTCAGGGCCAGATCATCTACAGCTATCTCGATCAGGACGATCATACCGAGGTTAACGGTACGCGCATTACGCAAAGCGACAAGGACAGCATTCTGACCCGTCTGGGCGTACGCGTCAGCAACCTCAATCAGAAAGCGCCGGGAGACTGGCAGCCGTGGACATCGGTTAACTGGCTTAACGGCGACGGCGCGACCGATTTGCAGTTTAACGGCGAAACGCTGAGTAACGATGTGCCGGAAGATCGCGCCCTGGTCGAGGTCGGGATCACCGGTAAGCTCAATGAAGCAATGACGCTCTCCGTACGCGCCACGGGCGAATGGGGCGAAAACAGCTACGACGCTTACGGCGGCCATATTCTCTGGAACTATCGCTGGTAATAAATGCGGGGGCGATATTTTTCGCCCCCGCATTTCAGCCAGTGGCTTCCTCGCAGGGAACTTTAATCACCGCTTTTTTTACCTCGCTCCCCCGCCCCATGGTGCAGCCAGGCTTATGCGGTTCACCGGGCATAAACACGGCAAACATCCCGGCGCGCAGGGTCAGCGTCTGCTGATTATCAATGTGCTGGCACAGCTGATAATCGTCTGCGTCATGCCACTCTTCACACTCGCGCGCACTGCCCGCAGCGCCGTAAACAATCTGCTCTTCCCCGGTAAGCACCACCTGCACATCCACATACTGCCGGTGGAGTTCCGCCTTTTTTGTGTCCGGCAACTGCGTGCTGTAATGCATCACGTTCATAAAACACGCCGCACCGGTGAGTTCGTGCCGTCCGGGGGATAGCTGCTCCGGCGCTAATGCCAGCGCCTGGCGCAGCGCATCCAGCAATCCGGCGGGTAAACCGGCCGCTTCCGGCTGGTGAATATCTCCGTAAATCATGCTTTTCTCCCGTTAGCCCACCAGGCCGCGCCGAGCAGTCCGGCGTCGTGCTGATAATGCGCAGTCAGTAATTCGGTATGGTACATCGCCGGTTCGCGTAACAGCGCCGTCCGCACACGGGCAAGATAGCCGGGTGCCAGACCAATGCTGCCGCCGAGCACCACGCACTGACAGTCGGTGGCGGCCTTCACATCGGCGATCAGGCGTGCCAGCGCGGTTGCCGATCTGTCCACCAGCGCACTGGCTCCTGCATGTCCCTGCTCGCTCAGGGCAAAAAGGGTTTTCGCGTCACAGCCAGCCAGTTCGCCCTCTGCCGCCGCCGCGATGCCGCGTCCGGAGGCGATGGCCTCCACGCAGCCGGTACGTCCACAGCCACAGCGCGGCCCGAGCGGATCGGCGAGCATATGGCCGAAATGGCCCGCCAGCCCGCCCTGTCCGGTGACCAGCCTGCCATCACGCACCAGGCCGCCGCCGACGCCTGTCGAGATGGTCAGAAACACCATGTCACGCACACGAGCTGCCAGCGGCTGATATTCTGCCCATGCTGCCGCCTGCGCATCATTTAGCGCCACTCCCGGCAAGCCGGTGATGCTCGCGACGCAGGTCACCAGCGGAAAATGCGCCAGTCCGCCAAGGTTTTCCGGGTTAATGGCCGTCAGTACGCCATCCTGAATGATACCGGTGGAGGCAATGGCGAAGCGCTGCGCACGCGGGTAGAGCGGCGTCAGCAGATCGCGCAGGGCGGCCTCCAGCGCATCAGGCGTGCGGCTGGCGGGCGTCGGCAGGGTGGCGCGGCAGGATAATCGCCCGTGCACGTCCACCAGCGCAGCGGCAAGTTTGGTGCCGCCGATGTCGATAGCCAGAGTGATCATTTCGCCGCCCGCTTTGTTTTCAGTAAGTCGCTTTTGTCCGCGTTATGCGTCACTGCGCCGCTAAAGGGTTTGCCATCGATGGCGTCATGGGTGCGCAGCGCTTCCGGCCGCAACCAGCGCTGTACGCGGGACGGCATATCAAGACCAATCAGCAGGATCACCACAAAGGTCAGGCTGAAAGAGAGCGATCCCAGCGCGGTGCCCAGCTCCATTTTCTGCGCGAAGAGTGCGCCGATAATCGGCGCCAGCGCGCCGCCCAGCGCCCCCACGTTATAGGTGAAGCCCAGCCCCGCCGCCCGTTGATCGGTATCGAAATAGCCGCCGATCAGCTTAGGTAAGATCCCGGAGATCCCCTGCCCCAGCATCTGCTGGAAGAAGAGTAAAAAGCCCAGCACCCAGACGTTGGCGCCGCCAATGGCGAATACCGGGATGATCAATAACTGCGAGGCCAGCAGGCTGTAAACATAGGCTTTGCGCGTGCCCAGCCAGTCGCCGAGAAAGCCCCCCACGCAGCAGCCCACCGCCGCGCCAAAGCCGCTGAAGAACAGCACCCGCGCCACGGTGGAGGGATCGTAAGCCAGTTCGGTTTTCAGGTACGTCGGCAGCAGCGCCTGGATCGGCCACGAATAAAGGAAAGCGAACAGCACCACCACCATCAGCATCACGCCCGTCGGCCAGCGTTTGCCGCTGCTTTGCACCATAAAGCTGATAAAGATCGCTGCGCACAGCAGGCCAAAGGCAATCACCAGCGCGGCGTTTTTCATTTGCGCGGCAAAGCAGTACCAGAGCGCGCTGGCGGCGGCTATTGTCATCAGGATATTCAGAATGCGCAGTTTGCCGCGGTAGAGAATGTCAACCATAGTACGCACCGGCGCTTTACCGGCATGTTTTTGCTGCCAGTCTTCCGCTTCCGGAATATTTTTACGCAGCCAGAGCGCGAAAACGATCGGCACGATGCCGATAAAGAACAGCGCCCGCCAGCCCCATACCGGCACCACCAGGCTGTAAACCTGAGCGGCGATCACCGCGCCCACGGAAAAACCGGAGATCAAAAAGCCGCTGGCTTTATTGCGCAGTTGCTTCGGCCAGCTTTCAATCACGTAGGTGGCGCTGGAGCCGTATTCACCCGCCATCCCCATGCCGATCACCAGACGGGCGATAAACATGGTGGTGTAGCCCGGCGCGAAACCGCAGGCCAGGGTACCGACAGAAAACAAAATGATGCTGGTGACCATGGCGAGGCGGCGACCGTAGCGGTCCCCCATCGCCCCCAGCATCAGCCCGCCGAACCAGCGGGAAATAAAGGCGGCGGAAATCAGGCTGGCTGCCTGAACGGTGGTCAGGCCGAATTCGCCCTGGATCTCGGTTAATACCAGCGCGATTAATACAAAATCAAAACCATCCAGCAGATAGCCAAGCCAGGCGGCGCTGAACGCCCGCCACTGGCTGCGATTAAGATGGCGATACCACGGGATGCTGTGGGCAGGCATTGTCATAACATTCTCCCGACGCTCGGTCTGTTTTTCATGGCCGGGCCGACCTGTTGCCGCCCGGCATCAGGTTAGCACTTCTCAGCAAGCAGCCGATCCGCCAGCGCTTTCAGTTCTGGCAGGTATTGTTCATCAACCGGGCCGAAGGGTTTACGGCACAGTGGCACCGTCAGCACGTCCATATAGTGCAGGATAGTTTTCAGGCCGCGGAAAACCCCCACTTTGATCAGCAGATCGATCGCTTTATTACACTCGGTCTGCAAACGTTGCGCGGTGGCGATATCCCCTTCCGCCAGCGCGCGCACAATCCCCATATAGCGCCAGCCCATAATGTTATAGGTGCTGCCAATACCGCCATTCGCGCCCGCCAGCAGACCGGAAGCGAAGATCTCGTCATAGCCGTTATAAAGCACCAGATCCGGGTGCGCGCGGTGGATCTGCTCCATCTGAAAAAGATCGCCCGAGGTTTGTTTCAGCGCGCCGACGCCCGGCAGCGTGACCAGGGTGCTGATTTGATCGAGCGACAGCTTCACGCCGCTCAGCGCCGGGATGTTGTAAACCACCATCGGCAGACCGTCGGCAGCATCAATGGCCGCCCGGTAATGGTCACAGTGCTCGGCAAAGCTGAAAGGATAATAGAAGGGCGTAACGGCGGAGACAGCGTCAAACCCGTAACGGCTGGCAGCTGTCGCCAGCTGTTGCGTTTCCCGCGTGCTGACGGTGCCGACATGGGCAATCAGCGTGATTTTGCCTTTCGCTTCTTCGGCCACGATCTCCAGCACTTCTTCACGTTCTTTAATGCTCTGGACAAAGGCTTCGCCGGTGGATCCGCCGACGTACAGCCCATCAATGCCCTGACTGATATTGAAACGCACCAGACGGCGCAGGCTTTCGGTATCCAGATTTTCGCTGGCGTCGAAGGGGGTTAACAGGGCGGGCATAACACCTTTTAACTGAACAGACATGAACTTCTCCTGATGGGTTATCACTGTCTGACTATATACCTTTATACCTGTTATACCAGCACACAAAATCGACATTTTGTCCCCAAACGCAGGGAATGGGATCTGCCTCACTAAACGATCGTTTGAGGATCGTTAAGGCAATGCGGGATCAGGCGCGGGATTTTTTCTTTTTGTCGAAGGCGTGCCAGGTGGCGAAAACGCTGTTCAGATGGGTATGCAGGGCGCGATCGGCAGCATCCGGATCGCGCTGGCGGATGGCGTTGACGATCTCAATATGCTGCTGATAACTGACGTTATTGTGCTGATGCAGCTCTTTTTCCGGTACGGCCGGACGCGCGGCGATCAGCCAGTCAAGCAGGGAGAGATGAATGGCGTTGAAAATAGGGTTGCCGGGAATTTGCGCCAGCACGCGGTGAAACTCGACGTCGGAGCGGATAAAAAGCGCGTTGTCGTCCAGCGTCTGGCTGTTCCATTCCAGCGCTTTACTGAGCTGTTCAATCTGCGCGTCGGTGGCGTGCTCGGCGGCGTAACGCACCAGGCTTGATTCAAAGAACAAACGCAGCTGTTCAAAATGGGCGATACCGCCGGGGCGCGAGAGAAAGTCTTTCGCCATGCCGGAGAGTTCGCTGACGATGGTATCGGCTGAGGGGCGTGATACGCGCGCCCGTTCGCCATTGCTGATCTGCACCAGGCCTTTGCGTTTCAGCGCGGCCAGCGCCTCGCGTACCGACGGGCGGCCAACGTTGAACAGCGCCATCAGTTCACGTTCAGACGGCAGCTGTTCACCCTCAGCCACTTCACGGCGGCGGATCATCTGCTCCAGCTCTTCTTCCACCATCTCTGAGAGCTTTTTACGCGCCAGCGGACGACGACGCAGCGTGCGCGCGACCTTTTCAGCAGGGTTGTCGGAGTCAGGATCAAATGCGTTCATAGCGCCCGGATAAGTAGTGTGTGACAGCAAGCTCATCATAACACAGGAATATCAGGCTGGCGCACCTGGTGCGGGATGGCGTTACCAAAGGCAAAAAAAACAGGCCCGTCGGGGCCTGTCAGTTTATTTCACAACGCGTAATGCCGGACGGCCACCGCGCGGCGGCGGATCGTCATCAGGATCGTTGTCATCACTGTTATCGGGCTTGTCGCCGTCGATAACGGACATGACAGTTTCACCCTCAGGCGTGGTAGTCTCGTCATCGTCATTGAGAGAAATGGCGTCGCCGTCATACGCCGCTTCCGGCTCAAACATGGTGCCTGCGCCGTTTTCACGGGCATAAATTGCCAGTACGGCAGCCAGCGGGACGTACACCTGGCGCGGCACCCCGCCGAAACGCGCGTTAAAACGCACTTCGTCGTTAGCCAGCTCCAGATTACCGACAGCACGCGGCGCGATATTCAACACAATCTGCCCGTCACGAGCATATTCCATTGGCACACGCACGCCTTCCAGGGTCACATCTACCACCAGATGCGGCGTGAGCTGGTTATCCAGCAACCATTCATAGAATGCGCGCAGCAGATACGGACGGCGTGGAGACAGTTGTGACATTTCCATGCTTATTAACCCCGGCCAAGGCGCATTTCGCGTTCGGCTTCTGTCAGTGAAGCGAGGAAGGAATCGCGTTCAAAGACGCGCGTCATGTAGCCTTTCAGCTCTTTAGCCCCTGCGCCGCTGAGTTCAATCCCCAGCTGCGGCAGACGCCATAACAGCGGCGCCAGATAGCAATCGACCAGGCTGAATTCATCGCTCAGGAAGTAAGGCTTCTGTCCAAATACCGGCGCGATAGCCAGCAGCTCTTCACGCAGTTGTTTACGGGCGGTATCCGCCTGAGCACCGGTGCTGTTCACGACAACGTTCATCAGCGAGTACCAGTCTTTTTCGATACGCTGCATGTACAGGCGGCTTTCACCACGCGCAACCGGGTATACCGGCATCAGCGGCGGATGCGGAAAACGCTCATCCAGATATTCCATAATGATGCGAGATTCCCACAGGGTCAGCTCGCGATCTACAAGTGTCGGTACGCTTTGATTCGGGTTGAGGTCAATCAGATCCTGAGGCGGATGATCCTTCTCCACATGCTCAATTTCAAAACTAACACCTTTCTCGGCCAGCACGATGCGGACTTGGTGGCTATAGATGTCAGTAGGACCAGAAAACAGCGTCATTACCGAACGTTTGTTGGCAGCGACAGCCATGAAAACCTCCAGGTATATTCAGAATATTACTGCTGCAAACCACAACGTGGCTCGCCAGATGTAAGTAATCTATCCACCCGGGTACATTTCATTGTTCAATATTTAAACAAAAAATGAACTATCCCCGGCATTTGGGCACAAAATTGGATGATAGTTTACCAGATTTTGCGGGCTTTGTGGTGAGGGTATTGCGCAATTGCTCAAAAAGAGGCAGGAATCAATCTATTACAGTAGATAACTAGATTTTCATGCATAAAAAAACCCGCCGGAGCGGGTTTTTTCGCCAACTGTATTCTGCCTGAGCAGAAACAGATTAACGTTTGGAGAACTGAGGACGACGACGTGCTTTACGCAGACCGACTTTCTTACGTTCAACCTGACGAGCATCACGAGTAACGAAGCCAGCTTTACGCAGTTCGCCACGCAGGGACTCATCGTACTCCATCAGAGCGCGGGTGATACCGTGACGGATCGCACCAGCCTGACCAGAGATACCACCACCTTTAACAGTGATGTACAGATCCAGTTTCTCAACCATGTCGACCAGTTCCAGCGGCTGACGAACTACCATGCGGGCAGTTTCACGACCGAAGTACTGTTCCAGAGAACGTTGGTTGATAACGATTTTGCCACTGCCCGGTTTGATGAAAACGCGAGCTGCGGAACTTTTGCGGCGACCAGTGCCGTAGTATTGATTTTCAGCCATTGCCATAATCCCGATTAGATGTCCAGAACTTGCGGTTGCTGTGCCGCGTGGTTGTGCTCGTTACCCGCGTAAACTTTCAGTTTACGGTACATAGCACGACCCAGCGGGCCTTTTGGCAGCATGCCTTTAACCGCGATTTCAATCACACGCTCAGGACGGCGGGCAATCATCTCTTCAAAGGTCGCTTCTTTGATACCACCGATGTGGCCGGTGTGATGGTAGTACATTTTGTCAGTACGCTTGTTACCGGTTACGGCAACTTTTTCTGCGTTCAGAACGATAATGTAATCACCAGTATCTACGTGCGGAGTGTATTCCGCTTTATGCTTACCGCGCAGGCGACGAGCCAGTTCGGTAGCCAGACGGCCCAGAGTTTTACCGGTCGCGTCAACAACATACCAGTCGCGTTTTACGGTTTCTGGTTTAGCTGTAAAAGTTTTCATTAAAAGCTTACCCAATAAATAGTTACACGTTGGTGAACACCCAAACGTTTAGTCAGTTGAGGTTCACACGACATTGTCCAGCAAACCTACCCCTTCGAATAGCCTATGCCGGCACACAAAAGTTTTGGGAAAAAAACTTTCTCGTAACGTGGGGTCGCAAGATTATAGGGAAGTCGGGTACAAAGATCGACCCCTTTTTGTGATTGCGACAATACTTTTCCCCGCGCCGTGCCTGGGGAGGCGATTATGCCAGATGCTCGCGCTTCAGATACTCCTCGCTTTGCATCTCCTGTAAGCGGGACAAGCAGCGCTGGAATTCAAATTTCACCCGCTCGCCCTGATAAATCTCATGCAACGGGGCTTGCGCGCTGACCACCAGCTTCACGTGCCGCTCGTAGAATTCATCCACCAGCGCGATAAAGCGCCGCGCTTCGTTCTCCATCAGCGGCGTCATCACCGGCACGTCGTAGAGCATCACCGTGTGATACAGACGCGATAGCGCAATATAGTCGTGCTGACTGCGCGCCTCGACGCACAGCGTAGTGAAGGAAACTGCCAGCGTCTGATTTTCCGCCCCCAGGGTTTGCAGCGGGCGATGATTGATCTCAAGCGCTGGCCGCTGCTCGCGCGGCGCGCCTGCCAGCGCCAGCCACAGCGTTTCCATCTGCTGCGCCGTCTCGTCATTTAAGGGTGACAGCCACAGATGCGCCTGCGTCAGGGTGCGCAGACGGTAATCGACGCCCGCGTCCACGTTCATCACGTCACAGTTGGCCTTGATAGCCTCAATCGCCGGCAGGAAGCGCGCGCGTTGCAGGCCGTTGCGGTAAAGCTCATCCGGTGGAATGTTAGAGGTCGCCACCAGCGTGATGCCGCGCGAGAACAGCGCTTTCATCAGGCCGCCAAGCAGCATGGCGTCGGTTATATCCGACACAAAAAACTCGTCAAAGCAGAGCACGTCGGTTTCGGCTTTAAAGCGATCGGCGATGATTTCCAGCGGATCGCTCTCTCCCTGTAACGCCGTCAGCTCTTCATGAACGCGCAGCATAAAGCGGTGAAAGTGCAGACGCTGTTTACGTGTGCCAGGCAAAGTCTGAAAAAACAGATCCATCAGCCAGGTTTTGCCGCGCCCGACGCCGCCCCACATATATAAGCCGCGTACGGGAGGGGTTGTCGATTCTTCTTTCTTGCCGAACAGTTTGCCGAAGGCCGCCATCAGGCCGCCGCGTGGCGCAGGCGTAGTGTGGGTATGCGTGAGTTGCTGCCAGATAGCGTCCAGCCGGTTAACCGCCTCGCGCTGCACCTCGTCTGGCTGATGCGTACCCGCATCCAGGGCTTGCTGGTATCGCGATGTGGGGGTAATACTTTGCATGATGTTATTGTTATTCCTTGAGTATCGGTATGCCGTAATTCACGGTTGACGAAAAAAAGGCCGTTCCACACTACGCGATGCAGCCTCAGGATTCCACTTATACGGAATTAGCGGTTATAGTGGCATAATCAGGCACAGGCGAGGAGCCTCCCTGCCAACACCCTACGGAATCACAAGACAACGGGAGATGTTCATGACCTGGGAATATGCGCTAATTGGTTTAGTCGTCGGCATCGTAATCGGTGCTGTAGCCATGCGTTTCGGTAATCGCAAGTTACGCAACCAGCAGGCCCTGCAATACGAGCTGGAAAAAAATAAGGCCGAGCTGGAAGAGTACCGTGAGGAGTTAGTCGGACATTTCGCCCACAGCGCCGAGCTGCTCGATAATATGGCCCATGATTATCGCCAGCTGTACCAGCACATGGCGAAAAGCTCCAGCCAGTTGCTGCCGGAAATGTCCGCCGAGATGAATCCGTTCCGCAATCGCCTTGCTGAATCGGAAGCGGGTAACGATCAGGCCCCGGTACAGATGCCGCGCGACTATTCAGAAGGCGCGTCAGGCCTGCTGCGCGGCGCGAAGAAACGCGATTAAGCGACTGTTAAGCCAGAATTTTTACGGGCGCGCAGGTTGCGCCCGCCTCTTCTTTCCCATCACAGCTATTATTTAGTCATTGTCCTCATTGTTACCCGTGCAAAATTTCAATAACATCCCTCTGTTTTGGGGCGTTTTTCCTTACACTTCAGGTTACGAGAGCCAGCATCAATGAAGAAAAAAAACCAGCTATTGAGTGCGTTAGCGTTAGGTGTTGGATTAGCGCTTGCCGCGCCGTTACAGACGATGGCGGCCTTGCCGTCACAGGTTCCGGGTCAGGCCGCGATCCCAAGCCTCGCGCCGATGCTGGAAAAAGTGTTGCCTGCGGTAGTCAGCGTGCAGGTGGAAGGCACCGCGGTGCAGCAAAATCCCAAAGTGCCGGAAGAACTGAAGAAATTCTTTGGCGAGGACGCGCCGGATCAGCAAGCCCAGCCGTTTGAAGGCCTTGGCTCCGGGGTGATTATCGATGCCGCCAAAGGTTATGTGCTGACCAATAATCATGTCATCAACCAGGCGCAGAAAATTAATGTGCAGCTGAATGATGGCCGTGAATTTGAAGCCAAACTGATTGGCGGCGATGACCAGAGCGACATTGCCCTGCTGCAACTGCAAAATGCCACCAATCTGACGCAAATCGCCGTCGCTGATTCCGACAGCCTGCGGGTGGGCGATTTCGCCGTCGCCGTGGGTAACCCTTTTGGCCTCGGCCAGACCGCCACGTCAGGTATCGTATCGGCGCTTGGCCGTAGCGGGCTGAATCTTGAAGGGCTGGAAAACTTCATTCAGACCGACGCCTCCATCAACCGCGGCAACTCCGGCGGCGCGCTGTTAAACCTGAACGGCGAGCTGATCGGCATTAACACCGCCATTCTCGCCCCCAGCGGCGGCAGCGTCGGGATTGGTTTCGCCATTCCGAGCAATATGGCGCAGACGCTGGCCAAACAGCTGATCCAGTTCGGTGAAATCAAGCGCGGACTGCTGGGCATTAAAGGCATGGAAATGAGTGCGGATATTGCCAAAGCCTTTAATCTCAACGTTCAGCGCGGCGCGTTCGTCAGCGAAGTGCTGCCCAATTCCGGCTCGGCCAAAGCGGGGATCAAATCCGGCGATGTGATTGTCAGCCTCAACGGAAAACCGCTGAACAGCTTTGCGGAGCTGCGCTCCCGCATCGCCACAACCGAGCCGGGCTCAAAAGTGAAGCTTGGCCTGTTGCGCGACGGTAAACCGCAGGAGGTGGAAGTCACGCTGGATAAAAGCACCTCATCTTCAGCGAGCGCGGAAATGATCGCCCCGGCGTTGCAGGGCGCGACCTTAAACGACGGCCAGCTGAAAGACGGTACCAAAGGGATCACCATCTCTGAAGTGGAAAAGAGCAGTCCTGCCGCCCAGGCCGGCCTGCATAAAGATGATGTGATTATTGGCGTTAACCGGGACCGTGTGCAGACAATAGCGGAAATGCGCAAGGTGCTGGAAGCGAAACCGAATATCATCGCCCTGCACGTGGTACGCGGTAACGATACGCTTTATTTATTATTACGTTAGGTATTTGTGGCTCCGGACATCATCCCCACGTGTGATGTCCGGATAACTCATGCTATGCTGCCCATTCTCTCTCTGGTGACGCCTGCATCATGTTTGTAAAGCTCATACGCTCCGTTGCAATCGGTTTGATTGTTGGTGGCCTTCTTCTGGCTGCTATGCCCTCTTTACGTCAGTTTAGTCCGTTGTCGACGCCCAAATTTGACAGCGCTGACGACACGCCGGTGAGCTACAACCAGGCGGTACGTCGCGCCGCGCCTGCCGTGGTTAACGTCTATAACCGCAGCGTAAATGCCTCCGCCAATAACCAGCTGGAGATCCGCACCCTGGGGTCAGGCGTGATCATGGACGAGCGCGGCTACATCATTACCAACAAGCATGTGATTAATGACGCCGACCAGATTATCGTCGCCTTACAGGATGGCCGGGTGTTTGAAGCCCTGCTGGTTGGATCCGACGCCTTAACCGATCTGGCGGTGCTGAAAGTCAACGCCACCGGCGGCCTGCCGGTGATCCCCATCAACCGTAAACGCATGCCGCACATCGGCGATGTGGTGATGGCGATCGGCAACCCCTACAACCTCGGGCAGACCATTACTCAGGGGATCGTCAGCGCCACCGGTCGTATTGGCCTGAATCCGTCAGGACGGCAGAACTTCCTGCAAACCGACGCCTCCATTAACCACGGCAACTCCGGCGGCGCGCTGGTTAACTCGCTGGGTGAATTAATGGGCATCAACACCCTCTCCTTTGACAAGAGCAACGACGGCGAAACGCCGGAAGGTATCGGCTTTGCTATCCCCTTCCAGCTGGCGACCAAAATTATGGATAAGCTGATCCGCGACGGTCGGGTGATCCGCGGCTACATCGGCATCAGCGGCAGAGAGATCGCCCCGCTGCATACCCAAGGTGGCGGCATCGATCAGATCCAGGGGATTGTAGTGAACGAAGTGGCGCCGGACGGCCCGGCGGCGCGCGCAGGGATCCAGGTGAACGACGTGATTATCTCGGTGAACAATAAACCGGCGGTATCGGCGCTGGAAACTATGGATCAGGTGGCGGAGATCCGCCCGGGTTCAGAAATTCCGGTTGAGGTGATGCGCGAAGATAAGAAGCTGTCCCTTAAAGTCATTATCCAGGAATACCCCGCCACCACATGACAGACGTAAAAAAGCCGGAACAACATTCCGGCTTTTTAGCATGCAGATACTGCGTAGACTGTTACTGATTAACGAACTCTTCACCCAGCTGAATGTCTTTTTTCAGCGTTTCCAGCATGCCTTCCATCGCGCTTTGTTCAAAGGCGCTCAGTGTGCCGATGGACTGACGCTCTTCCACGCCATTTTTGCCCAGCAGCAGCGGCTGCGAGAAGAAGCGGGCGTGTTCGCCATCGCCTTCAACATATGCGCATTCCACCACGCCTTTTTCACCTGACAGCGCACGCACCAGCGATAAACCAAAGCGCGCAGCGGCCTGACCCATCGACAGCGTAGCGGAACCGCCACCGGCCTTCGCTTCCACCACTTCAGTACCCGCGTTCTGGATACGTTTGGTCAGATCGGCTACTTCCTGATCGGTAAAGCTCACGCCCGGGATCTGCGACAGCAGCGGCAGAATAGTCACGCCAGAGTGTCCGCCGATAACCGGCACTTCCACCTCACCCGGTTGCTTGCCTTTCAGTTCAGCAACAAAGGTGTTGGAACGGATGATGTCCAGCGTGGTGACGCCAAACAGTTTGTTCTTGTCGTAAACACCGGCTTTTTTCAGCACTTCTGCCGCGATAGCGACGGTGGTGTTTACCGGGTTGGTGATGATACCCACACAGGCACCCGGACAAGTTTTCGCCACCTGGCTGACCAGGTTTTTCACGATACCGGCGTTAACGTTGAACAGATCGGAGCGATCCATCCCTGGCTTACGGGCAACGCCTGCGGAGATCAGCACCACGTCCGCGCCTTCCAGCGCAGGGGTGGCGTCTTCGCCGGAGAAACCTTTAATTTTTACAGCGGTAGGGATATGACTCAAATCAACTGCCACGCCTGGCGTAACCGGCGCGATGTCGTACAGAGAGAGTTCCGAGCCTGAAGGCAGTTGGGTCTTGAGAAGAAGGGCAAGCGCCTGGCCGATACCACCTGCCGCGCCGAGGACTGCAACTTTCATCCTAAACTCCTTATTATGGTAAGGTAAATATGTTGAAACCGTTGCTGGCGACCTTTAAAACTTCGGTAAATGTTAACAATATCCATGACAAAAGAATGCGGCCTCGCACGCTTTTAGCATCATTCACTTCTTGTTGCCCTTTGGGGGAAACTGCATGGCTTTATAGCGTCAGCAACCGAGCCGTGGCGGTACAATACACCCACTAAAGCCCTCAAAACAACATCAATTTGATAACATTTAATTTACTTTTAACCAAATCAGAGACACGTGACGCAGGCATGTTTATCGATAACGTTTTTTGATAAAATCCCGCCCTTTCATTACATTATTTCAGCCTTTAATCAGGTTGAAAATTTGCATAAAAATTCATTTATATGCATAATAATGGTGTTTCTCTCGCCATTCCACGGGTGACTTATGCGAAGTTCGGCCAAACAAGAAGAATTAATTAAAGCGTTTAAAGCGCTGCTTAAAGAAGAAAAATTCAGCTCCCAGGGTGAAATCGTGCTCGCATTGCAGGAGCAGGGTTTCGATAACATCAACCAGTCTAAAGTCTCGCGCATGCTGACCAAATTTGGTGCGGTACGCACCCGCAACGCGAAGATGGAGATGGTGTACTGCCTGCCTGCCGAGCTGGGCGTTCCGACGACTTCCAGCCCGCTGAAGAACCTGGTGCTGGATATTGATTACAACGCGGCAGTAGTGGTTATTCACACCAGTCCGGGCGCGGCGCAGCTGATTGCCCGTTTGCTGGACTCCTTAGGCAAGTCGGAAGGTATTCTCGGCACCATCGCCGGTGATGATACGATTTTCACCACGCCGGCCAGCGGCTTTACTGTCAAAGAGCTGTATGAAGCGATCCTTGTGCTATTTGAGCAGGAGCTGTAAGAACCACCTCATCAACGGGTAGCTATTGGGGGATACCACTGCGGTTTTCCCCTTTTCCGCTATTTATCACCCACATTTCTTTAACAGAAAGTGCGATTTTCTGTCCCATTACATTCACCCAGTGAATAAAACCGCACAAAAAATCAAAATCACCTATGACTCTGATTTTTATATTGATCCTGTCCGCGCGTGACAAAAATTCGCCATTTTTAATGCTTTTCAGGAATAAAAAGAGCTAATTCTGTAACCAAAACCACACTGAAACCATTAGCATGGTATTAATTATTCGCGTGATTAGTGTATACTTGATTCTGTGATGAAGGTCACAAAGAAAGGCCTTCAGTAAAAGAATTCGACGAGGTAAACAACATGAAAATCAAAACCACTGTAGCCGCCCTGAGCATCCTTTCCGTCCTGTCCTTCGGCGCATCTGCCGCGAACGTTATCGGCAGCGATCAGGCGCAGGCCCGCCAGTCAATCGGTACTGTTTCCGTCGGTGGCGTTAACTCCTCTCCGATGGATATGCGTGCCGCACTGGATAAAAAAGCTGAACAAGAAGGTGCGTCTTCTTACCGCATTATCGAAGCACGAACCGGTGACAGCTGGCACGCCACTGCTGAACTTTATAAATAATTCCCTCCGTAGTGCTATATGATTGCCCCTGCCCTGCAGGGGCTTTTTTGTTTCAGGCCCGCACGTTGAAGCGCAGCGCCCCTTCCAGTTCTTCTTCTGCTTCATCAAATAGCAGGATCAGCGCGCCATAGCGCCGACGCTCTTTATCCGCCAGATGCAGAAACTCGATCTCCAGCGGTACGGGTAAAGCGCCCCCTGTCACCACATCCCAGAGAGAATCCAGATCGTGCACCTTTGCCCGCTCAATATTAAAGGCGCGCGCAAATTCACGGTAAAAATCCGTCTGGTCCTCAATCTCATCAAAATCAAAAGTGTAGATAGTATTCATTGCCAGCCATCCCGCGCGCACGGGCGGCGAGAGCCGCCGCTGATGTTTATAATCCCCCCAGATGCAGGGTTTTCACTTCCATAAATTCTTCCAGCCCCAGCACCGAGCCTTCGCGACCCAGCCCTGACTCTTTCACGCCGCCGAAGGGGGCCAGCTCGGTCGAAACCGCACACTCGTTGACGCCAATCATGCCGCTTTCAATGGCCTGCGAGACACGGAATACCCGCGCCAGATTTTGCGTGTAGAAATAGGCCGCAAGGCCGAACGGCGTATCGTTGGCGCGGCGGATCACCTCTTCTTCCGAGGTAAAGCGGAAGCAGGCGGCCAGCGGCCCGAACGTTTCTTCCGCGGCCAGCTTCATGCCATCGCTACAGTCGCCCAGCACCGTCGGCTCCCAGAAATTGCCGCCCAGCGCATGCGCTTTACCGCCTGCCAGCACTTTCGCGCCTTTCGCCACGGCATCCTCGACGTGTTCGCGCACTTTATCTACCGCGGAAGGTTCAATCAGCGGGCCGACCACCACGCCCTCTTCCACGCCATTACCCACTTTCAGGGCGCTGACGGCGCTCGCCAGCTTGCTGACAAAGGTGTCATACACTGATTCATGGATATAAAAACGGTTAACGCTGACGCACACCTGCCCGGCGTTACGGAATTTATTGGCAATCGCCCCCTGCACCGCCGCGTCAATATCAGCATCTTCGAAGACGATATAGGGCGCGTTGCCGCCCAACTCCATTGACACCTTTTTCATGGTGTCCGCCGCGTTGCGCATCAGAGTTTTGCCGACTGCCGTCGATCCGGTAAAGGAGATTTTGCGCACCTCCGGACTGGCCATAATGGCGTCGCTGATTTCCGCCGTGGTGCCTGCCACGGCGTTCAGTACGCCATCCGGCACCCCGGCTTTTTTCGCCAGCTGGATCAGGGCAAAGGCGCTGAGCGGCGTATTATTTGCAGGTTTGATCAAAGCAGTGCAGCCTGCCGCCAGCGCCGGGCCGAGCTTACGGGTCAGCATCGCCATCGGGAAGTTCCATGGCGTGATCGCCGCCACTACGCCCACCGGTTCGCGGGTGGCAAAGATGCGTGAGCCCGCTTTGGCAGGGGGGATGATTTCGCCGTTGGCGCGCTTGGCCTGCTCAGCAAACCATTGAATAAAGCTGGCGGCATAGTCCACTTCGCCTTCCGCTTCTTTCAGTGGTTTGCCCTGTTCGGCGGTCATCAGCTGTCCCAGCCAGCTTTTATTCTCGATAATCAGTTCATACCAGCGATAGAGGATCGCAGAGCGTTCTTTAGCGGTTTTCGCGCGCCAGGCGGGAAAGGCACGGCTGGCGGCGGCAATGGCCTCTTCCGTCTCTTTCTTACCGGCTTTCGCGACTTTCGCTATGACCTCGCCCGTTGCCGGGTTGGTGACCTCAAAGGTCGTTTCCAGTTTTTTCCATACTCCATCAACAAAATAACCTGTCTGGAATAGCGCATGATCCTGAAGTGCCTGCGTTGTCATATATCCTCCTGAGCCTCGGTTTTCGGGCAATGAAGTTAAGTATAGCCATAAAAAAACCGACGCTTCTGGCGTCGGTTTGTGGGCTTAACTGTCAGTCAGCGCATGCTGATATTTGTGGAGCATATCCACCAGCCGCTTCACAGGATGAGTGACCTGATCCGGCGCGGAGCAGCTGTGCAGCTTCTCCTGATACACATCAAGCTCACCCAGCAGCTGCGTAAAGTAGCGCCGCCGTTTGTGGTCGCTGGTGGCCGACATCACCTGATCCGCCGTGCGTCGCAACTGGCGATGCCAGGCCGACAGTTCGGCGTTCACCGGTACCGGCGCGTCACGCAGGCGCTGGTGAGCGATGATCAGCGTCAGCGCCAGACGGAATTTGGCGACATCATCCGGAAATTTGCTCAGCAGTAAAAACAGCTGCTGATACAGCGCCGGCAGATGGTTTTCTTTACGCCGGGCGGTATTGGTGGTCAGGGACGATACCGCCGCGGACATAAACTGATTGAGCAGCATCCGTCCGGTACGTGCGCGGGAGTTATCCCGCACCAGCACAATCACCGTGAACGCCAGGATACAGCCGACAATCTGCCCCAGCGCGCTGTCAAGAAAGCGGCTGAATTCAAAGGTCATCGGGTTATCCAGCACAATAATATTGATGGTGCTCGCCAGCGCGCCCAGGGATCCCAGCCGCCGTTTCTGCACTTCAATGCCGATAAAGAAGGCCAGTACCGCAAGGCTGATGCACAGCAACAGCATGCTTTGCTGCGTGGAGGGGATCACCACCAGGAAGTAGAACGCCCCCAGGGGTAAGGCCGCCAGCGTACCGTACACAAAATCGATCGCCACCATGCGCGGGTTAGGCAGGCGCATCGCCAGCGAGGTCACCACCGCGATCATCACCATCGCGCCGTTACCCGAGGTCCAGCCCGTCCACAGCCAGAACAGCGTGCCGAGAATACAGGAGAGCGTGGTGCGCCAGAAGTTCACCATCGCATGATGGCGCTCGGCGGACCCGGCCTTAACCACCGTCTCGCCTTCCAGCACCTCTTCTTCCGTGGCGCTGATTTTGGTGTTGCCGATCACCCCGCGCCTGAGCAGCAGATAGCGCGTCGCCGCCCCGACCCAGCTGTAAATTGTCACCGGCGTGTCGCGTTCGCCGGTCCAGATAATCACCCGGCGTATGCGCTTGAGCTGTTTATGTACGTCCTGCGCGGTTTCTACCGGCTCCGCAAAGAGTTCGCGGAAGGTGTCGGTCACCGCTTCCGGGCGGGTGTTCTGAATAAGCCAGGTTTCACAGGCCTGGGTGATCAGCGTCAGCGACAGGGTGTTAATCACTTTCAGCCGCCGGTTCGCCCGCGCCCAGCGGGAAGATTCCATATTCAGGTTGCTGCGCATCCCTTCCAGCGCCGTGGTACGGCGCACCAGCGCGCCCCAGGCTTTATCCATCTCTTCGCCGCTGCCATGCGCGATGCATAATTGCATCAGCTGGTATTGCGCCACCAGCAGGCTGTCGAGTTCGCGGTCGATCTCCTGTTTGATGGATCGGGGTGAAAACAGCAAATCCGCGACTATGGCACAAACGATCCCCAGCACGATCTCACTGCATCGCTCCACCGCAAACTGCGGCGTGAGTAATGGCTCGTACTGAATGGTGATGACGATGATCAGCGCCGTATAACCCGCCAGCCCCCAGGCGTAGGAGTTTTCGACGCGCACCAGCGAGGAGACCCAGGTACAAAATCCGGCCCAGATACAGCAAACCACCAGCATCAGCAGCGGCGCGCGGATCATCAGAATAATGATGGTCAGCGCCGCCACGCAGCCGATAAAGGTGCCGATAATACGCAGCATGCCGCGGTAACGGATCGCCCCGGAGTAAGGTTCGCCCCCCGCCGCAAACGCCGGGCCTGCGGCAACGATCGCCGCCGTCAGCACGGCCCAGCGCGGGGTTTCAAGCTGGAAGTGAAAGCCGACGAACAGCGCCAGCACAATGGCGCACGCCAGTTTCAGGGCGAAGCGAATGTGCTGTGTGGCGATGGAAAAAATGCCCATCATGCTTAACCAAACTCACGCAGACGGTGAGCCAGTTTACGGAAGAAGGAGTCCTGGCTTTCGTCCCGGTCTTTTTCACCGGTGATCACTACCGTGGCCGTGGTCCCGGCGGGCCAGACATTCTCTTTCTGATCGTCCAGGCGAATACGCACCGGCACGCGCTGCGCCAGGCGGACCCATTCAAGATTGGAGTCAATGGTCGCCATGCCTTTGGCGTCACGGCTGCTGCTGGCGTTAGTGACCCCGGCGGCGACGCTGTCCACCGTGCCTTTAAGCACCCGGTTACTGCCCAGCGGCGTAATTTCGGCGCGATAGCCGGTACGTACACCTTCCAGCTTGGTCTCTTCCATATAGGCGAGTACATAAAATGAATTTTGTTTGACCAGCGCCACCGCCGTCGAACCGCGGGTTATAAATTCCCCGGTATAAACGTTCAGGTTGGTCACCCAGCCTGCCGCCGGGGCGCGGATAACGGTACGTTCGAGATCGAGTTTTGCCAGATCCAGCGTCGCCTGCGCTTTCGCCTGCTGGTGGATCACCGTCTGCAAGACGTTGTTGGACTGGTCGATCTCCTCGCGTGACATCGCCTGGATGCCTAATTTATTACGACGTCCGGCTTCGCGGCGCTTTTCACTGGCCAGCGCGCGGTAGTACGCCACGTCAGCCTCGGCTTCTTCGACGGCTTTTTGATAGCGCGGCCGGTCGATGGTGAACAGCACTTGGTCTTTCTGCACCAGCTGGTTATCGTGAACCTTCACATCGGTGATCAGCCCCGCGACATCCGGCGCGATGGCGACCACATCGGCGCTAAAACGCGCGTCACGCGTCCACGGCGATTCGGTGTAATAGACCCATGCGCGAAAGATGGCGATGAATGCCAGAATAACCATCACCAGGGTGATGGCGGTACGGGTAAAATTTCTTGTTAGTGTTTTCACATCTACCTCAGTCGAACAGGCGCGTCAGTAAATAAAATAAGCAGCAATATAGCGCTGTATTAAACAATGCCGGGTGCCAGACAAAGTCATAGATCCCTGTCGGGAGCAGCAGACGGCGCACCAGCCAGAACAGCGCCAGTGATATAAGTAACTCAAAGAATATCGGTGGGAACGACAGACCGAACACCACGACCACGGGAAACAGACTCATGTTGACCTTGATTAACGCATGCAGGAGACAATTATTATTCACGTCACCGCAGGAATTAGGGCCAGAAAGGCCAGGCGAGAGTGACGTATCTATTATTCAGCTAACTATATATTAGCGTAACTGTTATGCTGTCATCTATATAGTGTGATCTAAATCACTTTTAAGCCAGAGTGAAAAATGGAACGATTAAAACGCATGTCGGTGTTCGCCCGCGTCGTCGAACTGGGTTCGTTCACCGCCGCCGCGCGACAGCTGCATATGAGCGTCTCCTCTATCAGCCAGACCGTCTCGAAGCTGGAAGATGAGTTGCAGGTGAAGTTGCTCAACCGCAGCACCCGCAGCCTGGCGCTGACCGAAGCCGGTAAAATTTATTATCAGGGCTGCCGACGGATGCTGCATGAAGTACAGGACGTGCATGAACAGCTCTACGCTTTTAATAACACGCCCATCGGTACGCTGCGCATCGGCTGTTCTTCAACCATGGCGCAAAATGTCCTCGCCGGGATGACTGCCCGGATGCTGAAGGATTACCCCGGCCTGACGGTGAATCTGGTGACGGGCATCCCCGCGCCCGATCTTATTGCCGACGGGCTGGACGTGGTGATCCGCGTGGGGGCATTGCAGGATTCGAGCCTTTTTTCCCGCCGTCTGGGGGCGATGCCGATGGTGGTGTGCGCTGCGAAAAGCTATCTGGCGCAGTACGGCATTCCTGAAAAACCCGCCGATCTGAGCAACCACTCCTGGCTGGAGTACAGCGTGCGCCCGGATAACGAATTCGAGCTGATCGCCCCTGAAGGGCTATCCACGCGCCTGATCCCGCAGGGCCGTTTTGTCACTAACGATCCGATGACGCTCACCCGCTGGCTGACCGCCGGGGCCGGAGTGGCCTATGTGCCGCTGATGTGGGTGATCGATGAGATCAACCGCGGCACGCTGGAGATCTTATTTCCGCGCTACCAGTCAGATCCACGCCCGGTTTACGCGCTTTATACCGAAAAGGACAAGCTGCCGCTCAAGGTGCAGGTCTGTATTAACTATCTGACGGATTATTTTGTTGAGGTCGCCAATTTGTTTCAGGCGATGCGCGGACGGGCGAAAGAGAAATGATGTAGGCCCGGCAAGCGCAGCGCCGCCGGGCAATTTCACGCAATAAATTACGCCGTACCGCCCACGGTCAGGTTATCCACTTTCAGCGTCGGCTGACCCACACCGACCGGCAGGCTCTGCCCTTCCTTACCGCATACGCCCACGCCGCTGTCGAGTTGCAGATCGTTACCGACCATCGACACCTGCTGCATGGCTTCGATACCGGAGCCGATCAGCGTGGCGCCTTTCACCGGCGTCGTCACTTTACCGTTTTCAATCAGATAAGCTTCAGACGTCGAGAATACGAATTTACCGGAGGTGATATCCACCTGACCGCCGCCAAAGTTTGGCGCGTAGATGCCGTATTCGACGGATTCAATGATCTCCTGCGGCGTGGATTGCCCCGCCAGCATGTAGGTATTGGTCATGCGCGGCATCGGTAAATGGGCATAGGATTCGCGGCGGCCGTTACCGGTTGGCGCGACGCCCATCAGACGGGCGTTCAGCTTGTCCTGCATATAGCCTTTCAGCACGCCCTTCTCGATCAGCACATTGTACTGGCCCGGCGTACCTTCATCATCAATGGCGACCGAACCGCGGCGATCGTGCATCGTGCCGTCATCAACGATGGTACAGAGTTCGGAGGCCACCAGCTGGCCCATCTGTCCGCTGAACACGGAGGTGCCGCGGCGGTTGAAGTCCCCTTCCAGACCGTGACCGACCGCTTCGTGCAGCAGCACGCCCGGCCAGCCTGCGCCCAGAACTACCGGCAGCGTACCGGCAGGCGCCGCCACGGCTGAGAGATTAACCAGCGCCATACGCACAGCTTCTTTCGCCCACGCATCCGCCCGGACGTCGCCGCCCGCATCGGCGAGGAACCATTCATAGCCGAAACGACCGCCGCCGCCGCTTGAGCCACGCTCGCGCTTGCCCTGATCTTCCACCTGCACGCTGACCGACAGACGAACCAGCGGACGGACATCCGCCGCCAGCGTGCCGTCGGTTGCGGCCACCAGGATCAGTTCATAAACACCGGTGAGGCTGGCATTCACTTCCTGTACGCGCTTATCCGCAGCACGGGCCACCGCATTCACGCGGCGCAGAATGTCTAGCTTCTCTTCGCGGGTCATGCTTTGCAGCGGATCGACGCTGGTATAGAGCGCGCCATACTCCACCGCGCCCAGGGTTTTCACTTTACCGTCGCCGCTGTCGCGCACGATAGTGCGTGCCGCCTGCGCGCTCTGTTCCAGCGCCAGCAGGCTGATCTGATCGGCGTAAGCAAAGCCCGTTTTTTCACCGCTTACCGCCCGCACGCCGACGCCCTGGTCGATGTGATACGAGCCGTCTTTAATGATGTTGTCTTCTAAAACCCAGGACTCGTGATAGCTCGACTGGAAATAGAGATCGCCGTAATCAAGACGGCGCTCGGCCAGCTGGCCAAGAATGGAAAACAGATCCTGATGATTCAGGCCATTCGCCGTTAGCAATTGTTCACTAACCAGATTCAAACTCGTCATGTTGCTACTCTTTGGTTGCCGCCAGGTTAGCGGTAGAAATCATATCTATTGAGAGTGAGGCAATTACTCGCCCCCGTCAAATCATTGCTTCGCCGGGCTACGCGGCTGGCGCAGCACTTCATTAATTTGTGGTTTATCCATGGTGCCGGTGATCTGGTAGCGCAGGATGGAGACTTTATTCCACAACGGCCCCAGCACTTTACTGGCGGCGAATACCGCTGCGCCGACGATGGGGTTAACCGCAAAAGCGGCCGCCACGCCGACGGTAGCGGAGATTTCCGGCGCCACCACGGCTTCCACGTCGAGTTTACGGCGAACCAGGTCTACCGATCCTTTCATGGCGATATCCGCTTCCAGGCCATCCACCAGGGTGTCATCGGTATGCAGCACGCCATCTTTGATCCAGGCGGTGCTGCGGATGGAGTCAAAATAGAAGCCTTCGCTGAAGGTGTCGCTGAAATCAAACCGCAGCTTGCGCAGCAGCGCGTCGAAACTCACCAGGCGCAGCAGCTGCCCGGCGCGTCCGGTGCTGACATCCGCGATCTCGCCGTTACCCAGCCGGGTGCGCAGAATACCATTGAGGGAGGCCTCTTCCGGCTGCCAGGGCGTATTACGCCAGTGCAAATCGTAATCGACGTCAAAAGGCGCTTCCCGCAGTGGCGTGGTAACACCAAAGAAATTGGTCGCCGCGTCGATCTTATCCCCCTTCAGTCTGCCCTTAATCGACGTGCGTTCGGCACCGGCGCGGTTGACCCATTCGCCGTTCGCCGTCAGACGGGCAAAGCCGCTGTCCAGCAGACCATTCTTCAGGGTTAAGGTGTCGCCATTGATCGTGAAATCGCCGTCGAGCCGCCCGTATTTTTGTCCCCAGAACCAGCACTCCGCGCAGCGTAATTGCAGATCAGGCCAGCCGCTGAAATCGATCTGCCGTTTGGTAAGCAGCGTCGTCGGCGACAGCGGATCGCGCTCGGCCGCCGCCGGGTTGTAATAGAGATAGCGGATCGCCGCCTGCCAGGGAGCGTTATCCAGCATCGTGACAGTAGCATTGATTTCACGTCCCTGGGCTTCGACTTTAGCACCGCCCGCTACCGGCTGCTTCACGATGCTCAGGTTGTTCCATTGCTGCCCGCCGAGCGTCAGCGCCGGGGTACGCAGGGTAATGCTTTCCGGGAAGGCCGTCGCGCTACTGACGTTATTCGCCACGCCCTGCTGGAGCAACGCCATCCACTGCGCGCCATCCAGCGGCGGCAGATTCAGCTCCACGCCTGCGGTTTCCGGCAGCGGCGGCAGCGTCCGGCTTTCCGACGTCCAGATAGCGCGGTCCAGGGTCAGCTTTTTACCCAGCAGCCAGCGGCTGTTGAAATGGCTGTCGCTGCCCGCTTTGCCCGTCAGATCGAAACGCCGCAGGTCGCCTTCCACTTTCACCGTTAACGGCAACGGCTGACCGGCGGCTTTTTCCAGCGGCGAAGGCAGACGGCTGGCGATATTTTTTAAGTCGCCTTTGATATCCACGTTGTAGCGCGCACCGGCATGATAAGGTAGCTCGATGCCCACTTTGCCATTCCAGGCGGCGCTACCGCTGACGGCATCGCGCAGCTGTTTCGGCAGCGCCTCTATGCCCGCAGGCTGCCAGTTACCGTTCAGATCTACCGCCACCTGATAGGCCTTTTCGCCCTCGGTGGTGGAGAAATTCACGTTAAGCGGCTGATTAAACCAGCGGGCGGTCAGCGGCTCGCTTTTCAGATTGCCGTTCTCAAAGCTGAACTGGCCGCTTAAATTATGCAGCGTGCTGTTCAGCGGCTTAATAAACAGGCTGTTATTATTCAGGCGCACGTTGCCTTTAGCGGTCGTCATTTCGCCATCCAGCGGAATATCGAGGTGTAAGCGAGCGCTTACATCGCCATCAAGCTGAAGCTCTTCCAGCGTGGCGCCCAGCGAATCTTTCAGCGGCGTGTCGTTGAAATAGGGCCCCACTGCTTTGCCTGGCCCGCTGATATCAGCATCGATCAGCAGTTTTTCTTTCAGATAATCCGGGATCACCGCCGTCAGATTATGACCTTTCACACCGCCAAGGTTGACCTCATCGGTCCTCATCCACAGGCCGTCATTAAGGAAGTCCAGTTCCATATCGAGATTTTTAAGCGCCGGCCAGCCAGGCTGGAACGCGAAGGTGGCGTTACGCAGCGGCACCAGCACTTCGAACTGGCCTTCGTTATGTTTATAGGGGAACAGATGCGGATTACCGCCGTACACCAGGGTGGCGTTATCCACCTGGCCGCCCTGGATTGCGCCGCTCAGGTAATCCACCAGCGCTTTACCCATCAGGTTTTCCGGGAAGTACCGCCAGGCCTGTCCGGCATCATCGGTGCTGATCCCGGCGAGAATGCCAAGCCAGGGTTCATCTCCGGCAGGTTGCAGATAACGAAAATCGCCGCGCGCATGAACGCCCGTGCCTTTGACATCAATCTGCCGACCATCGAGCTGGAAACCTTTGTCATTTTTCAGCCAGTTAAGTGTGGCGACGCCCTTTTCGATTTCCAGCGGCGCGCGGAATACCGTTTTGTAGGGCATTTTCGCATCGGTGACGCTGCCGGTCAGCCTGCCGTCGTCCACGCTGCCGGAGAGCGTACCGGTAAAGTGCTCGACGCCCGGCAGCATTTTCCATTGCTGCCAGGCAAGATTGTTCCAGTTCGCCTGAAAGCGGGTTTTTTCAGTCGCCTGAAGGGGAATATCCAGCGCCAGCTTTTCGATTTGCCCGGTCGGCTGCATGGCGCGCCAGATTTCGCCCAGCGCAGGCGAGAGTTTTTCGGCAATGGGCAGCAGGCCGTCCAGCCCGTTCAGTTCCAGATGGCTGGCGCGCACGCGCAGTTCGTCGCTGCGTACGCCCTTCGCCCCGCCCACTTCCTGCGCCGGAACCCAGGCCAGCGACAGCGCGCCTTTCGGCCACGGCTTGTCATCCATGGTGATACGGGTTTCGGGAATATCGAACTGCCAGCCCTGCTGCTGGCGGGTGACGTGCGCCGTCAGATTATCAACTGACAAACGGTGCGGCTGGCTATCGCCTTTCCAGCTGGCGCCGCCTTTTTTCAGCCAGATATCGCCCCCCGACACTTCGCCTTTGCTCAGCGTCAGCCAGCCCTCAAGGCTAAAGCGCGCGGTTTGCAGGGCGACGTTATCCTGCATCCATTTGCCAAGCCAGGGTTTGACGTCAATATCATCGGCCTGTAGCCATACGCGGCCATGGTTGAGCAGCCCTTCGTCATCACGCAGATCCATACGCACTTTCATCACGCCGTGTTGTCCGGTAAGGCTGGAGAGGCTGACTTCGCCTTCGGCACGGTGACGGGCTTTGCCGTTAAGCCACGTCAGCTGTGGCACCGCCAGCTCGGCCCGCTGTCCGGATGGCGTCAGGAAACTGATATGACTGTCGCGCAGATCGAAATGGTCGAACTGGCGGAGGAACAGATCGCTCAGGCGGCTGGTTTCCATGCCCTCGCTGTCATTGCTCTGTTGCAGGGGCGTATTGGTATGAACCTGAAGCTGATAAAAGGTGAGGTCGCGGAACTGCCAGCGCAGGTGCAGCAGGCTTTGCCAGACGTCGAGCGCCAGGGTGACGCGCTCAATGGACACCTCGCCGCCGTCTTTAAAACCGGCGTGGATGCCGCGTACGTCCAGCGTCGGGCCGAAGTTTTGCCAGCTGGCGGTCACCTGTTTTGCGTCTACCGGCACGCCGGAGGAGGATTCGATTTTCGCGAGGATGGCCGGACGCCAGCTGTCCAGATGCGGCAGCATCAGGCGCAGGCCGCTCACCAGCAGCGCAATGATGACAACCAATGTCGCCACAGTCAGCAGCAATATCCCCGGCAGTCGCCTCACGCATCTCTCCTTGTCAGCCCGCGCAACAGGCCTTGATCGTGTCGCAGCATGCTACGAATTACATCATCACTACGTCGAACTGCTCTTGATTGTAGAGCGGTTCAATCTGCACTTTGACCTGTTTGCCGACAAAAATTTCGACTTCCGCCAGCGCGTGGGACTCTTCGCTTTTCAGCGCCTCAGCCACCGCCGGAGAAGCATAGACCAGGAAACGATCGGAATCGTAGGCATGATGCACACGGACAATTTCGCGCATGATTTCATAGCAGACGGTTTCGACGGTTTTCACCGTCCCGCGACCATGGCAGGTCGGGCATTCGTGGCACAGCACATGCTCGACGCTTTCGCGGGTGCGTTTGCGGGTCATTTCGACCAGCCCGAGCTGTGAGAAACCGTTGATGCTGGTTTTTACGCGATCCTTGCTGAGCGCCTGCTCCAGCGAATGCAGCACGCGACGGCGGTGATCTTCATTATTCATGTCGATGAAATCGATAATAATAATGCCGCCGAGGTTGCGCAGACGCAGCTGACGGGCGATAGCCTGGGTGGCTTCGATATTGGTGTTAAAGATGGTGTCGTCAAGATTACGGTGGCCGACAAAGGCTCCGGTATTGATATCGACGGTGGTCATCGCTTCCGTTTGATCGATGATCAGATAGCCGCCGGACTTCAGTTCAACCTTGCGCTCCAGCGCGCGCTGAATTTCGTTTTCGACGTCAAAGAGATCGAAAATCGGCTGGCGTCCGCTGTAATGCTCAAGCTTGCTGGTCATCTCCGGAATATATTCGGCGGTGAATTCCAGCAACGCTTCGAAGGTCAGGCGGGAGTCGACGCGGATACGATCGAGGTGCGCGTCGGCGAAATCGCGCAGCACGCGCTGGGCCAGCGCCAGTTCGCCGTACATCTGATAACGCGTCTGCGGGCGCTTTTTGCGCTCCATGACTTTCGTCCATACGCGTTTAAGGTAAGCGGCATCGGAGGCCAGGTCCTCTTCGCACACGCCTTCTGCAGCGGTACGGATGATAAAACCGCCCTGCTCATCGCAATATTCCGCCACCACGCGCTTTAAACGCTCGCGCTCGGTTTCGCTTTCAATACGTTGGGACACGCCGACGTGGGACGCGCCTGGCATAAAGACCAGGTAACGGGATGGCAGGGTGATGTCGGTGGTCAGACGCGCGCCTTTGGTGCCGAGCGGATCTTTCACCACCTGCACCATCAGATCCTGCCCCTGACGCACCAGCTCTGAAATGTCGCGCACGGTGAAGTTTTTCTGCTCTTCCCCGGCCACGCATTCGGTATGTGGCATGATGTCGGAGGCGTGAAGAAACGCCGCCTTATCGAGACCAATATCTACAAAAGCCGCCTGCATACCGGGCAGCACACGGCTCACACGACCTTTGTAGATATTGCCGACTATTCCGCGCCGCGCTTCACGCTCAATGTGGATTTCCTGCAAAATGCCGCCATCAATGTACGCCACGCGTGTTTCTGAAGGCGTTACGTTTACCAACAATTCAGCCGTCATCTTTATTCCTTCCCTCGCGCAGTGCGTTAAAATTGCTCAGCAACTCATAGGTTTCTACCAGCGGTAAGCCGACCACAGCGTGGTAACTGCCGTTAATCCGTCGCACAAAGCAGCCGCCCAGTCCCTGGATCCCGTAGCCGCCCGCTTTATCCATCGGTTCACCGCTGGCGATGTACGCTATGATCTCATCATCAGAGAGTACTCTGAATGTCACATCTGTGACTACCAGACAGTCAAGAATGTGCTGACGATCGGCCAGCGCTACGGCAGTCATCACCTGGTGCGTTTGCCCTGAAAGCTGATGCAACATCTTAGCAGCATGAGAGGTATCCTGCGGTTTTTCCAGCACTTCGCCATTTAAAATGACAATGGTGTCAGCGCCGAGCACCGGCAAATCCCGCGCTGCCTGCGCCACGCCAGCCTGGGCTTTTTCCCGCGCCAGACGCGTCACATATTGCTGCGCACTTTCCTGCGCCTGACGGCACTCTTCAGTGCCGGGCAGAATACGTTCAAATGAGACGCCCAGTTGCGTGAGCAGTTCCTGACGGCGGGGAGAGCCGGAAGCAAGATAGAGATCTGTCATAACACCCTTTTATTGCACCGCAAACTGCTGGCGAATTTTACGCATCAGCAGGAAAAGCCATGGCCAGAGAACACCGTTAACCGCGCTGCTCCAGAACACTTCCGGCCTGAAGGAGACGTTGATCACCAGGAATTCCGCCCAGAACACAATCACCTCGGTGGCAAGCGAAAGCAGCATCACCACCAGCGCCTGCTGCCAGAGCGCGAGGTTACGGAAAAGCTGGAATTTGAGCGCCACGAGGTAAGCGATAATGCTCAGTGACAGGGCCCGCACGCCAAGCGTCGAACCGCTGATGAGATCCAGTATGGCACCCACGGCTAAACCTGTACCGACATTCACGCGGTGCGGTAAAGCGAGGATCCAGTAGAGCAGGATCAGCAGTACCCAGTTAGGCCGGTAGACAATGATGTCATCCGGCCAGGGCATAATCTGCAATAAAAGCGCAATGAGAAACGAGAGCCAGATCACCCAGCGTCCCTGGCTACGATAACTGCCCACTATTGTCCTCCCGGCGCTGTACCGGCAGGCTGCGGCAACCCGGTTGCCGGTGCAGGCACGGGCGCAGGCGGCCCCATCGAATCAGGGGCAGGCAATACCTGGGGCATCATCTGCATCAGGCGTTCGTTGGCGACGCGGTGCACGTCTTCCGGCGTCATCGGGTTTGCCCCGTTACGATCCGCGCCCCACAGCAGCAGCAAATAGCGTAAACGCTGTAAACCCGCCGTCGGACGCGCCTGGATCACGGTGTAAGCACGTTGCGTATCCAGCTTAACGGAGGAGACGACGCCCACCGGATAACCTTCCGGGAAACGTCCGCCCAGACCGGATGTCACCAGCACGTCGCCGACACGAATGTCGGTGTTGGCGGGCAGGTGCTCCAGTTGCAGATCGTCGGTACAGCCGTTACCGGCCGCGATGACGCGGATATCGTTACGTAAGACCTGGATAGGCAGCGCATGGGTGGCATCGCAGATTAACAGCACGCGGCTGGTGAGTTTCGCCACGGCGACCACCTGACCGACCACGCCCTTATCGCTGATCACCGGCTGGCCTTCGTAGACGCCGTTCACGCTGCCTTTATCGATAACCACCTGATCGCTGTAAGGGTCGTTCACCGTCGAGATGACCTGGGTCACCATTTTTTGTTCATCCTGGCGCAGGGGTGAGCCCAGCAGCTCGCGCAGACGCGCGTTCTCCTGTTTGTACTGCCCCAGCATTAGCAGTTCGCTGTTTTTCAGCAGCAGTTCCTGGCGCAGCGCCCGGTTTTCAAGTTCGAGCTGGTCACGTGATGCCAGCGTTTGCGATACGCTGTCGAGCAGGGCACGGGGACCGTTAGAGACAAAGTAGAAAGGACTGACGGCGGTATCCATGTACGTTCGGATCTGACTGAACGCACCCAGGCGGCTGTCGGCGATAATGACACCAAGCGCAACCAGCACCGCCAGAATAAGGCGAATCTGTAGCGACGGGCCACGGCTAAAAATTGGCTTCATAGGCTATGCGTATTCTCAGGCCGGACAGAACCGAAGCGGCAATAACGCCGCCCCGGCTCTGACACCGACTATTCTTCGCTGAACAAATCGCCGCCGTGCATGTCGATCATTTCCAGCGCCTTGCCGCCGCCACGCGCGACGCAGGTCAGTGGATCTTCTGCAACTACGACAGGAATACCTGTCTCTTCCATTAACAGGCGGTCAAGGTTACGCAGCAACGCGCCACCACCGGTCAATACCATACCGCGCTCGGAGATGTCAGAAGCCAGTTCCGGCGGACACTGTTCCAGCGCAACCATGACCGCGCTGACGATACCCGTCAGCGGTTCCTGTAGCGCTTCGAGGATTTCGTTAGAGTTCAGGGTAAAGCCGCGCGGCACGCCTTCCGCCAGGTTACGACCGCGCACTTCGATTTCGCGCACTTCGTCACCCGGGTAAGCAGAACCGATTTCATGTTTGATACGCTCGGCCGTTGCTTCACCAATCAGCGAGCCGTAGTTACGACGCACATAATTAATGATGGCTTCATCGAAGCGGTCGCCGCCGATACGCACAGAAGAGGAGTAGACCACGCCGTTCAGGGAGATAACGGCCACTTCTGTGGTACCGCCACCAATATCCACCACCATGGAACCCGTCGCTTCTGAAACCGGCAGGCCTGCGCCAATTGCGGCAGCCATCGGCTCTTCAATCAGAAAGACTTCGCGGGCGCCTGCGCCTTGCGCGGATTCGCGGATGGCACGGCGTTCAACCTGGGTTGCGCCAACCGGCACACACACCAGCACGCGCGGGCTTGGACGCATAAAGCTGTTGCTGTGCACCTGTTTGATAAAGTGCTGCAGCATTTTTTCCGTCACGAAGAAGTCAGCGATAACGCCGTCTTTCATCGGGCGAATAGCCGCAATGTTTCCTGGCGTACGGCCAAGCATCTGTTTAGCTTCATGACCTACCGCAGCGACGCTTTTCGGGGAACCAGCACGATCCTGACGAATAGCCACAACAGAAGGCTCATTCAATACGATGCCTTGTCCTTTTACATAAATAAGGGTATTCGCGGTACCCAGGTCAATGGACAAGTCATTGGAAAACATGCCACGAAATTTTTTCAACATACTGAGGGATAATCCTGAAAGCTGGGGCGGAAGAATAAAATCCGCTTACTTTACCAACCACACGCAGCAGCGACAAGGCGCAAAAATCGACGGCTACGGTGAAAATTAGTGCAGTTTGTGTCCTTGAGTTACAAATCGACCTGACTCCTTCAGGACAGATAGAGACCGCAGCGTTCCTCGCTATCACTTTGCAACCAGTCTAAGGTCATTCACTGGCTTTTTTACTGCACGAACTGGCGGGCAGACATGCACACCCCCACAAGATACAGCGCGCGTTATTCTACGTGAAATAACGTTAAACGGCAGGTCAAACCGAGTATCTTTGTGAATATTTTTTTACTTCGGTGTCAAGCGGCATCGAGGCTGCAAAAAAATCCCCCTGTCCGCCTGCCACTCCGCGTTCAATCAGGGTCTGCCATTCCCCTTTAGTACGGATGCCGGTGGCGAAAACGCGCGTTTGCGTTCCTTTGCAGGCCTCCACCAGACTCTGTACCAACAACTGGTTTTCGGTGCGCTTCTCAATGTTACGCACCAGGCTCGGATGGAGCTTCAGCAGTTCCACATCCAGCGCCTTGATCCAGCTGGTGCTGACCAGCGTCAAACCCGCCTGAGCGACCACTATTCGCGCGCCTAATGCGGTCATTAATCGCACGACAGGTTGTAAACGGCTGATGTGTTGACAAACATCTGCCTCTGCAAGTTCAATAATAATCCGTTTACGTTGTGATTTTTCACATTGCATCAGGGTATCGCGCAACCAGCGCTGGAACTGGGGGCGGATCAGCGCCTCCACCGTGATGGGCATCGCCAGGCTCTCTTCCGGCCAGAAACGCAGGAAAGGGATCAACCGGGTGATCTGCTGACGGTCATACTCCTCCGCCAGTCCGAACTGCAACACCATCGGCATATATTCCGCCGGAATGACCTCCTGATCGCCATCAAAAATGCGGCACATCAGCTCCCGGTGATGCACGCGCCCGTCGCGGGTCACGGCAGGTTTCTGATAAAAGCGCGGGCCGCCGCGGCTGAGCATCTGTTCGATCAGCGTTCGCCAGCGGACATTGCCGCGCCCTTTTTCCGGCAACGTATCGTCCCACACCGCCCAGCTGTTGCCGCCCTGCAGCACGGCATTACGGGTGGCCGCTTCAGCGTGCTCCATCACCTGCTCGGTGGATTGCCCGCCACGCCAGGCGCAAATGCCAATGTGGATCATGTCATCCCGGTCGAGCATTTTGGACGGAGGCAGCGCGTCCACCGATTTCAGCAACTGGGCGGCGATACTTTCTGATTCTTTCAGCGTGCGGTGCGAGAGTAAAACGGCGAAGTCATTGCGCTGATAGCGGGCCAGCAGCGCGCCGGGATAGCGCAGCATAAAGGTGGAAAGCAGATTAATCAGGACAAAAAGATTGTCTTCGGTGGCAGCCGCGCCCCATGTGTCGCGCAGCGAATCAAAATCCGGCAGGCGGATCAGCATGACCACGCCGTGCGTCCCGACATTCTCCTGATCGTCCAGCAGCGTTGCCAGCTGGTTATCAAAGAACAACCGGTTGCTGAGCCCGGTTTTGGTGTCCTGGGCAACGTACGCGCGGATCAAGGTATCCATATGGCTGCGCTGATCTGCCGCCGTCTGGATCTCCGTCAGCAGCACATCCAGCGCGCTGCTGGTGCGCGACGGCCATTCATGCACGTTTCCGCGCACCTGCGGCCCGCGCTCGCCGTTGAGGATTTTTACTGAGCGGTTTTCCAGCAGCTCCTGCCCGGCGAGCTGGCGGCGTAGCCAGCGCACCGCCAGAAAAATAATGATCACCATAAAACCGATGGCGAGGGTTAAGGGCGCGGTCGCCAGCAGGGAATGAAAATAGTTCACCATCGGATCCTGGTAAGTCATTGAAATGGTCGTACCTGGATTTTTCAGCGAATGGATGGTCATTTCACGGTATTGCGTGGTGCTGCCCTGCGGGCGATAGACATCTTTGGCGGTCTGATTGACCAGCGTATGATCGCCCTGCCGGATAACGATGCGCGCAATATCCACCGGCACCATGATTTCATTAAGTTGGGCGCTGAGAACATTTACCGGCGTTGAGACGAGACGGCTATCAATAATGGCGGCCACCGACTGCACCCGGTTGCTGAGTTTGTTCTGAATGGCAGAGTAAAAGCTGAAGGAACAACCTAGCAGGGTGACAAATATTGCCAGCCCGGTAAGCAGAGTGACAAAGGCTGAAAATTTCGTCGTTAATCGCATCCCTGAGTTAACTCCGTTGGTTGAAGGGCGCTTTGTGCCGTCATGACATAGTGTAGAGTAAGCGCTAACTTGCAGCAGGAAACGGGATACTATCAAACAAAAGTGAGCAGGCAAATTTTGGTAACACACTCGCGCTAGCGCAACTCATCCGTCATGCTTATATAAAGCAGACGGAGGATGAGATGAAACCACGAAAACTAACAGAAGCAGATGTCACGGCAGAATCGGTATTTATGCTGCAACGGCGTCAGGTATTAAAAACGCTGGGCATCAGCGCTACCGCCCTTTCTCTTTCCTCTGCGGCGCAGGCCGATCTGCTCAGCTGGTTTAAGGGCAATGACCGGCCAAAAGCCCCCGCCGGGAAACCGCTGAACTTTAATAAACCTGATGAATGGCAGAGTAAACTTTCTCTGACACCTGAAGAAAAAGTCACGGGTTACAACAATTTTTACGAATTTGGTCTCGATAAGGCTGATCCGGCGGCTAACGCCGGCAGCATGAAAACCGATCCCTGGACGCTCACCATCAGCGGCGAAGTGGCAAAGCCGCTCACCCTCGATCACGATGCGCTGACCACGCGCTTCCCCCTTGAGGAGCGAATTTACCGCATGCGCTGCGTGGAGGCCTGGTCGATGGTGGTGCCGTGGATCGGCTTCCCGCTGCATAAGCTACTCGCGCTGGTTGAGCCCACCAGCAACGCAAAATACGTGGCGTTTGAAACTTTATATTCCCCGGACGAGATGCCCGGTCAGAAAGATCGCTTTATCGGCGGCGGCCTGAAATATCCCTATGTTGAAGGGCTGCGTATCGATGAAGCCATGCATCCGCTGACCCTGTTAACCGTCGGCGTGTACGGTAAAGCGCTGCCGCCGCAAAACGGCGCGCCGGTACGTCTGACCGTGCCATGGAAATATGGCTTTAAAGGCATTAAATCCATTGTCAGCATCAAACTGACCCGCGAGCGTCCTCCCACCACCTGGAATCTTTCAGCACCCAATGAATATGGCTTTTTTGCCAATGTGAACCCGCATGTCGATCATCCGCGCTGGTCGCAGGCCACTGAACGCTTTATTGGCTCCGGCGGCGTGCTGGACGTTAATCGTCAGCCGACGCTGCTGTTTAATGGCTACGCCGATGAAGTCGCGTCGCTGTATAAGGGCATGGATTTGGGGGAGAATTTTTAAATGCGTCTGACGGCGAAACAGGTGACGGGGCTGAAATGGGTACTGCATCTTGCCGGACTGTTGCCGCTGCTCTGGCTGTTCTGGGCGGCGAGCCAGGGCTGGTTCAGCGCCGATCCGGCGAAAGATATTCAGCATTTTACCGGCAGGATGGCGTTAAAGTTTCTGCTCGGCTCGCTGCTGGTAACGCCGCTGGCGCGTTACGCCAGACAACCGTTGCTGATCCGCACCCGCCGCCTGCTGGGGCTTTGGTGTTTTGCCTGGGCCAGTCTGCATCTGGTGAGTTACGTCATGCTGGAGCTGGGGATTAATAATCTTGGTCTGCTGGGCCAGGAGCTGATATCCCGTCCTTATCTGACGCTCGGCGGTATCAGCTGGCTGATCCTGCTGGCGATGGCGCTGACCTCCACACAGGCCATGATGCGAAAATTGGGCAGAAACTGGCAACGTCTGCACAATTTCGTTTATCTTGTGGCGATCCTCGCGCCCATTCATTATCTGTGGTCGGTGAAGGTATTATCCCCACAGCCGGTACTCTACGCCGTCGCCGCGCTGGCGCTTTTGGCATGGCGTTACAAGAAGTTCCGTCAATGGTGGCAATAGTGCGCGGTTCTGTGCACTTTCCCGCAGTTCTTCTGTCATCCGCTGTCATTTCCTGGATAGCGGTTGATAATCTTCCCTGATAAGACCAGTATTTAGCTGCCAAATGCTACGAAATCGTTATAATGTGCGACTTTGGTTTTGCCGACAGGGTTTTTAGGACTCTGAAAAGGTGACAACCGGGCAATGAAGGTATATTTTGTTTTTTACCGAAGTATTGCAGGAGATAGCAGCACAATGGTGGACAAGTTGCACATTTTGCTCTTAAACGGCCCTAATCTGAATATGCTGGGAACGCGCGAGCCGGAGAAGTACGGTACCCTGACGCTTAACGAAATTGTTACTTCTTTAAGCCAGGAAGCCGAAGCGCTCAACGTGTCGTTATCGCATTTACAGTCCAACGCGGAGTATGCACTCATCGACCGCATTCATCAGGCTAAAGACAATGTCGACTATATCCTGATTAATCCGGCCGCGTTTACGCACACCAGCGTTGCCCTGCGTGATGCCCTGCTCGCGGTGAGTATCCCGTTCATCGAGATCCACCTGAGCAATGTGCATGCGCGTGAGCCGTTCCGCCATCACTCCTATCTCTCCGATATCGCTGCTGGCGTCATCTGCGGATTTGGCGCTGACGGTTATTCATACGCTTTACAGACGGCGGTAAAACGCCTGTCACAATCACACTAAACAAGAGTACGGAACCCACTCATGGATATTCGTAAGATTAAAAAACTGATCGAGCTGGTTGAAGAATCAGGCATCTCCGAACTGGAAATTTCTGAAGGCGAAGAGTCTGTTCGTATCAGCCGTGCTGCGCCAAACGTGGGTTATCCCATGATGCAGCAGGCTTATGCCGCACCGATGATGCAACAGCCAGCCCTGGCTAACGCTGTTGCACCTGCCGCCACCCCAACAATGGAAGCGCCGGCAGCAGCAGAAATCAGTGGCCACATCGTACGTTCCCCGATGGTCGGGACGTTCTACCGCACCCCAAGCCCGGACGCAAAAGCGTTCATCGAAGTGGGCCAGAAAGTGAATGCGGGCGACACCCTGTGCATCGTTGAAGCCATGAAAATGATGAACCAGATCGAAGCTGACAAATCCGGCGTGGTGAAAGCCATTCTGGTAGAAAGCGGCCAACCGGTAGAATTTGACGAGCCTCTGGTCGTCATCGAATAACGAGGCGAACATGCTGGATAAAATTGTCATTGCCAACCGCGGCGAGATTGCTCTGCGTATTCTGCGTGCCTGTAAAGAACTGGGCATCAAGACTGTCGCCGTGCACTCAACAGCGGATCGCGATTTAAAACACGTATTACTGGCGGACGAAACGGTCTGTATCGGTCCGGCACCGTCCGTAAAAAGCTACCTGAATATTCCGGCGATCATCAGCGCGGCTGAAATCACCGGCGCGGCAGCGATTCACCCGGGTTATGGCTTCCTTTCAGAGAATGCCAACTTTGCTGAGCAGGTTGAGCGCTCTGGCTTTATCTTTATCGGCCCGAAAGCTGACACTATTCGTCTGATGGGCGACAAAGTGTCGGCGATCACCGCGATGAAGAAAGCAGGCGTGCCGACCGTACCAGGCTCTGACGGCCCGCTCGGCGACGATATGGATGCTAACCGTGCCCATGCTAAACGCATTGGCTACCCGGTGATCATCAAGGCGTCCGGCGGCGGCGGCGGTCGCGGTATGCGCGTGGTTCGCGGTGATGCCGAACTGGCGCAATCCATCTCCATGACCAAAGCTGAAGCGAAAGCAGCATTCAGCAACGACATGGTGTACATGGAAAAATACCTGGAAAACCCTCGCCACATCGAAATTCAGGTGCTGGCAGATGGTCAGGGTAACGCCATTTATCTGGCCGAGCGTGACTGCTCCATGCAGCGTCGCCACCAGAAAGTTGTTGAAGAAGCGCCAGCGCCGGGCATTACCCCGGAACTGCGTAAATTCATCGGCGAACGCTGCTCCAAAGCCTGTATTGACATTGGCTACCGTGGCGCGGGTACTTTCGAGTTCCTGTTCGAAAACGGCGAGTTCTACTTCATTGAGATGAACACCCGTATTCAGGTTGAACATCCGGTAACAGAGATGATCACCGGTGTGGATCTGATCAAAGAGCAGCTGCGCATTGCCGCAGGTCAGCCGCTGTCCATCAAACAGGAAGACGTCCGGGTTCAGGGTCATGCGGTCGAGTGCCGTATTAACGCCGAAGATCCGAACACCTTCCTGCCAAGCCCGGGCAAAATCACCCGTTTCCATGCGCCAGGCGGTTTTGGCGTGCGCTGGGAATCGCATATTTACGCCGGCTATACCGTACCGCCGTATTATGACTCCATGATCGGTAAGCTGATCTGCTTCGGTGAAACCCGCGACGTGGCCATTGCCCGCATGAAAAATGCGTTGCAGGAGCTGATCATCGACGGCATCAAAACCAACGTTGATCTACAAACCCGCATCATGAATGACGAGAACTTCCAGCACGGTGGAACTAACATCCACTATCTGGAGAAGAAGCTCGGTCTTCATGAGAAGTAATTAAGCGCTCGCAGCAAAAGGCCGGATTTCCGGCCTTTTTTTTATTCTCTTTTTCGCTCTTGCGGTACAATCCCCGCCTTTCTGATCCCCGAGGGACGATAATGGATACACGTTTCGTTCAGGCGCACAAAGAGGCCCGCTGGGCACTCTGGCTTACGCTGCTTTATCTCGCCGCCTGGTTAGTGACCGCTTACTTACCGGGAGATACGACCGGATTCACCGGATTGCCCCACTGGTTTGAAATGTCCTGTCTGCTGCTGCCGCTGGTATTTATCCTGCTGTGCTGGGCGATGGTGAAATTTATCTACCGGGATATTTCCCTGGAGGACGACGATGCAGCTTGAAGTCATTCTGCCGCTGGTCGCCTATTTGCTGGTGGTCTTTGGCCTGTCGGTCTATGCCATGCGCAAGCGCGCCGCCGGCTCATTCCTTAACGAGTATTTTCTCGGCAGCCGCTCCATGGGCGGGATCGTGCTGGCGATGACGCTGACCGCCACCTACATCAGCGCCAGTTCATTTATTGGCGGGCCGGGGGCGGCTTACAAATATGGTCTCGGCTGGGTGCTGCTGGCGATGATCCAGTTGCCTGCCGTCTGGCTGTCGCTGGGTATTCTGGGCAAAAAATTCGCCATCCTCGCGCGTCGTTATAACGCCGTGACGCTCAACGATATGCTGTTTGGCCGCTATCAGAGCCGCCTGCTGGTATGGCTGGCCAGTATCAGCCTGCTGGTCGCCTTTGTGGGCGCGATGGCGGTGCAGTTTATCGGCGGTGCGCGTCTGCTGGAAACGGCGGCCGGTATTCCTTACGAAACCGGACTGCTGATTTTTGGCGTCAGCATTGCGCTCTATACCGCCTACGGCGGCTTCCGCGCCAGCGTGCTCAACGACACACTCCAGGGCATGGTGATGCTGATTGGCACTATCGTGCTACTGGTCGGCGTGGTGCATGCCGCTGGCGGCCTGGGTAACGCCGTCGATACGCTGCAACGCATCGACCCAAAACTGGTATCGCCGCAGGGTGCGGATGATATTCTGACCCCTACCTTTATGACGTCGTTCTGGGTGCTGGTATGCTTTGGGGTGATCGGCCTGCCGCATACGGCGGTACGCTGCATCTCCTATAAAGACAGCAAAGCGGTGCATCGCGGTATGATCATCGGCACCATTGTGGTGGCGATCCTGATGCTGGGTATGCATCTGGCGGGCGCGCTGGGCCGCGCGGTGATCCCCGATCTGATCGTGCCGGACCTGGTGATCCCAACGCTGATGATGAAAGTGCTGCCTCCTTTTGCGGCGGGGATCTTCCTTGCGGCACCGATGGCGGCGATCATGTCGACGATCAACGCACAGTTGCTGCAAAGTTCCGCTACGATCATTAAAGATCTCTACCTGAATCTCTATCCGGCGCAGATCAATAATGAAAAGCGGCTGAAGAAAATGTCGGCGGCGATCACGTTGATCCTTGGCGTCTTGCTGTTGCTGGCGGCCTGGCGTCCACCAGAGATGATTATCTGGCTTAATCTGCTGGCCTTTGGCGGGCTGGAAGCCGTATTCCTGTGGCCGCTGGTGCTGGGCCTCTACTGGGAGCGGGCCAATGCGGCCGGGGCGCTTAGCGCGATGATTGTGGGCGGTGTGCTCTATGCCGTGCTGGCGACGTTTAAAATACAATATCTGGGCTTCCACCCGATTGTTCCGTCGCTGTTACTGAGTTTGCTGGCGTTTCTGATCGGGAACCTGTTTGGTCGCCCGGTTGCGGAAGGTCACGTTATTACATCTGATAAATAAAGAGTTTTGCCATGCCGTGGATCCAACTGAAACTGAATACAACCGGGGCGAATGCCGAAGCGCTGAGCGATGCGCTGCTCGAAGCTGGCGCCGTCTCTATCACCTTCCAGGACACGCACGATACGCCGGTGTTTGAGCCGCTGCCGGGCGAAACCCGCCTGTGGGGTGACACGGACGTCATCGGCCTGTTTGATGCCGAAACGGACATGAACGAGGTGGTATCACTGCTTGCGTTGCATCCGCTGCTGGGCGCGGGTTTTGCGCACAAAATCGAACAGCTGGAAGATAAAGACTGGGAACGCGAGTGGATGGAAAACTTCCACCCGATGCGTTTCGGTGAGCGCTTGTGGATCTGCCCGAGCTGGCGCGATGTCCCGGACGTGAACGCCGTCAATGTGATGCTGGATCCGGGCCTGGCTTTTGGTACCGGCACTCACCCTACGACCTCGCTGTGTCTGCAATGGCTGGATGGCCTGAATCTGACCGGTAAAACGGTGATCGATTTTGGTTGCGGCTCCGGCATCCTCGCCATTGCGGCGCTGAAACTGGGCGCGGCGAAAGCCATTGGTATCGACATCGATCCGCAGGCCATTCAGGCCAGCCGTGATAACGCCGAACGTAATGGCGTGGCCGATCGTCTGGAGCTGTACCTGCCGCAGGACCAGCCAGCGACCATGAAAGCCGATGTGGTGGTGGCGAACATCCTCGCCGGCCCGCTGCGTGAACTGGCGCCGCTGATCAGCGTACTGCCTGTTGAAGGCGGTCTGCTGGGCCTTTCCGGTATTCTGGCCAGCCAGGCGGAAAGCGTTTGTGATGCCTATACCGATCTGTTCTCGCTTGATCCCGTCGTGGAAAAAGAAGAGTGGTGCCGCATTACCGGTCGTAAAAAGTAAGTCCCTGCCGCAACGCAGTCCTCCGCTGCGTTGCGCTTATCCTCTGCCCATCCCATTTTTTGTCGTTTCTTCCGTCGTCAATAAGCCTATAATTTACGTGGTATTTCATTGAAATTTAATATGTTTTTTCATTAACTATTCATGGGATGAATGTTATGAACACTGCATTACGCAGCGTGGCTTTCCTCACGCTGGGTCTGCTGTCGACCTGCGCCACAGCAAACGAATGGAGTTATGAAGGAGAAAGCGCGCCAGAATATTGGGGAGAGCTGAACCCGGACTATTTTATGTGCAGCAAAGGGATGAACCAGTCGCCTGTCGATATTACAGCGGTCATGAAAACCCGTCTTATGCCGCTAAAACCACGCTACCCGCAAAGCCCGATAAGCCTCAGCCATGAAGGCTATACGGTGATGGCCAACTTTGCCGACGATAACAAAAACAGCGTGAAAATAGACGGCGAGCTGTTCATGCTCCGGCAACTGCATTTCCATGCGCCGTCGGAAAATACGGTGGGTGGTAAGCATTACCCACTGGAGATGCATCTGGTGCACCAGAACGCGCAGGGTGAGACGACGGTCGTGGCCGTCATGTTTACCACCGGTACGCCAAACAATGAACTCCAGAAGCTGTGGCATGAAATGCCGCGCGAGGCGGACGAGAGCGTGGCGCTTACTCAGGATGTCGACATCAAAAAACTGCTGCCTGCACGCACAATGTACTATCGCTATAGCGGATCGCTCACCACGCCGCCCTGTACGGAAGGCGTGCGCTGGCTTGTTATGAAAGAGCCGCTTTCGCTTTCAGCGGAACAACTGAAGACGCTGACCCGCGTTTTACCTCATGAAAATAATCGTCCTGTACAGCCGGGACATGGTCGGGTGATCATCGAATAACGACACACTATTGCGTGAATCCTTACCGCGTAACGATGCTTTTATGAGCAGAAAAAAACGAGAGGTAGATCGCATTACTGGAGTTGAAGTGTCTATAAAAACAGCAAGTTACCAGATAACCCGCCGTTTTTTAGCGGCAAAATTCACTGTATTTAAGGAATTTTAGTTACGTCATGAATTATTACTATTAACATAACTCAATGATTCGCATGATAATTTATTGATAAATCCAATATGAATAACGGATTCAATGATCTGCAACAGTGGATTGTTCAAAGTTTGGCCTTTCATCTCGTGCAAAAAATGCGTAATATACGCCGCCTTGCAGTCACAGTATGGTCATTTCTTAACTCATGCGAATCGGACACCACCAGCTCAGAAATCGCCTGATCGCAGCGCCAATGGCTGGCATCACTGACAGGCCATTCAGGACGTTGTGCTACGAGATGGGAGCGGGACTTACCGTATCCGAGATGATGTCATCTAACCCTCAGGTCTGGGAAAGTGATAAATCACGCTTACGTATGGTGCACATTGATGAGCCAGGTATTCGTACAGTGCAGATCGCTGGTAGCGTACCTGAAGAAATGGCGGAAGCCGCACGTATCAACGTGGAAAGCGGTGCCCAGATTATTGATATTAATATGGGTTGCCCGGCTAAAAAGGTGAATCGCAAGCTGGCAGGTTCAGCCCTTTTGCAGCATCCAGATCTGGTGAAGTCTATCCTGACTGCGGTGGTAGCGGCTGTGGACGTTCCTGTTACGCTCAAGATTCGCACGGGTTGGGCGCCAGAACACCGTAACTGCGTAGAAATTGCCCAACTGGCTGAAGATTGTGGTATCCAGGCTCTGACCATTCATGGACGCACTCGCGCCTGTTTGTTCAACGGAGACGCGGAATACAGCAGTATTCGGGCAGTTAAGCAGAAAGTTTCCATTCCGATTATCGCGAATGGCGACATTACTGACCCGCTTAAAGCCAGAGCTGTGCTCGACTATACAGGGGCTGATGCTCTGATGATAGGTCGCGCGGCTCAGGGAAGACCCTGGATCTTTCGGGAAATCCAGCACTATCTGGACACTGGGGAGCTGCTTCCTCCCCTGCCTCTGGCAGAGGTGAAGCGCTTGCTTTGTGCGCATATTCGGGAACTGCATGACTTTTACGGTCAGGCAAAGGGTTATCGAATTGCGCGGAAACACGTATCCTGGTATCTCCAGGAGCACGCTCCAGATGACCAGTTTCGGCGCACATTCAACGCCATTGAAGACGCCAGCGAACAGCTGGAGGCGTTGGAGGCATACTTCGAAAATTTTGCGTAAACAGAAATAAAGAGCTGACAGAACTATGTTCGAACAACGCGTAAATTCTGACGTACTGACCGTTTCTACCGTTAACTCTCAGGACCAGGTAACTCAAAAACCTCTGCGTGACTCGGTAAAACAGGCACTGAAGAACTATTTTGCTCAACTGAATGGTCAGGATGTGAGTGATCTGTATGAGCTGGTATTGGCTGAAGTTGAACAGCCATTGTTGGACATGGTGATGCAATACACCCGCGGTAACCAAACGCGCGCTGCTCTGATGATGGGCATCAACCGTGGCACTCTGCGTAAGAAATTGAAAAAATACGGCATGAACTGATACTAATCAGTTGATTGCTTGTTTAAAAAGGCGCTTACCGGCATGGGGAAGCGCCTTTTTTATTGCCTGAAACAGCGGTAAAAAACCCTGCTTGTCATTCTTTCATTAGCCGGGATTTCGTGTATATTTCCAGCACCAAATCGGCGAAAGAGTGAACAAACAATATGTTGCGTAAATATGGCTGGCTGATTGTATTTGCCGTCACCGTTTTCCTGTTTGACGGGCTGTTAATGTTCTGGGTTGAGCTGGTCACCACTGAAGTGGATAAATGCCGCAACATGAACTCCGTTAATCCGTTAAAGCTGGTGAACTGTTCCGAGCTGGAGTAATTGATCGTCGGCGATTTTAAGCGAAACTGTCGTTATCCCCTCTTAATATCATGGATTTAAATCCCTTTGCGCCCTTTGCAGACAATGATAATGTCTCGCCCTTTCCGCCTGTTCTGTAGACAAAATACGACGCCTTAGCGTAAACGAGTTGATGACATCATGCTGGTAAGCCAATACGACCATGTCCTGGTTGTAATTTCTTTTGTCGTGGCCATTCTCGCCGCGTATACCGCACTTAATATGGCAGGACGCGTGACCAGCAGCCAGGGCAAAACCGCATGGGTGTGGCTTATCGGCGGGAGTTTCTCCATGGGGATCGGCATCTGGGCGATGCACTTCATCGGCATGCTGTCGATGGAACTCACCATGCACATGAACTACGCCCCCGGCATGACCGCCCTGTCAATGCTGATCGCCTTTAGTGCCTCCCTGTTTGCGCTGTGGCTGGTAAGCAAACCCAACCTGCATCAGCGTCGTTTACTCCCGGGTTCGCTGGTGATGGGCGCGGGCATCTCCGCCATGCACTATACCGGTATGGCGGCGTTACAGGTTTCACCGCCGATCGTCTGGGATATGCGCTGGGTTGCCCTGTCGCTGGTGATTGCTTTTGTCGCCTCCTGGGCTGCCCTGTGGCTGACTTTCCGTTTGCGCCACGAAGCGGCACAGGTTGCGCAAATGCGCGCGGGCGCCGCCATTCTGATGGGGCTGGCCATCGCCGGGATGCACTATACCGGTATGCGGGCGGCGATTTTCCCGCATCAGCACCCGATGATGCATGATGGCGTTAACGGCAACTGGCTGGCAGTTCTTGTCAGCGTTGTCGCACTTTCCATTCTGGGGATCACGTTGCTGGTCTCGATGCTGGATGCACGACTACAGGCGCGCACCTCTCTGCTTGCCTTATCACTTGCAGAGGCCAACCGCGAGCTTGCGCAACTGGCGCTGCATGATACGTTGACCCGTTTACCTAACCGCGTATTGCTGGAAGACCGTCTGGATCAGGCGATCCGCAAGGCGAGACGTGAAGGGAGCTTTTTTGCCCTGATGTTTATGGATCTGGATGGCTTTAAAGCGGTGAACGATGCCTATGGTCACGACGTGGGGGATCGGTTGCTGATCGCCGTTACCGAACGCCTGAAGCATCCGCTTAAAGGCCAGTACACCCTGGCGCGTATCGGCGGCGATGAATTTGTATTGCTGGCTGAAGTCAGCGCGCCGGACGAAGCCGCGTCGCTTGCCAGTGAACTGGTACGGGCGGTTGATCGTCCTTTTACTCTTGATCCCTATGAAATGGTGGTCACACTCAGTGTCGGTATCGCTCTTTTTCCTCACGATGGTGAAAATGAGCGCGAGTTGATGTTCAATGCCGATGCGGCGATGTATCACACTAAACGCATGGGGCGTAACGGGTATCATTTTTTCCAGCCGTCAATGAATACGCTGGCGCAGGCGCAGTTACAACTGGTCAATGATTTGTGGCAGGCGCTGGAGCGTAACGAGCTACGTCTGGTTTATCAGCCTAAATTCCATGCCCCCACCGGACCGGTGGTCGGCTTTGAAGCGCTTCTGCGCTGGCAGCATAGTAAGCGCGGTCTGTTAACCCCTGACGTGTTTCTTCCGCTGGCCGAAAAGACCGGGCTGATCATTCCTATCGGCAATTGGGTGATCGATGAGGCCTGCCGGCAGCTGCGGGAATGGCATCTCCTGGGGAATACCTCATGGTCGATGGCGGTCAATTTATCCACCCTGCAATTCGAGCAACCCGGACTGGTGGAACACGTGATGGACTGCCTGCAACGCTATCAGGTGACGCCGGGGGACCTGATCCTTGAAGTCACCGAAACCACGGCGATGAGCAATCCGGAAGAGAGCGTGCGTATTCTGACTGAGCTTACGCATGCCGGAGTCAAAGCGTCCATTGATGATTTTGGTACCGGCTACTCCAGCCTGTTGTATCTGAAACGTCTGCCCGCCTGCGAACTCAAAATTGATCGCGCTTTTGTGAAGGAGCTTAACGGTGACGGCGATGATGCGACCATCGTTTCAGCCATTGTAGCGCTGGCGAAAACGCTGGATCTGAAAATTGTCGCAGAGGGCGTGGAAACCGAGGCACAGCAGACCTTCCTGACGGAACTGGGCTGCAACACTCTGCAGGGTTTTCTGCTCGGCAGGCCGGTTTCCGCTCAGGAAGCCGCACAGTTGGGTCGTACTGGCGAATAAAAAAGCCCCGGCCTGTGAACCAGGCCAGGGCCGCTTAGCCGTTATCTGGCTTTTTTCGTGAAAAACTGCCGTACGACCACAAAGAATACCGGCACAAAGAAGATCGCCAGCAGCGTGGCGGTCAACATCCCCCCCAGCACCCCGGTACCCACGGCGTTTTGCGCACCGCTGCCTGCGCCGGAGCTGATCACCAGCGGCATGACGCCCAGAATGAATGCCAGCGAGGTCATCAGGATCGGACGAAGACGCATACGCACCGCGTCCAGCGTCGCTTCAATCACGCCCTTGCCTTCTTTATCCATCAGATCTTTGGCAAACTCCACGATCAGAATGGCGTTTTTCGCCGACAGGCCAATAGTGGTTAACAGGCCGACCTGGAAATAGACATCGTTATTCATGCCGCGCATCATCGCCGCCAGCAAGGCGCCAATCACGCCAAGCGGCACCACCAGCATGACGGAAAACGGGATTGACCAGCTCTCATAGAGTGCCGCCAGGCACAGGAAGACAACGATCAGCGAAATAGCGTATAACGCGGGCGCCTGGTTGCCGGACAAACGTTCCTGATATGACATACCCGTCCAGTCGTAACCTATCCCGGCGGGCAGCCGGGAGGCCATTTGTTCCATCAACAGCATGGCGTCACCCGAACTCTTGCCGGGGGCGGCCTCCCCCAGGATCTCCATAGATGGCAGACCATTAAAACGTTCGAGCCGCGGTGAGCCGTAAACCCAACTTGAGGTGGTAAACGAGGAGAAGGGCGTCATTTCTCCGTTGCTGCTGCGCACGTAGAGATTATTAATATCCCCCGGCAGCATACGGAATTTCGCATCGGCCTGAACGTAGACTTTTTTCACGCGTCCATGATCGATAAAGTCATTAACGTAGGATCCCCCCAGCGCAATTGAGATCGTCTGATTAACATCAGAAAGATCGATACCTAAGGCTTGGGCTTTTTCAATATCCACTTCAAGTTTGAACTGCGGCGTATCTTCAAGTCCGTTAGGCCGTACGCGCACCAGTTTATCAGGATGCTGCTGCACCATTTCCAGCAGCTGGTTACGTGCTTTGGTCAGCGCATCATGCCCAAGGTTGGCCTGATCGATAAGCTCGAAGTCAAACCCTGTCGCCGTGCCAAGTTCAACAATCGGCGGCAGGTTAAAGGGGAACACCTGGCCATCCTGAATACGGCTGAAGGCTTTTGTGGCGCGCGCGACAATGCCCTCTACGGCGTTTTCTTTGCCTGGACGCTCTTCCCATGGTTTAAGACTGATAAAGGCAATCCCCGAGTTCTGCCCCTGACCGCTAAAACTAAAACCATTCACCGTCAGCACCGAATTCACGTTCGCTTTTTCATCGTTCAGGTAGTAATCGGTCACCTGATCGAGCACCTTCTGCGTACGTGCCTGGGTTGCCCCGGCTGGCAGTTGCACCATGGTCATAAAGACGCCCTGATCTTCGTCCGGCAGAAAGGACGTCGGTAAGCGTAAAAACAGCACCGCCATGCCCACCACAATCAGGAAATACACCAGCAGGTAACGCCCGGTACTTCTGATAATGCCGCCAACGCTGTCGGTGTAATGGCTGGTGCAACGTTCAAACAAACGGTTGAACCAGCCGAAAAAGCCTTTTTTATCACCATGGGCATGGGGATCGACGGGCTTAAGCAGCGTGGCGCATAACGCCGGCGTGAGAATCAGCGCAACCAGTACCGACAGGGCCATTGCTGACACGATAGTGATCGAGAACTGACGATAAATTTCACCCGTTGAACCGCCAAAAAATGCCATTGGAATGAAAACCGCCGACAGCACCATGGCGATGCCCACCAGCGCGCCCTGGATCTGTTCCATTGATTTCTGGGTGGCTTCTCGCGGCGGCAGGTGATCCTCTACCATTACACGCTCAACGTTCTCCACGACGACAATGGCGTCGTCGACCAGCAGGCCGATCGCCAGCACCATCCCGAACATGGTGAGCGTGTTAATCGAATAGCCAAAAGCAGAGAGGACGGCAAAGGTGCCCAGCAACACAACCGGCACGGCGATGGTCGGGATCAGCGTGGCGCGGATATTTTGCAGGAAAAGGTACATCACCAGGAAAACCAGGATGATGGCTTCGAACAGGGTTTTGATCACTTCGTGAATGGAAATCTGCACGAAGGGCGTGGTGTCATACGGATAAACAACCTGCATACCCTGCGGAAAATAAGGAGCAAGCTCCTGCAATTTGTTCTTGATGGCGCTTGCGGTATCAAGAGCGTTTGCCCCTGTCGCCAGTTTGATACCTATCGCCGCGGCGTCCTGACCGTTGATTTTCGTCACGGTGTTGTAATTCTCGCCGCCCAGCTCAATGCGGGCTACGTCTTTGAGACGGACCAGTGAGCCATCTGCATTGACTCGCAGCGTCACGTTGCCGAATTGCTGCGGATCTTTCAGGCGCGTTTGCGCAATGATAGAAGCGTTGAGTTGCTGATTGGGAACAGAAGGCGTTCCGCCCAGCTGCCCGGCGGCAATCTGGTCGTTTTGTACTTTAAGCTGGTTGACGACATCCACCGCCGTCAGACGGTATTTATTCAGCATATCGGCGTTCAGCCAGATACGCATCGCATACTGCGCACCAAAAAGCTGTACGTCGCCGACGCCATTGGTACGGCTAATAGCATCTTTTACGTTAGAGGCGACATAGTCAGAAATATCGTCCTGGTTCAGGCTTTTGTTTTCAGAGGTAAAGCCCACGACCATCAGGAAGCTACTACTGGCTTTCTCAACGCTAATCCCCTGCTGCTGCACTTCCTGAGGCAAAAGCGGCATCGCCAGTTGCAGTTTGTTCTGCACCTGTACCTGAGCAATATCCGGCTCAGTTCCGGATTTAAACGTCAGGGTGATGGTGACGCCGCCTGCGGAATCGCTGGTTGAGGACATATACATCAGGTTATCGATGCCATTCATGTTCTGTTCAATAACCTGAGTGACGGTATCCTGCACCGTTTGCGCATCGGCCCCCGGATAGGAGGCGCTGATGGCGATGGCGGGCGGTGCAATAGTCGGATACTGCGCTACAGGTAATTGCATGATTGCCAGTACACCCGCAATCATCAGTATGATCGACAGCACCCAGGCAAAAATCGGACGATCAATAAAAAACTTCGACATCTTTTACGACTCTCACTGCGTAAGCGCGATTACTGCAACGCGTTTTTTACTCACCTGATGAAGCAGGCACGATAGTCACATGGGTGCCAGGGCGCGCACGCTGCAAGCCGCTGACAATGACCTTGTCACCCTCTTTTAGCCCCTCAGAAATGAGCCATTTGTCGCCAATCGCCTGTGTCGCCACGACGTTGCGCTGCTCTGCCTGGCTTTTGTCATTCACCAGCATGACGGTGGCATCGCCGCGAGCATTACGGGTTACGCCCTGCTGCGGCACCAGAATAGCTTGTGGCTGGATGCCTTCATCCAGGCGCGCGCGCACAAACATTCCCGGAAGCAGCGTGTGATCGGGATTAGGGAAAACCGCGCGGATGGTGATCGAGCCGGTGCTCTGATCGACGGTAATATCAGAGAATGCCAGCGACCCTTTTAACGGATAGACCTGACCGTTTTCTGTAAGCAGTTCCACCTCTGCTTTGCCATCCTGTTTGCGCAGGTTGCCCTGTTCTACTGCCTGCTTCAGACGCATGAAGTCGCTGCTGGACTGCGTAACATCCACATAAATCGGATCGATTTGCTGCACGGTGGCCAGCGCCGTCGTCTGACCATTGGTCACCAGCGCGCCTTCGGTGACGGCAGATTTACCGATACGTCCGCTGATAGGAGAACTGACGCGGGTATAGGCCAGATTAATACGTGCCGTTTCCACGGCGGCTTTTGCCGCCTGAACGCTGGCGTCGGCCTGGCGAGCGCTGGCAACGGCGGTGTCATATTCCTGACGACTGACGTATTGCGTCCCTACCAGGGGTACATAACGTTTCACCGTTAAATGCGCCATACTGGCGGCGGCTTCCGCTTTGGCTAATTCACCCTGCGCGCTGGCTAAGGCTGCCTGATAGGTTGCCGGATCAATCTGATACAGCGAGTCGCCAGCGGTAATATCGTTACCTTCAACAAAATTACGTTTGAGAATAATTCCGCTGACCTGCGGGCGTACCTCTGCAATACGGAATGCCTCGGTTCGTCCGGGTAATTCTGTCGTCACCGCCAGAGGGGCTGCTTTAACCTGCCAGACGCTGACTTCTGGATCCGGTATTTTAGCTGGCGCGCTTTCATTATCGTTACAACCGCCAAGCAAGCCGATTGACATAATAATGACTGACGAAAGGCGAATACATTCACCAAATTTATTCATTGCAGTTCCTCAAAACACAATGCGCGGCAAAAGCCGCAAAGCAGGTAGAAAAATAAAACCAGCGGGCCGGGTATCCTACAAACAATCCACTCTTTATGTAAATGACACCGCAACAGAATCCACAAATAATGGCACTTAAAACTAAAGCCACAAAATAAATATCGCACTTTTCACGCAGCAAGCCCCTTTAAATATAAACCCGTTGTATAAGATTATTTATATAAATAACCTTGGTGAATATATTCAGGGATTATTGGTAAAGCGTCGGCGAATAACAACGAAGAATACTGGTACAAAAAATATCGCCAGTAAGGTCGCGGATACCATACCGCCCATTACGCCGGTCCCAACCGCATTTTGCGCGCCGCTGCCCGCACCTGTACTGAGCACCAGCGGCATTACGCCAAGGATAAAGGCAAGTGACGTCATAAGGATCGGACGCAAACGCATTTTCACGGCTTCCAGGGTGGCGTCGATTAAACTTTTGCGCTCTTTATCCATCAGATCCCTGGCAAATTCGACGATCAAAATGGCATTCTTTGCCGACAAACCAATTGTGGTCAGCAGGCCAACCTGGAAATAGACGTCGTTACTCAGGCCACGGCAGCTGGCCGCCAGTAGCGCGCCAACCACACCAAGCGGCACAACCAGCATGACGGAAAAGGGAATCGACCAGCTTTCATAAAGCGCGGCCAGACACAGGAACACCACCATTAATGAGATCCCATATAACGCGGGCGCCTGATTGCCGGATAAACGCTCCTGATAAGACATCCCCGTCCAGTCGAAGCCAATCCCGTCAGGCAGCGTGGCGGCGAACGCCTCCATCATCTTCATGGCTTCACCGCTGCTTTTACCCGGCGCGGCCTCACCCAGAATTTCCATCGCTGGCAAACCGTTGTAGCGCTCAAGACGCGGCGATCCCTGGATCCAGTTGGCGCTGGTGAAACTTGAAAAGGGCACCATTTCGCCGTTACGGCTGCGTACAAACCAGCGATTAATGTCATCCGGCATCATGCGATAAGGTGCATCGGCCTGCGCGTAGACTTTTTTCACACGACCGTTATCGACGAAATCATTCACGTAAGTGCTGCCCAGGGCGGTGGCAATGGTCTTGTTGATATCCGTAAGTGAGACGCCGAGCGCCTGTGCTTTTTCCTGATCGACATTCAGTTTGAATTGCGGCATATCTTCCAGACCATTAGGCCGTGTACGCACCAGCATGTCCGGGCGCTGGGCCACTTTCTTCAGCAGTTCATTACGCGCTTTGGTTAACTCTACATGCCCCAGCCCCGCCTGATCGATCAGTTCAAAGTCGAACCCGGTAGCAGTGCCCAGCTCGGTAATGGCCGGAAGATTAAACGCAAAAACCATTCCGTCTTTGATACTGCGAAACGCATGCGTGGCACGCGCAACTATCGCCTCAACGCGATTCTCCTCGCCCTCGCGCTGCGCCCAGTCTGTTAAGCGAATAAAGGCCAGGCCGTTGTTTTGCCCTTTGCCGTTGAGTCCAAACCCCGTCACTGTAAATACGGAATCCACATTGTTTTTTTCATTCGTCAGGTAGTAACGCGTAACTTCCTGCATGATTTTTTCTGTGCGATCCTGGGCGGCGCCAGCAGGCAGCGTGACCATCGTCAGGAAGACCCCCTGATCTTCTTCGGGTAAAAAGGAGGTCGGCAAACGAAGGAATAAGCAGGCCATGCCCACGACAATCACCACATAAAGCACCATGTAGCGGCCGGTACGGCTTAGCAGTTTCTGTACGCTGCCGGTGTAGTGCTGGGTACTTTGTTCAAACAGCCGGTTAAACCAGCCAAACATCCGGTTAGTCGTGCCGTGGGCGGTGGGTTTTAACAGGGTGGCGCAGAGCGCGGGCGTTAAAATAAGCGCCACCAGCACGGACAGCGCCATGGCAGAAACGATGGTGATGGAGAACTGCCGGTAGATCACCCCGGTTGAACCGCCAAAAAACGCCATCGGGACGAATACCGCCGACAGCACCATGGCGATGCCCACCAGCGCGCCCTGTATTTGCGACATCGACTTTTGCGTCGCCTCTTTGGGCGACAATCCTTCATCGACCATCACGCGTTCTACGTTTTCCACCACCACGATAGCGTCGTCCACCAGCAGGCCGATGGCTAACACCATACCAAACATGGTCAGTGTATTAATCGAATAGCCAAACGCCGCCAGTATGGCAAAGGTCCCCAGTAACACTACGGGCACCGCAATAGTAGGGATAAGCGTGGCCCGCAGATTCTGTAAAAACAGATACATGACAAGAAACACCAGCACGATGGCTTCAAACAGCGTTTTGAAGACTTCCCGGATGGAGATCTTGATAAAAGGAGTGGTGTCGTAGCTGTAAACCAGTTTCAGGCCGTGAGGAAAGTAGGGCTGCAGATGGGCCATCTGCTGTTTCACCGCATCGGCAGCATCCAGCGCGTTAGCGCCTGTTGCGAGTTTGATGCCCAGACCCGCTGACGGTTTACCGTTATACCGGGCGATAACGTTGTAGTTCTCGCCGCCCAGCTCAATGCGTGCGACGTCTTTAAGTTGTACCCGTGCGCCGCTGGACAAGACTTTTAACGTAATACGGCCAAACTGCTCCGGCGTGCGCAATCGCGTCTGCGCGATGATTGAGGCATTAATCTGCTGATTTGCCAGGGATGGCGTGCCGCCCAACTGCCCGGCGGCAATCTGGCTGTTCTGGGCTTTGATCTGATTCACCACATCCACAGTAGTGAGCTGATATTCATTGAGTTTGTTTGGATCCAGCCAGATGCGCATCGCATATTGCGCGCCAAAGAGTTGAACGTCGCCCACCCCTTCAGTACGGCTGACAGGATCCTTAATATTTGACGAGATAAAATCGGCAATATCATCCTGCGTCATGCTGCCATCTTCCGAGATAAAACCCATTACCATCAAAAAGGTGCTGCTTGATTTCTTAACGTTGATCCCCTGTTGCTGCACTTCCTGGGGCAATAATGGCATAGCAAGTTGCAGTTTGTTCTGCACCTGAACCTGGGCGATATCGGCATCGGTGCCGGATTTAAAGGTTAAGGTGACGGACACGCTGCCGGCAGAATCGCTGGTGGACGACATATACATCAGATTATCCAGGCCATTCATATTTTGTTCTATCACCTGGGTAACGGTATCCTGGACCGTTTGCGCATCAGCGCCGGGATAGGTGGCATTAATAGCGATAGCAGGCGGTGCGATCGTAGGATATTGTGCAACCGGAAGGTTGATGACCGCCAGCGCGCCAGCCAGCATCAAAATAATCGCCAGCACCCAGGCGAATATAGGCCTATCAATAAAGAACTTAGCCATGGTAGCGGTTCACCTTATATCTGTTCGCATTCACCGACCCGCGTCAGCACTAAAATAAAAACATCCCTCTTTATATTTATGCGATGAATATAAAGAGGACGGCAATAAAAATAGCCTCGACATGTTGAATGAATAGTAGAAAAATGCAAGGATACAAATTCAATTTTTTGCGGAAATTTCATTTAGCAAATGTAACCCATCATTCAGCATAGTTATTATTCATGGCAAAAAGAACGAAAGAGGATGCCTTAAAAACACGGCAGTTATTAATTGACACCGCCATTTTAACCTTTTCTCAACAAGGATTCTCTGGCACATCGCTGGATGATATAGCCCATGCGGCGCAAGTAACACGTGGCGCTATTTACTGGCATTTTGAAAATAAATCACAATTATTTAACGCTATCTGGCAAGAGCAATTACCGGTGCGGGATAAAATAGCCGATAAAATTAAGTTACATTCGGACGCATCTGCCGAAATAATATTACGAGAATCACTAATAGAAGGTTTACGGCTGATTGCTCAGGATCCGCTGGAACAGGCGCTTGTGGAAATTCTTTACCATAAATGCGAGTTTACAAAAGAGCTGACATCAGAAACAGAGATACGCGAGCGTCTGTTGTTTAATCATGAACATGTTTTGCAGATGTTGAATAAATGCGTAAAAGAAAACCCAGGGTTTCTGAACTGTAATATTGACCTGGCGATGATTATTATTCAGGCCTACCTGAGCGGTATCATCAAAAACTGGCTCATGACGGACAAAAGCTTTGATCTCGACAGACTGGCTCCGTCGCTGGTGGACGGACTGCTGGCATCGCTTCGCCTTACGCCCTCTGCGCCGGTAAACCCTCACTCATGTACATCATTGTCCCTGCGCACATCCTCTATTTCTCCATAATCTCATCATTCTGGCGGCTTTATCTCCACGCTTTTTACATTCGACATGCTTTGTAAAACTCCAGTCGCAGGAGGGCACAACAACCAGTGGTAGAATGAGCGCATTCACGCAAAAGAGGTAATTGTGATCATGAAAAAATTAATTGCCATTGCACTGTTGTCTTCCGTACTGGCCGGGTGTGCTCACGATTCCCCTTGTGTCCCCGTCTATGACGATCAGGGCCGCCTGGTGCACACTAATACCTGCATGAAAGGCACCACGCAGGATAACTGGGAAACGGCAGGCGCTATCGCAGGCGGCGCTGCGGCCATTGCTGGCGTGACCCTGGGTATCGTCGCTCTCACCAAATAATCTTCTCGCAGGCGTGCCGGTGTACGCCTGCTTTTTGCTCCCGTCCGGTGCAATCCATCAACATTGTTAAAATTACCTCTTACTTTGGGTCATTATTTTCATCCCCCTTTCCTGTATAAATGATTCATCCCGCCAATGGTTCGTCTGCTATGAATTTATTTTGCTCTGATTTGTGGCACAGGTTTTAATTTCGCACCAATCCAGTGCGCTGATTTTATTTTTCCCTGTCTACACTCTCCTTATTACGGGCGTTCTGCATTAATTTTTTCACGCGTAAAACCTGGCACTACCTTTGCTTTACAAAGTATGGCCAAAGCCACAGACAGGTTTCAGGCGTTTCCCGGACGCCTTCATATAACGATAATTTCGCCACACAGGATGCATTATGAAAAAGATGATGATCGCCAGCCTGGCCGCTGCCGGTGCGCTGTTTGCTGTTGCTAATCAGGCCCATGCTGGTGCCACTCTGGATGCGGTAAAGAAAAAAGGTTTTGTGCAGTGCGGTATTAGTGACGGGTTGCCGGGTTTCTCTTATGCAGACGCCAACGGTAAATTTAGCGGTATTGATGTGGATGTGTGCCGTGGCGTTGCGGCTGCCGTTTTCGGCGATGATACAAAAGTAAAATATACCCCGCTGACGGCAAAAGAGCGCTTCACTGCGCTGCAGTCGGGTGAAGTGGATGTACTCTCACGTAATACGACCTGGACCTCCTCTCGTGATGCAGGCATGGGAATGTCCTTTACCGGAGTCACTTACTATGACGGTATCGGCTTCCTGACCCACAACAAAGCGGGCCTTAAAAGCGCCAAAGAGCTGGATGGTGCCACCGTCTGTATTCAGGCAGGTACAGACACCGAGCTGAACGTGGCGGATTATTTCAAATCCAACAAAATGAACTATACGCCGGTGACCTTTGACCGTTCTGATGAATCCGCCAAGGCGCTGGAATCAGGTCGTTGCGATACGCTGGCCTCCGACCAGTCTCAGCTCTATGCGCTGCGCATTAAGCTGAGCACGCCGGGCGAGTGGATTGTTCTGCCGGAAGTGATTTCTAAAGAGCCGCTGGGCCCGGTGGTTCGCCGCGGTGATGATGAGTGGTTCTCCATTGTGCGCTGGACGCTGTTCGCCATGCTGAATGCGGAAGAGATGGGTGTTACCTCTAAAAACGTCGATGAGAAAGCGGCGAATCCGGCCACGCCTGATATGGCGCATCTGCTGGGCAAAGAGGGTGATTACGGCAAGGATCTGAAGCTTGATAACAAATGGGCTTATAACATCATCAAGAAAGTCGGTAACTATGCGGAAGTGTTCGAACGTAATGTGGGTTCTGAAAGCCCACTGAAAATCAAACGTGGTCAGAACAACCTCTGGAATAACGGCGGTATTCAGTACGCTCCGCCAGTACGTTAAGACCTGACATTTTGTATTTTGCAGTAACGGACACCGCCTTTGCGGTGTCCGGTCCAGAGTCATGGCTACCGAGGTTTTCTTATGTCCCATCGCCGCCCAACCGTTAAAGGATCGTTTTCCTTCTCCAACCCTGCGGTTCGCGCCTGGCTGTTTCAGATTATCGCCGTGCTGGCTGTCGTCGGCGTGGCTATTTACCTGATACACAATACCGTTACCAATCTGAGCAACCGTGGCATCACGTCAGGTTTTGCCTTCCTCGATCGCAGCGCCGGTTTCGGCATTGTTCAGCATCTTATCGATTATGAGCAGGGCGATACTTATGGCCGGGTGTTCCTGGTCGGTTTGCTTAATACGCTGCTGGTATCGGCGCTATGCATTGTTTTTGCCTCATTTCTGGGCTTCTTTCTGGGGCTTGCACGACTGTCGGAAAACTGGCTGCTGCGTAAACTGTCGACTATTTACATCGAGACGTTCCGCAATATTCCGCCGTTATTACAGATCTTCTTCTGGTACTTTGCGGTACTGCGTAATCTTCCGGGGCCACGCCAGGCGGTAAGCGCGTTCGACCTGGCGTTTTTGAGCAATCGTGGTCTCTATATTCCCGCGCCGCAAACAGGTGAAGGGCTGCTGGCTTTTATCGCGGCAGTCGCGCTGGCAGTTGTCCTGTCGGTTGGCCTGTTCCGCTTTAATAAAACGCATCAGATCAAAACCGGGCAACTACGCCGCACATGGCCGGTTGCACTTGGTCTTTTCATCGCATTGCCACTGCTGGCGCACATGATTTTCGGGGCGGCCCTGCACTGGGATGTGCCGGAACTGCGCGGTTTTAACTTCCGTGGCGGAATGGCGCTGATCCCGGAACTGGCAGCATTGACGCTGGCCCTGTCAGTCTATACCTCCGCCTTTATTGCCGAGATTATCCGCGCGGGTATTCAGTCAGTACCGCACGGGCAGCACGAAGCGGCGCGTTCGCTTGGCCTGCCGCATCCGGTAACGCTACGGCAGGTGATCATCCCGCAGGCGCTGCGGGTGATCATCCCGCCATTAACCAGCCAGTATCTTAATATCGTCAAAAACTCATCTCTGGCGGCGGCGATTGGTTATCCGGACATGGTGTCGCTTTTCGCGGGAACCGTCCTGAACCAGACAGGCCAGGCAATTGAAACTATCGCCATCACTATGTCGGTATACCTGATTATCAGTCTCGGTATTTCGTTGCTGATGAATATCTATAACCGCCGCATTGCGCTGATTGAACGCTAAGGATCCGTGATGACAAAAGCTATTGTGTCTCACTCGCCGCGTCCGGTCAGTACCGGGACAGGGCGTTATTTACTTTGGGTACGTAAGAACCTTTTCTCCAGCTGGTCAAACACACTGCTGACGCTGTTCTGCCTGTGGCTGATGTGGGAGCTGATCCCGCCATTGCTTAACTGGCTGATATTCCAGGCAAACTGGGTGGGAACGACCCGCGCGGATTGTACGAAAGAAGGCGCCTGCTGGGTATTTATCCATCAGCGGTTTGGGCAGTTTATGTATGGCCTTTACCCCCATGAACAGCGCTGGCGGATCAATGTTGCTTTAATCCTTGGTCTGCTCTCTATCGCACCAATGTTTTTGAAAACGCTGCCCAGGCGTGGCCGTTATATCGCCTGCTGGGCGGTCGTCTATCCGGTCGTGGTGTGGTGGTTGTTATATGGCGGATTTTTAGGGCTTGAGCGGGTGGAAACCCGTCAATGGGGCGGATTAACGCTGACGCTGATCATCGCCGCGGTCGGTATCGCCGGCGCTTTGCCGTTGGGCATTTTACTGGCCTTAGGTCGACGTTCAAAAATGCCGGTGGTGCGGATCCTGTCGGTGGTGTTTATCGAGTTCTGGCGTGGTGTGCCGCTGATCACCGTGCTGTTTATGTCATCAGTGATGCTGCCGCTATTTATGTCTGAAGGAACAAGCATAGATAAGCTCATCCGTGCGCTGGTTGGCGTGGTGCTTTTTCAGTCGGCTTATGTGGCGGAAGTGGTACGCGGCGGGCTTCAGGCATTGCCGAAGGGTCAGTATGAAGCGGCGGAATCGCTGGCTCTTGGTTACTGGAAAACACAGGGGCTGGTCATATTGCCGCAGGCGCTGAAACTGGTGATCCCGGGTCTGGTTAATACCATTATCGCGCTATTTAAAGATACCAGTCTGGTGATCATCATCGGGCTTTTTGATCTGTTCAGCAGCGTGCAGCAGGCCACGGTCGATCCGGCATGGCTGGGCATGTCGACCGAGGGCTATGTCTTTGCCGCGCTGGTTTACTGGATTTTCTGTTTTAGCATGTCACGCTACAGCCAGCATCTGGAGAAGCGTTTCAACACCGGGCGTACAGCGCACTGAGGAAAACCATGAGTAATATGATTATGCAGTCTGACGATGCGATGATTACGCTCGACAATGTGAATAAATGGTACGGGCAGTTTCACGTGCTGAAAAATATCAACCTTGAGGTCAAACAGGGTGAACGTATTGTCCTCTGCGGGCCGTCGGGTTCAGGGAAATCCACCACGATCCGCTGTATCAACCATCTGGAAGAGCATCAGCAAGGCCGGATTGTGGTGGATGGGATTGAGCTTAACGAGGACATCCGTAATATCGAAAAGGTGCGTCAGGAAGTGGGCATGGTGTTCCAGCATTTCAACCTGTTCCCGCATCTGACGGTTTTACAGAACTGCACGCTGGCACCGATCTGGGTGCGTAAAATGCCGAAGAAGGAAGCGGAAGCACTGGCGATGCATTATCTTGAACGCGTGCGTATTGCTGAACATGCCCATAAATTTCCGGGGCAGATTTCCGGCGGGCAGCAACAGCGCGTAGCCATTGCTCGTTCGCTGTGTATGAAACCGAAAATCATGCTGTTCGACGAACCGACTTCTGCGCTCGACCCTGAGATGGTGAAAGAGGTGCTGGATACGATGATTGGCCTTGCCGAGTCGGGTATGACCATGCTCTGCGTGACCCATGAGATGGGCTTTGCCCGTACCGTAGCGGATCGCGTGATCTTTATGGATCGTGGTGAGATCGTTGAACAGGCACCGCCAGAAACCTTCTTTGCCAACCCCAAATCAGAACGTACGAGAGCGTTTTTGTCGCAGGTTATTCATTAATCTGGCGTCTTTAACCGCAAAGCCCGGCGCGGCGGCTGGGCTTTGCGGTTATTTCCAGAAAAGCTCCATAGCAAAAAGCCCAGTCTTTCGACTGGGCTTTTTGCTTTATTTGATGCCTGGCAA